>NZ_BAAJMC010000049.1:0-441 GCF_057551365.1 Colwellia sp. KS18-150 | reverse complement strand
CTTTCAATTAACCAACTCCCGTCATTGACAGGAGCTTCATAAAATAAAGTATTCATTCCATCGGTTACAGCTACTGTAATAATTTGCCCATCTTCTATATCGCTAACAGTGCCGTATATATTTACTGCTAATGCTTCAACACTATTGATAGTGTCGTCGATAATATCTCCTTGTGTATCAACACCTATTGTCACTGTAGCTTTAGTGTCTTTGATTTTAACCACGCTATCACTAGTCACATTCCCTGCTAGATCAGTTACCGTTGCAAAGTAAGTTAAAGGTCCATCATTTAGACTAGTTAAATCATTATCCGTAATACTCCAAATATAACCTTGAACAGATGTTGTAAATTCAAGTGTTGAAATACCGTCACTGACAGTGACTATGACGATTTGTCCATCTTCAACATTATTCGCAATACCTAAAATATCAACATGACTA
>NZ_BAAJMC010000048.1:0-453 GCF_057551365.1 Colwellia sp. KS18-150 | reverse complement strand
TGGACCATTCCATTTATATAAGTATTTACCTTTATTCTGAATAGGTGGAATATGCTTCTGTTGATCACGAATACTTTAACTGAAACAGTTGATGCTTATAACAAGACTTTCGGATCAGCAGAAGTTATTTGTTTCATTACGCATACTCAGGGGTTGTCGTCACACCGACTATCTATAAGACCTGCGAGAAACAAAACCACAGCCATATTCCATCCTTAACTTTACGCTTTGGAGGTTAAAAATGAAAGCTTTTAACGTTTCAGATTTTGTTGCCATTATCGGCATCGATTGGGCAGACCGTAAACATGATATTTGTGAAGTAAATCGTCAAACCAATAAACAACACTTTTCTGTTATTTCATCTCAACCCAAGGCTATTAATGCGTGGGCTAATGAATTAAAACAAAAGTATAACGGGCAACTTGTCGCCGTGGCCTGCGAATTAAAAAAGGG
>NZ_BAAJMC010000047.1:0-534 GCF_057551365.1 Colwellia sp. KS18-150 | reverse complement strand
GGCGTTATGTGTAAAAGGATGTTCGGTGAAATATTTATATATTAGTGTACTTTTATTTAGTGCCAACATGCATGCAAAAGAACCGTGTCCTTATACTAACGATGATAAACCTTCGTTGTTGTACGAAAACCTTTCGATAGTTAACCTACCTTTTAGCGCTCTTGAGTATTTTAATTCAGGTCAACCTGAGGAAGCGAAAAAACTCTTAATTAATGAGCTTTCATCTTCGGTTATTGCTATAGATATGCTGTTATCTCATAAAGAGTGCTTATATCCTAAACATGAAGTAGGCAGAGCCATAAAGTTGCTTAAAGGTTTAGCGCTTATGAATGAAAACTACCCTATTGCAGCCTGGGAAGATAATCCTGAAATACAATCTATATTACAAAAATACATGAGTTATGAAAGCATCCCAGAAAATATGGTGAAATTTACACATAACAAGTCGTTAAAGCAGGACAAATAACAGTTGGCTTTTGCTCCTGCGTCGCTTATTTTAGCCAACATATTATTTGCCTCTTAACGAGGCGTTAT
>NZ_BAAJMC010000046.1:0-715 GCF_057551365.1 Colwellia sp. KS18-150 | reverse complement strand
AATTAACTGCCAATTCATACTCAGCAGGTGTTTTATATCCTAAGCTTGAATGCAGTCGCTGTCTATTATAAAAATAATTCATGTAACCTTTTAATTTAGCATGTAATTTCTTTGTTGTTTCAAATGCATTACCTCTGATGATATCAGCCTTTAACGAATGAAAGAATGATTCCACTTCTGCATTGTCTGTACAGCAACCAGGTCGATTCATGCTTGCGGTACTATTATGTTTCATTAAGTACTGCTGTACTACGTGGGCCCTATACTCTGCCCCTCGGTCAGTGTGAAATAAAACCGGTTGTGATACTTTGCGCTTATTTATCGCCAACTGTAGTGCCTTAAGCGTTAGCCTAGTTGATTTATGCTTACCAAATGCCCACCCAATAATACGACGAGAAAACAAATCAAGAACTACGGCTAGGTAATACCAACGCGAGCCTACTTTAAGGTAGGTAACGTCACCTGACCATTGCTGATTAATCGCATCGGGCTTACAAATACGCTTACGATTGTTCTTGATTTCTTTATAGAAAAACTTCACTTTGGCCGGTTTGCTATAGGTTTTTAATGCGCGGGCTCTTAAACCATTTTCTCGCATTAAACGCGCAATACGTTTTTCACTGGTTTGAATACCTAACCTTTTTAACGCTTGAAATACGCGAGGACTACCGTACGTTTGGTGACTTTTGTTAAAGGCATCTTTCACCTTTAATAA
>NZ_BAAJMC010000045.1:0-766 GCF_057551365.1 Colwellia sp. KS18-150 | reverse complement strand
ACTATAAGTCATTCAAGCAGGACAAAAAACAGTTGGTTTTTGCTCGTGCCTCGCTTATTTTAACCAACTATTTTTAGCCTCTTAATGAGGCGTTAGGTGTATTTGGTTATTTAGGTTTAGTTTGTTTTTTGATTTACGTTAAGTGCCTCAATCACGTATCTTAAACGCAGTTAATCTTGGTATTTATCGCACGTGTATTATTGTTTCGCGGTGTTGCGGGAAATTTAGCAAAGTATTTTACTTTATCTTTTGGCTAAATAACTCCTCAGTTTTTACTGCAAAAAATCGTGCAAGGCTTTGCCAATTGTTTTATTGTGGTTTGGTAAGTTTAGGTGATATAAATTCTAATTAGTTCATACACCTAACAAACATTTAAACAGGGACAAATAACAGTTGGTTTTGCTCCTACGTCGCTATTTTAACCAACTATTATTTGCCCATTAAATGGGCGTTAGGTAACTATGAAATCACAGAGGAAGTGTCCAAGTTGCAGTGAATATTCTATTTCTGTTGCTAAATTATCTTTTCTACAGCGTTTAAAGTGCTCAAGCTGTAAAAGTAAAATTGGTTTCAATTGGATCTTTTCTGGTTTTTTCTATTGTTTCAGTGCTGTATTCTTTGGCTTTTTAAGTATTTATTTATCAGTAAGCTTAAGCTTGGTATTTAACTTAGTAGTTGTAGTGGTTTTATTCTTTGTTATATCGTTTTTGGTAGGTTTATTTGCCCCTTTAGAAATAAAACAAAAGTGGTGGGAGCCTTAGTTACC
>NZ_BAAJMC010000044.1:0-1577 GCF_057551365.1 Colwellia sp. KS18-150 | reverse complement strand
CATTAATCATTTTTACTTCAAGATAAGGAGGTGATCCAACCCCAGGTTCCCCTAGGGTTACCTTGTTACGACTTCACCCCAGTCATGAAACACAAAGTGGTAACCGTCCTCCCGAAGGTTAGACTAGCTACTTCTTTTGCATCCCACTCCCATGGTGTGACGGGCGGTGTGTACAAGGCCCGGGAACGTATTCACCGTGGCATTCTGATCCACGATTACTAGCGATTCCGACTTCATGGAGTCGAGTTGCAGACTCCAATCCGGACTACGACAAGCTTTCTGGGATTCGCTCCACCTCGCGGCTTCGCTGCCCTCTGTACCTGCCATTGTAGCACGTGTGTAGCCCATCCCGTAAGGGCCATGATGACTTGACGTCGTCCCCACCTTCCTCCGGTTTATCACCGGCAGTCTCCTTAGAGTTCCCGCCATTACGCGCTGGCAAATAAGGATAGGGGTTGCGCTCGTTGCGGGACTTAACCCAACATTTCACAACACGAGCTGACGACAGCCATGCAGCACCTGTCACAGAGTTCCCGAAGGCACTAAGCTATCTCTAGCGAATTCTCTGGATGTCAAGGGATGGTAAGGTTCTTCGCGTTGCATCGAATTAAACCACATGCTCCACCGCTTGTGCGGGCCCCCGTCAATTCATTTGAGTTTTAACCTTGCGGCCGTACTCCCCAGGCGGTCAACTTAGTGCGTTAGCTGCGCCACTCACGTCTCAAGGACACAAACGGCTAGTTGACATCGTTTACGGCGTGGACTACCAGGGTATCTAATCCTGTTCGCTCCCCACGCTTTCGTTCCTCAGCGTCAGTATCTGTCCAGGTGGCCGCCTTCGCCACTGATGTTCCTTCCAATCTCTACGCATTTCACCGCTACACTGGAAATTCCACCACCCTCTACAGTACTCTAGTCTACCAGTTCAAAATGCAGTTCCAAGGTTGAGCCCTGGGCTTTCACATCTTGCTTAATAGACCGCCTACGAACGCTTTACGCCCAGTAATTCCGATTAACGCTTGCACCCCTCGTATTACCGCGGCTGCTGGCACGAAGTTAGCCGGTGCTTCTTCTGTTGTTAACGTCACAGAATGCAGCTATTAACTACACCCCTTTCCTCACAACTGAAAGTGCTTTACAACCCGAAGGCCTTCTTCACACACGCGGCATGGCTGCATCAGGCTTTCGCCCATTGTGCAATATTCCCCACTGCTGCCTCCCGTAGGAGTCTGGGCCGTGTCTCAGTCCCAGTGTGGCTGATCATCCTCTCAAACCAGCTAGAGATCGTCGCCTTGGTAAGCCTTTACCTTACCAACTAGCTAATCTCACTTGGGCTAATCTATGAGCGAGAGGTCCGAAGATCCCCCCCTTTGGTCCGTAGACATTATGCGGTATTAGCAGTCGTTTCCAACTGTTGTCCCCCACTCAAAGGCATATTCCCAAGCATTACTCACCCGTCCGCCGCTCGTCATCTTCTAGCAAGCTAGAAATGTTACCGCTCGACTTGCATGTGTTAAGCCTGCCGCCAGCGTTCAATCTGAGCCATGATCAAACTCTTCAATTAAAAATCGTTTGTG
>NZ_BAAJMC010000043.1:0-2961 GCF_057551365.1 Colwellia sp. KS18-150 | reverse complement strand
AGACTACTTAGGGTTGTATGGTTAAGTGACTAAGCGTATGTGGTGGATGCCTTGGCAGTTAGAGGCGATGAAGGACGTGTTAATCTGCGAAAAGCTTTGGTGAGGTGATAAAAACCGTTATAGCCAAAGATGTCCGAATGGGGAAACCCACCCAACATAAGTTGGGTATCTTAACGTGAATACATAGCGTTAAGAGGCGAACCGGGAGAACTGAAACATCTAAGTACCCCGAGGAAAAGAAATCAACCGAGATTTCCTTAGTAGCGGCGAGCGAACGGGAACTAGCCCTTAAGCTAGATAGAAGTTAGTGGAATGTTCTGGAAAGGACAACGATACAGGGTGATAGTCCCGTACACGTAAATGACTTTTTAGTGAAATCGAGTAGGTCGGCACACGTGAAACGTTGACTGAATATGGGGGGACCATCCTCCAAGGCTAAATACTCCTAACTGACCGATAGTGAACCAGTACCGTGAGGGAAAGGCGAAAAGAACCCCTGTGAGGGGAGTGAAATAGAACCTGAAACCGCATACGTACAAGCAGTGGGAGCCCTTCGTGGGTGACTGCGTACCTTTTGTATAATGGGTCAGCGACTTATATTTTGTAGCAAGGTTAACCGATTAGGGGAGCCGTAGCGAAAGCGAGTGTTAACTGCGCGTTTAGTTGCAAGGTATAGACCCGAAACCCGGCGATCTACCCATGGGCAGGTTGAAGGTTGAGTAACATCAACTGGAGGACCGAACACACGTATGTTGAAAAATGCGGTGATGACTTGTGGGTCGGAGTGAAAGGCTAATCAAGCCGGGAGATAGCTGGTTCTCCCCGAAATCTATTTAGGTAGAGCCTCGGACGAACACCATTGGGGGTAGAGCACTGTTAAGGCTAGGGGGTCATCCCGACTTACCAACCCTTTGCAAACTCCGAATACCAATGAGTGATATCCGGGAGACACACTGTGGGTGCTAACGTCCATTGTGAAGAGGGAAACAACCCAGACCGCCAGCTAAGGTCCCAAAGTACTAGTTAAGTGGGAAACGATGTGGAAAGGCATAGACAGCTAGGAGGTTGGCTTAGAAGCAGCCATCCTTTAAAGAAAGCGTAATAGCTCACTAGTCGAGTCGGTCTGCGCGGAAGATGTAACGGGGCTAAACTAGTCACCGAAGCTGCGGATTTAATCTTAGGATTAAGTGGTAGGGGAGCGTTCTGTAAGCCGTTGAAGGTGAATTGAGAAGTTTGCTGGAGGTATCAGAAGTGCGAATGCTGACATGAGTAACGATAAGGGGAGTGAAAAACTCCCCCGCCGAAAGACCAAGGTTTCCTGTCCCATGTTAATCAGGGCAGGGTAAGTCGGCCCCTAAGGCGAGGCGGAAACGCGTAGTCGATGGGAAACAGATTAATATTTCTGTACTTCTATATATTGCGAAGGAGGGACGGAGTAGGCTAGGTGAGCACAGTGTTGGTTATCTGTGTGAAAGTGCGTAGGCTGGAATTTTAGGTAAATCCGGAATTCCTTAAGGCTGAGACACGAGACGAGATTCTACGGAATTGAAGTCATTGATGCCATGCTTCCAGGAAAAGCTTCTAAGCTTCAGATATATAGGAACCGTACCCCAAACCGACACAGGTGGTTAGGTAGAGAATACTAAGGCGCTTGAGAGAACTCGGGTGAAGGAACTAGGCAAAATAGTACCGTAACTTCGGGAGAAGGTACGCTGCTCACGGTGATGGAATTTACTTCCTAAGCTACGAGTAGTCGAAGTAACCAGGTGGCTGGAACTGTTTATTAAAAACACAGCACTGTGCAAAATCGAAAGATGACGTATACGGTGTGACGCCTGCCCGGTGCCGGAAGGTTAATTGATTGGGTTAGTTTTCGGACGAAGCTCATGATCGAAGCCCCGGTAAACGGCGGCCGTAACTATAACGGTCCTAAGGTAGCGAAATTCCTTGTCGGGTAAGTTCCGACCTGCACGAATGGCGTAATCATGGCCACACTGTCTCCACCCGAGACTCAGTGAAATTGAATTTGCGGTTAAGATGCCGTATACCCGCGGCTAGACGGAAAGACCCCGTGAACCTTTACTATAGCTTGACAGTGAACATTGCTCCTACATGTGTAGGATAGGTGGGAGACTTTGAAACCGCGTCGCCAGATGTGGTGGAGTCAACCTTGAAATACCACCCTTGTATGCGTGATGTTCTAACCTAGGGCCCTAATCGGGCTTGGGGACACTGTCTGGTGGGTAGTTTGACTGGGGCGGTCTCCTCCCAAAGAGTAACGGAGGAGCACGAAGGTTGGCTAAGTATGGTCGGACATCATACGGTTAGTGCAATGGCATAAGCCAGCTTAACTGCGAGACAGACACGTCGAGCAGGTACGAAAGTAGGTCATAGTGATCCGGTGGTTCTGTATGGAAGGGCCATCGCTCAACGGATAAAAGGTACTCCGGGGATAACAGGCTGATACCGCCCAAGAGTTCATATCGACGGCGGTGTTTGGCACCTCGATGTCGGCTCATCACATCCTGGGGCTGAAGTCGGTCCCAAGGGTATGGCTGTTCGCCATTTAAAGTGGTACGCGAGCTGGGTTTAGAACGTCGTGAGACAGTTCGGTCCCTATCTGCCGTGGGCGTTTGAGAATTGAAGAGGGCTGCTCCTAGTACGAGAGGACCGGAGTGGACGAACCACTGGTGTTCGGGTTGTCATGCCAATGGCATTGCCCGGTAGCTACGTTCGGAACTGATAACCGCTGAAAGCATCTAAGCGGGAAGCAGGCTTTGAGATGAGTTCTCACTGGAGCTTTAAGCTCCCTAAAGGGTCGTTGGAGACTACAACGTTGATAGGTCAGGTGTGTAAGGGTTGCGAGGCCTTGAGCTAACTGATACTAATTGCCCGTGAGGCTTAACCATACAACACCCAAGTAGTTTTGTGCTACGAAGTTGTATGAAGACTGACAGAATA
>NZ_BAAJMC010000042.1:0-3674 GCF_057551365.1 Colwellia sp. KS18-150 | reverse complement strand
TTTCCGTTTAAGCAACTTGTTATGCGCTGGTTGTGATGACCACAAACAGCGCAATTTATATTAGGTTTAATGGCAGCTCTTCGGTAGAGTTAAAAAACTCACACTCAGCTTTTACCACCAAACCACGAATTTTGAGCCACTTAATTTACGTGGCGTTTATCACCAAAACCTTTTGGCGAAAAACTGTTTAGCCAAAAGCTGAAACAGAATATTTGGCACTTAAGTTACCAAGACAAAGGAAAGGCAACAAGCGCAATAACCTTTGTAAAACACCAGCCGTGAAAAATAAATTTCATTGACTTAAGGCTGACGCATAACGCTAAATTAACGGGCAAAAAGCAGTTGGCTAAAATAAACGAGGCACGAGTAAAAAAGCCAACTGTTTTTTGTCCCTGTTTAATTACCTTGTTATTTGATGGTTAAGGCAAAGCGCTTAACATCACCAAACACACGAATGGTTGGGGCAGCCCAACCGTAGAACTAAAAAATGCTCCGCCGCTACTGCGCAACACTATAATTGTTGAGCCAAACACAAAAACTAATTGAGCAACGCTACTTAATAAACGTTGTTAAGCAAAACTATTTTGCGAGAAAACCTAAGCGAACTTGGGCGAAAACAACTCAAGCAGCGAGTACAAAAATTAGCTAAAAACACTGCCCTTACAAAAATAAAATGTCTTGAATTAGCGAAGGCAAATAACGCCCTGTTAACAGGCAAAAAATAGTTGGTTAAAATTAGCGACGAAGGAGCAAAACCAACTGTTTTTTGTCCTTGTTTAACAGCTTGTTAGGCTATTTATTACATGTTCCACGCAATTTTTCAAGTTTCAATGAGCCTGCCCAAATTAAAAGCATTGACAATAACCAGAAATAAAACCCTATACCCATTGAGTGTATATTTTTGCTTCCTCCTGCTGCATTAGTTCCTATTTTTGTTAATGCCATTGATGAAAGAGCAAATAGGAGTGTAAGGAAGATAAAGCCTATAGCTTTATCATAACGGCCTTTAATAAAAAGAATTAAAGATATAAGGCCTAGAGGATTTGCTAACCATGCGGCTGAAAAACCAGCTAATCCCCACCAACCTACGATTAAGAGCATGAAACCTGAGTTAATTGACTCGTGGTCAGAAAATTTAAACCAAGGCTCATCCGGAGTAAATCTAAACGCAGGCAAAGTCAGTGAGAATAAAAAAGAAAGTATAATACCAATTATAAAATAAGATTTAATATTGGAAAATTTATTGTGATCATCCATGAAATAGCCTAACGCTAAATTAACGGGCAAAAAACAGTTGGCTAAAATAAACGAGGCACGAGTAAAAAAGCCAACTGTTTTTTGTCCCTGTTTAATTACCTTGTTATTTGATGGTTAAGGCAAAGCGCTTAACACCACCAAACACACGAATGGTTGAGGCAGCCCAACCGTAGAACTAAAAAATGCTCCGCCGCTACTGCGCAACACTATAATTGTTGAGCCAAACACAAAAACTAATTGAGCAACGCTACTTAATAAACGTTGTTAAGAAAAACTATTTTGCGAGAAAACCTAAGCAAACTTGGGCGAAAACAACTCAAGCAGCGAGTACAAAAATTAGCTAAAAACACTGCCCTTACAAAAATAAAATGTCTTGAATTAGCGAAGGCAAATAACGCCTAATTAACAGGCAAAAAATTGTTGGCTAAAATAAGTGAACGTAGTGAACAAAAAGCCAACTGTTTTTTGTCCTTGTTTAATTTCTTGTTAGGTGTTTTTACACTTATGAATTAGTAGGTTAACACAAATACCAGCTAAACCAAATAGTGCAGAAAGAGGCCAATAAACCATCCATTGGATAGGTAGGCCAGAAGGATCCTGCGGCAATAACCATAAACTAGCAACAATAATTAAGGAAAATGAAACCCCTAAAAAGGCAGAATGAATAATATGACTTGATGCTTTTAATAGCCGTGTGATAAATGCCACTAAGAAAAATGGCGCACCGTAAAATAAAACACTAAAGCCAAACAGGTAAATTAAATTTGCTTGATTATGCTTACCAGTAATAAATACATAGCTACACACTAATAAGCTAAAAATGATTGGAATTGATAAATACCTTGCAACATTCACGATACTAGAGAAACACCTAACGCTAAGCTAAGCGGAAAAATACAGTTTGGCTAAAATAGTGAGCGAAGCGAACAAAAGCCAACTGTAATTTTTCCGTTTAAGCGCCTTGTTATGTATTGGTTAAAGTAACCACCAAACATAACGCAATAAAAAAGGTTAATAAGCAGCAAGAGAAATGACAACTCCCCACCGCCTTACTAACCACCAAAATGCTAATTTGAGCTAACTTACCAAAGTTAATTTATTCACTAAACCTGTTTAGCGAAAACCCAAAGCAACACGTAAAAATTAATTTAAACCACCGAACTTATAAAAGAAATACCTTTAAAAAGAAGGCGGTACATAACGCCATTTTAAGCGGCTAGAAACAGTTAGGCTAAAATGCGCGAAGCGCGAGCCAACTGTTAATAGTCCGGCTTGAAAATACTTGTTAGGTGTTTTTGAACAACAATTAATAATTTTATAAAACAAAATAACACTAAAATCGAAGAAAAAATACCTACTGCCATACCCACTGAATAGGCATAGCTAAAACTGAACCATTCTGAGAAATAACTACCACCAATTATTGCGAATGTCGTAAACGGCAATGATATTATTAGTCCGAGAAAACTTATGACGGGAATATCAAAAGTTGAAGCTAAGGGTAAAATACATGAATAAATTGCAGCATAAATTAAATATTTCCTTTTAAACATCTGACAAATCCTTTTTAACACTGACACCTAACGCCCAACTAAGGGGCTGATAATTGTTGGCTAAAATGTGAAACGAAGTGGAACTGAGCCAACTGTTAGCAGTCCCGCTTTAGTTACTTGTTAGGGTTACATTACTACCAAGCTTTTTAACAAGGCATAAATATAACAATAAAATTAAACTTAACACATTAACAATTAAAGAAAAATTTAGTAAATAGGTTGTTTTAATTTTTAATAGCTGTTGAATGAGAAGGTGAAAATTGGTTGATAGCAAGATATTTAGATAGAAGAAGCTAACCAACATACGATTTAACTTTATGCTTTGTAATCTGGTAATGATGAAAGGTGATATTGCAGCTACAAATACCAAATCAATAAGCACACTAAAAATCAGATAATTTATACTTTCGTCAAAATCGGAATATTGGGTAAAGAAATACTTAAACGTTGCGAATAAAACGAAGCTTACAAATAACCTAATTGAAAACTGAATCCGATCCATAGATTGCATATTCCGACAGTAACCCTAACGCCCCAATAAGGGGCTGATAAATGCATGGCTACACTGTGTAGCGAAGCGAAACCGAGCCATGCTTTAGCAGTCCCGCTTTATTGACTTGTTATGTGTTTTTTTAAATTGCAAACACCAATATGAACAACAAGTTAACACGAACGTGAGTTAAACAAAAGAATCAACATACGCCCACCGCCACTACTGTACAAACGTTAAATTGACCTTTGAAAAAAGCTGAATAAAATTAAAAGCCAATACAGTTACAACACCAAAGAATTGAAGCAAATGCTGAAATTAAAGTGATGCAATTACCGACTAGAAAAACAATTGTTAGGAATTAGTGGCGGCAC
>NZ_BAAJMC010000041.1:0-4068 GCF_057551365.1 Colwellia sp. KS18-150 | reverse complement strand
TAATGTCGTCTCTTACGCTTAGTTGTACTGCTTTGATTTTGAAATCGACTGGATAAAACCATGTCTTTTTAGGTTGTGTATATTTGGGCATTGTTGCCTCCTCGATGTTATGAGGAGGTGTCCACTAAAACGGGGGAACTTCATAGTCCTTGTTGAATTACTTATTAGCTTTTGACAAATAATAATTGGATATTTTTTCAGTTAAAGATCTTAATTCCATGAATTTCTCTTGTTCTTTATCTGTCAATTTCCCCCATATCTTTTCACTAGGCTTTGTATAATTATTGTAAATTCTATTCATAGCTTCAGACATAGATGCTAAATGTTCAGCAATTAGGGGCTGGAATTTTTGCAGACCTTCAGAAGATACCCTTGAATCTATTTCTAACATTAGGTTTTGAAGTGTAGGAACATAAATATTTGCAGTTGGATTTATTGCGTTATACTGCATTTTGGTTAATGTGCCAGAAAATAAACCAGCCGTTAATTTCTCTTTAGCGTCTGAACCAAAACCAATATCCTGAAGAATTAAATTGAGCTCTAAATATGATCTTTTTAATACTCTTGCTTCAACCTTTGCTTCACTACTATTTTTTTGTACCTCTGAATATTGCCAAGTAACAAAACCTATTACTACAGAGGACAAAAACCATAAAACAAATGGTTGGTTTAAAATATCTACTATTTTTTTATTCACGTTACACTCCATATATATGATTAAAAAGCTAACGCCCTGTTAACAGTCAAAAAATAGTTGGTTAAAATTAGCGGCGAAGGAGCAAAACCAACTGTTTTTTGTCCTTGTTTAACAGCTGGTTATAAATAATTTTCGGCAAACAGTCCATACAACAACATAACAAAGACCAACAACCAAAAAATTACACTTTCAATTTTATATAATAATGAGTTTGCCTTAACTAATGGTACAAAACACAATAATGCACAATACACCAAGGCAATGCTTAAAACCCCCAAAACAAATAAATAATCGAAAATAGGAACCAATAAAACAACTATTATTCCCCAAACTAAATATATTAAAGGGTGTGGTTGAAACTCATTGTTGCAGTTACTACAAACAATAGGTTTTCCTATCCTAGATTTAAGGATATCAAAGTATTTAATTGAATTAGAATCACACTCTGAACATTTCATTATTTATAACGCCCCAATAAGAGGCTAAAAATTGTTTGCTAAAATGTTGAGGAACGAAAACAGCAAACTGTTTTTAGTCCTGCTTGATTGGCTTGTTATAAGCCACTGGTACAGCATTATTTTTAGGCTTTAAACCAAACAAAAACCTTAAAATATTTGATGGTTTAATAAGATACCAACAAATTACGGAGGTAACTAAAAAGGATAAAGCGAAAAGAGAAATAACCTTTAATAATATTGGTGTTTGCCATGCGATGACATAATAGCCTATTACCACAATTACGGTTTGGTGAAAGATATAAAAAGGGTAAGTTAACTCGTTACTAAGACTTACCCATTTTGGTGTTTTTGTAAAATAGAATTGCGCATAACCTAAAATAGTTAAGAATGCAGACCATGCAACTAAACAACAAACCAACCACCAAATAGACCAGCGCATATCTAGTGACAAGTACTCACTTAAGTCAGGGGAGTAATAATAAGAATAAAAGAGTATCGTGCTAAATACTAACAGCAGTAAATTATAAAATCGTTGGTCACATATTGCTTGCCAAATAATGTTGCTACGAACAAAAAGCATACCTGCAATAAAAAAGAAAAAATAGAAAGCTGAGGAAGATAAATTTTCTATCTTTTTATCTTCACTTGGAAAAGTTAACGAAAAATACACTTTTATTATTATGAGTAATGTTACAAGTAGATATAGCCCTATTTTGTGTTTTGACAATTTTTGTACAAAGTTAATTATTGATGTGCCTAAAGATGAGCTAAATAATTTGTTTAATGGGATAGCAAGCAAGAAAAACACAAAGAGATACTCTATGAACCAAAGGTGATTAGTTTCGAATTTTAATGCAAGCGTTGGATACTCTTGCCAATATGATTGCATCTCAACAATATTTTCCATGTAAATTTGTGGAGGAATCACTAACAAAGTGCCAATCAAAAGGGGAATAAATAATCTTAGAAATTTGTCTTTGACAAATTTCACTACCGTTACCTTTGATAGCAAGATAACAGAGCCAACACCTGAAATAAAAAATAAGATTGGCAATCTAAATTGTTCAAAATACACCATGATATCATCGAGCATTTTGCTCGAATCGTTATTCATAATGTGCCAACCATCTCCATTAAAAGGCATGCACACATGATGAAGGAACACTGCAAAAATCAATATAACTCGTAACCAATCTAATTCGGAAAACCTTACAGTGTTTTTCAATTCCATTTGATAACCTTATAATTTAACAGGTGCCATAACCTGCTTGGCTTATAACGCCTCATTAAGAGGCAATAAAATAGTTGGTTAAAATAAGCGAGGCACGAGAAAAAACCAACTGTTTTTTGTCCTGCTTGAATGACTTGTTATGTTTTTTTATACCCGAACAGTTTCAAGCCATTATTAGTGTTTACAAATTCAAATTGACCAGTTTGAGAAATTATTTCAGATACTTTATCAATTGATTGGTGTACATATTGAGTTGGAATATTGCTAGGTTTGTAGCACTTTAAGAATTCCACCCATTCAATTTCTTTATAGAAATAGTTTACTTCATTTTCACCTTCAGATACCCACTTTGACTCAAGGTCTTCTGACTTGGGCATATATGTAATATATGAAGTGGAACTATTAACTTTTTTAAGTGAGATATGTTCCAAGGTGAAATCTGAACAATCAAGAGCTTTAAAAAGCTTAAGCCATTTGGAATTAGACATATAAGAACAATTGAATTGACTTGCGATCAGCTTATCAATTTTTTGTTCATATTTTGCTATATCGAACATAACTCAAAACTCTCGAAAAACATAACGCCTTGCTAAGAGGCAAAAAAATTGTTGGCTAAAATTAGCGACGAAGGAGCAAAAGCCAACTATTTTTTGTCCTTTTAAGCAACTTGTTAGGTGCGTTTTATTGATGTATGTATTTACCATTATTATCAACAAACACCATACCTTTAGTGGTATATCTTTGGCCGTTAAACCACGCTTGAGTAGTAAATATAATTAAATCTCCGTCACTACCCGTACGCTTCCAAAGTGACGGAAAAGTTACAATATTATCGTACTGTGATTTCGACGCTACCCCTAACTTACCAATATTCTTATTCTCGATAATACTAACATCAGTTGTAGTATCACCAACAACCACAAAACAAACAGACTCTTTAGCTTTTTTACAATAAGCTGATGCGCCTTTATCCTCTCGCCAGAGAACATCACTTGCAAAAGTAGAAAACGAAAATAAGAAAATTGCAGCAGATATGATTAATTTATGCATAGCACCTAACGCCTCGTTAAGAGGCAAAAAATATGTTGGCTAAAATAAGCGACGAAGGAGCAAAAGCCAACTGTTTTTTGTCCTTTTTGAACGACTTGTTATATTGCTGGACACATAGTGTTATTTATAGCGAGAACCTTATCAGAATAATTTGAATACAACACTTTAAAATTGTTTGAAGGTACAATTTCTGTTCGCATAATTTCTCGTAATTTATCACCATTTTTATGAGGCTTACGTTTTTTGTTAGATTTGATTTTTTCTAGAATCTCTTTGTATGTAGCGCTTTGTTTAGCAAGTTCGTTATCATCGAAATCTTCGAGCTGAAGCCATCGGTTTACCGTTTTATCTGATTTTATTTTTATTGGAGATAAGTTTAATAGCATGGATACAGCCATTTCACTTTTTTGTATTAGCAGTAATTGATCGTTTAAATATAAGTCCGCAACTTCTTTTAACTCTTTGTTATTAAGTATGATTAGTTCTGTTAAATCTTTTTGCCACATTTTTTTGAGCTGTGGCATATCTCTCATACTTTGACAATAAACAGCTTTTATCTTTTGCTAATACAGATAACGGAAAAATGAGAAAAAAAATCGTTAATAGATTACGCATGCTAACCCTTAAGCAAT
>NZ_BAAJMC010000040.1:0-4497 GCF_057551365.1 Colwellia sp. KS18-150 | reverse complement strand
ATTTGTGCTGAGGCACAGGAAAGCCCGATTCGAAAGAGTCGGGCTTTTTATTAAAGCTTTAATTTTTTAAATTGTTTTAAAAGTAAATTAAACAATTAAAGTTTTTGTTTAACGACAATAGCGCTGTGGTCCCACCTGATTCCATTCCGAACTCAGAAGTGAAACGCAGTAGCGCCGATGGTAGTGTGGGAGTTCCCATGTGAGAGTAGGACATTGTTAGACACCTAATTTGTCTATTAGTGAAACGCAGTAGCGCCGATGGTAGTGTGACTTATGTTACAAAAAGACCCATGTGAAAGCGCAGCAGGACATTGTTAGACACTTAATTTGTTTATTAGTGAAGCACAGCAATACACTGTTAAACTTATAAATTTTATCAACTTTGTTGATGAAATGGCCCCGTGGAGGGGTTCCCGAGTGGCCAAAGGGATCAGACTGTAAATCTGACGGCTCCGCCTTCGGTGGTTCGAATCCACCTCCCTCCACCATCATTTAAAATTAAATACCAGCAAGTTGCTGGTATTTTTTTTTCATTTTTTTAAATCTTCTATAACCTTCTTCATTCCTTGATATAGTCAGTAATTCCAGTATTAATTTTTTAGCTGTAGAGAAGTTATCTAATCGATAGTTGTCTTCTTCATATGCAGCCAGTAAAACTTGCAATAAGTTAAGTTTAATTGCTTTATGATTAGGGAAAATAACGAGTGCTTCGTTTAGAGACTTAATTGCTTTATCAAACTTTTTCTTTTCAAAGAGTTCCTTACTGATCTCTAACGCCATTTGAGCTTTAGCCGTGTTATTATCGTTAAGCTGTTCGTTTGTTAACTCTCCGATTTTTCCTGAGCCTAATGAGTTATTTGCTTGTTGCTGGTTAACTGAAACTAAAATTTGAGACGCTTTATTCTTTCTGTTTAACTTAGTTAGCGAGTCGGCGATCTTGGTTAAGCTATCTAAATCAATATTTTGACGTTCTTTATCTAATAACGAAATACCCATTTCAACTTTACTTTTAGCAACAATATAATCATGAATATTTTCTAATAAACATGCTGATAATAAATGTGCTTGAATTTTTAACTCTGCACGTTGCGTAGTTTTATTCATACTCGATAGCATTGAAAAGGCTCTATTATTAAGCTTTTTTGCGTCTATTAAGGGTAAGTCAGCTGAATAACCAGCTAAAGATTTAGCGAACATCAGTGCGTTTTCTGGTGTTTGATGAATTGAATTGTGAGCTAAGGAATAGACTTGTTGATATGCATTAGTTGCTTTCTCGTAGTGTTCATTATCAAAGCATAGGTTGGCATATTTTTTCAGCCTACTTACCGAACGTGGGGATAACTTTACTGCTCGCTCTAAAGTCTCTTCTGCATATAAGCAATTTAATTTCTTTTCGTAGGTAGCAGCTAACCAGTCATAACTAGGTAAGTATAATGGTTGTTGTTCAATGATAGCTCTAAATATTGATTCAGCGTCATCAAATCTATTTTCATGTAATGCTATTTTACCAAGACCTATACTTGCCCATTGGCAGTTTGATTCATCTTTATAAGCGTGGTAGATTTTTTCAGCTTGTTGAAACTTCTGTAAGTCAAAATATTGTCTGGATTTTATCCCTAAACATTCTGCTTTATAAAGGGTGTTATTAGCTAAAGAGTCATTTACCAACGAGATAACTAATTCGCTGTCTCCCTCATCAATAGCCTCATAAATAGCAGCCATTTCCTGTTTTTTGGTAATACACTTTTCTATACGTTTTAGTAACTCTTGTAATGAATATGGCTTACATAAGTAACTATCAGGTTTATGTTCAAGTGCTGCTAACACCATGCCTTGAGTAACTTCTGCAGTAATAATTATGACGATACAATGACGTGATATGACCTCACTTATTCGTAGTTCTTCTAAAATTTGTTGGCCATTTTTTTGTTTTTCACCTAAGTCGTACCCTAGTAAAATAATATCGTAATTTTTTTCGAGGCACATTGAGGTTACATCTTGAGCATAATGTGTCGAATCAACTGGCTTGTTGGTTAGCGACATTGCAAACTTTTTTAAAATATCATGGGAAGGTTTTACATGATCAATGATTAAAAAATTTGTATTTTTAAAGTCAATCGTTGACATACCTCTCCTAAAGTTTGCGGCCCCTTAAATGCTTTTAGCGGAAAAATATTATATTGTCTAGTTTAAGTTATAAATACCTGATCATTTAAAGGTGTTAAACTGTCAAAAAATTCAATCTAAACGTATATATGAAATTTTCTTCTTTAGACTTACAAGAACAACTAAAAAATGCTGTTGATGAATTGGGTTATCAGGTAGCCACTGAAATTCAAAAACAAGTTATTCCATTAATACTGGCTAATCATGATGTAATGGCAAGAGCACAGACAGGCACAGGAAAAACAGCGGCTTTTGCTTTACCGCTTTTGAATGGCTTAATAACGAGAAAAGAAACTACAGATGACATTAGTATTTTAGTCCTTGTTCCAACAAGGGAGCTGGCTCAACAAGTAACGTCAAGTTTTAAAAGCTATGGTAAATATTGTCAATTTAATACTGCTAAAGCCTATGGTGGTGTGAGTATCAAAGGTCAGATTGAGCAAGTAAGAGATGGTGTTGACATATTAGTTGCCACCCCTGGTCGTTTGCTTGATCTAATTATTAATGAACATGTTAATTTATCATGTGTAAAGTCTCTGGTATTAGATGAGGCTGACAGATTATTAGATTTAGGCTTCCAAAAGGATATAAAAAAAATATTGGAATATCTACCTAGCCAATATCAATCATTGTTATTTTCAGCAACGTTTGATGATGCAATTTTTTCATTCAGCAAAAATGTGCTTAATGATCCAAAAGTAATAAGTGTTGATAATATTAATACCGTTGCTAATGATATAGAGCAAATTGTTTATACTGTCGACAATGATAGGAAACGTGAACTTACTTCGTATCTAATAGGCTCTAAGAATTGGCAGCAAGTTCTAATCTTTACTAGAACTAAGTCAACAGCTGATGAACTTGCTAAAGAAATGTGTAAAGACGGTATAAAAACATTATCTTTACATGGGGATAAATCTCAAGGAGCTAGAGAGAAGTCATTAGCAGAATTTAAGCAAGGTAAATGTCGAGCATTGGTCGCTACCGATGTTGCAGCTCGTGGGCTCGATATAGTTGACTTAGCTTACGTTATTAATTTTGAATTGCCCTATGTTGCCGAAGATTACGTACATAGAGTTGGGCGTACCGCTCGTGCTGGTAAATCAGGTATGGCTATATCTTTGTTATCTCCGGATGAAGAGTGGTTATTGCAGGCAATCGAAAAGTTACTTGACCATAGATTACTACAGCAGTGGTATCCCGGATATGAACCCGACTTAACTAAAGTATCGAAACCACGAAAGACAGGTGATAAAAAGCGTGCCAGAAAGCATGCACTATCAGATAACAAGAGAAGAACTAAACGCAGAAGGTAGTCTTAATAAGGTAATAAATTATTTAATTTTCATGAGCTACTTTTGCAATATCCTCTGCAGTAGCTCCACCAGCAATCGCTGCTGATTCGGCTTGTTCTTCAGATACACCAGACTTCATAGCGGTTTCAATTATTTCACGGGCTCTATCACCACTTGTTGAGCTAACTGCTGTGCTAACAACTTCTTCGGCATTTTCAGGAAAAAGCTTGATGGCATCACTGACAATATCAACAACTTGATCAGGTAAAGCTTTTATAGCTACAGTAAGGATGTCCAATAACTTTTCAGGGTAGCTGAGCATTGTATCATCAACTACGTTTTTAGCGATAACAGGCTCAGTTAAAATAGCAACGCGCACTATATTTTCGATTTCATTCGGTTTTTGTAAAACAGCAGTGCTGACAATTTCTTTTGCGTAAGCAGGTTCTTCGGTAACTGCAATACTGATGACTTGTGAACTATCTGTAATATTGGCATTTAACATTATTTGCACAACATCAGATGTTAAAGCTGGCTCTGCTCGCAATGCACCAGTCATTATTTGTTTATATTCATGAGGATATTTATTTATGGCAATGTTTAGCACTAGATCTATTTTTTCTGGGTAGTTTTTAAGTAGCGTGCTAACGCTACGTTCAATCGCTACAGAGCTATTAACTTGTCGTTTAACCAGTTGATCAAAAAGATCTGATAGGATTTGCTCTTGTTGAGAAGATATGGGTGAGCTAGCGCTGATATTTGTAGAAAACATAATACTGAAAGTAACGAACAATAAAACTAAATACTTCATGGAGCTTCTCGGTAATTATTAACGTGTTAAATTATCATCCTTGTTTTTATGTACTACAATTGTGTCATTGAGCAGTATAAATGAGTAAATATGCCTTACTCAAAAGCTCATAATTGTAGAACGATTGAATTTATCCTAGTAATTAGTCTGCAAATACATCACTTAGTTCAATTTATATTCGATCAAATAAAAGATCCAAAATAAAGCTTGCGTGAATTTAAAAGA
>NZ_BAAJMC010000039.1:0-8160 GCF_057551365.1 Colwellia sp. KS18-150 | reverse complement strand
AAATGGATTTATTTTTATTTTTGATGGGTATTTTTCTCAATTTTAGCTTGATGTTATGGCCATTACGTAAAACTCTTGTAAAAAAGGTCTAATTAGTTTTTAATGTAATAAATGTAAGCGCTTTCATTTCTTGGTTTTAATTTACTAAAGATGTTTTAATGACAGCGGTTGAAAATAAAAACTATTATAAAGAGGGCTATCATGGCTTCATTTTCAGGAACACAAACCGCTGAGCAAAATAATAATACCGGGCAAGGCGTAGATTACCGTTTCGCCTTAACTTCATTAACATCGTTATTTTTTATGTGGGGGTTTATTACTTGTTTGAATGATATTCTCATCCCCCATTTAAAAGGCGTTTTCGATTTATCATATAGCCAAGCAATGTTAGTTCAATTTTGCTTTTTTGGTGCTTATTTTCTGGTTTCTTTGCCTTCGGGGGCTCTAGTTAAAAAGCTAGGCTATCAAAAAGGAATCGTGATTGGTTTAGCTATCGCGGCACTCGGTTGTTTGTGCTTTTATCCCGCTGCATCATTACATAGCTACCCTGTATTTTTGTTAGCGTTATTTATTTTGGCGAGTGGTATTACATTATTACAAGTGTCTGCGAATCCTTTTGTAAGTATGTTAGGTGAAGCTAAAACCGCTTCTTCACGGTTGACTTTAACACAAGCATTTAACTCACTAGGTACCACTATTGCGCCATTCTTCGGAGCATTATTAATTTTAAATGAAGCAGCACATGCAATGTCGGCACAAGAAAGTGCTCAAGCAGTACAAATGCCTTATGTGCTTTTAGCTGCGATGTTATTAGGGTTGGCAGGTATATTTGCATATATTAAATTGCCGGATATGACGGCATTGCAACAAGAGGAAATTACCGACACTAACGATCAAGATGGTAGCGCTTGGCAATATCGTCACTTGGTGTTAGGTGCCGTGGGAATTTTTGTCTATGTAGGTGCTGAAGTTTCTATCGGTAGCTTTTTAGTTAATTTTCTCGCCGAGCCAAATATTGCTAACTTAGCAGAGTCTGATGCCGCAAAATACATCACTTATTTTTGGGGCGGGGCTATGGTTGGTCGCTTCATCGGTGCCGTGGTATTGCAAAAAATCGATGCAGGTAAAGTACTTTGCTTTAATGCGGTAGCATCTATGGTATTGATCATTATTACTATTCTCTCTTCTGGAGCACTAGCAATGTGGGCAATATTATTGGTCGGTTTATTTAATTCAATTATGTTCCCCACTATTTTCTCATTAGCTATAAACGGCTTAGGCAAACATACCAGTCAAGGCTCTGGCATCTTGTGTTTAGCTATTGTTGGAGGCGCAATTATTCCATTAGCGCAAGGGTTTTTAGCAGATAGTATTGGTGTTCAACAAGCTTTTGCTTTACCTATAATATGCTATTTATTTATTGCGTATTACGGCTTATCAGGCAGTAAAGTACAAGCAGAGTCAAAATAGTTATCGCTAAATAGTCACATGATAAAGAGTAAAGTCATAATGAAAGTAAACTTTAATACTAATACCAAGCAACCCTTCTTATTAACTAGCTTATTAGTTCCTAGTTTGCTTACTCTAACTTTGTTGACGGGATGTGATAGTAAAGAAGTACAGCAAACAAACGTTGTGCCATCACAAAAAAATGGTGTAAACACTTCAAGAATATGGCCAAAGCTTGAAATGGAAGTAAAGAAAGATAGCGTTACTGAGCAAAAAGTAGCCGATATGCTCGCCAGTATGACTTTAGAGCAAAAAATAGCGCAAATGATCCAACCTGAAATAAGGGATATTAGCGTTGAGGATATGCGAAAGTATGGCTTTGGCTCATTTTTAAATGGTGGCGGTGCTTTTCCAAATAATAACAAACACGCAACTCCCTCCGAGTGGATCTCGCTAGCAGAAAACATGTATCAAGCGTCAATAGATGACTCTCTAGACGGTAGTAAGATCCCTACGATGTGGGGCACGGATGCGGTTCATGGTCATAACAATGTCATAGGCGCGACATTATTTCCTCATAACATTGGTTTGGGGGCAACTAACAACCCCGACTTGATTGAGAAAATTGCCGCTATAACGGCATCAGAAGTCATGGTAACAGGTATTGATTGGGTATTCGCTCCCACAGTTGCTGTTGTTAGAGATGATAGATGGGGGCGCACTTATGAAGGTTATTCAGAAGATCCTGACATAGTCAAAGCCTATTCATCTGCGATTGTCAGGGGATTACAGGGCGTACCAGGAAAAGACTTTTTGGATGATAAACGTGTTATTGCTACGGTAAAACATTTTTTAGGTGATGGTGGAACAGAGAAAGGTATTGATCAAGGTGATAACCTTGCTGATGAACAAGCATTGTTTGATATTCATGCTCAAGGTTATGTTGGTGGATTAAGTGCTGGTGCACAAACCGTTATGGCCTCTTTCAATAGTTGGCATGGTGAGAAAATACATGGAAATAAATACTTATTAACGGAAGTACTTAAGAATCAACTTGGTTTTGACGGTTTAGTGGTTGGTGATTGGAATGGTCATGGGCAAGTGGAAGGCTGCACCAATGAAAACTGTCCACAAGCAATTAATGCCGGTCTAGATATATTTATGGTACCCACAGGAGCGTGGAAACCACTCTATGAAAATACTCTTGCACAAGTTAAAAGTGGTGTGATTTCACAAGCGCGTATTGATGATGCAGTAACAAGGATTCTACGAGTTAAATTCAGAGCAGGATTATTTGACAAACCTAGCCCAGCCAACAGACCGTTAGCAGGAAAAACTCAGCTTATTGGCGTCAATGAGCATAGAGAAATTGCCAAGCAGGCAGTACGAGAATCATTAGTCCTTTTGAAAAATAAAGCGAATATATTGCCTTTATCAGCTAAGCAACACATTCTTGTCGGTGGTGATGGTGCAGATAATATAGGTAAACAATCGGGTGGTTGGACTATTACTTGGCAGGGAACTAATAATGTTAATAAAGATTTCCCAGGTGGTAGTTCAATTTATGATGGTATTAAGGAGACAGTTGAGTCTCAAGGTGGCAGCGTAGAATTAAATGCTGAAGGCAACTTTGACACTAAGCCAGATGTTGCCATTGTGGTTTTTGGTGAAGAGCCTTATGCAGAAGGCGTTGGAGATATTGAGAACCTAGAGTACCAACAAGGTCTTAAGCAAGATTTAGCACTATTAAAGCGCTTAAAATCTCAGGGAATAAAGGTAGTAGCCTTATTTATTAGCGGGCGTCCGATGTGGGTTAATGCTGAATTAAATGCTGTGGATGCCTTTGTGGCTATTTGGTTACCAGGCTCTGAAGGGGCAGCCATTGCTGATGTATTATTTACTGATGATAAGGGCGGTATTCAGCATGACTTTACCGGTAAGCTTTCATACTCTTGGCCGGCAAGTGCGAATCAAACATCAGTAAATCGCTTTGACAAAGACTACCAACCATTACTCGCTTATGGTTTTGGGTTGAAGTATGGTGATCAAAATGTGTTAACAGATAATTTAATCGTTAACATTGAAATGAGTGCTAAGCGTTTACAAAGCCTAACGCTTTTTGAAAGCTCGGTAAAAGCACCATGGAAAGTCATGGTGTCTGATAGTCAGTCCACGCAACAAATGACAAGTAGTGTCATTGAAAACAAGGCACTTTATTTACGTACCATTGATAGGAATGTTCAAGAGGATGCTAGAGGCATTAAATTTAAAGGCTCAGAGCAAGGAGCCGTTGCTTTTAGTAGTCAATATCCAAATGACTTAACTCAGTATAAAGAAGCGAATTCAACCCTTGAGGTTAGCCTTCGCTTTGCTGAGGGACAAAAAATATCACCACAGGATGAAATATATCTAGCGATGGTTTGTGGTGATAATTGTCTAGGCAAAGTTAATATTGCTAAAGCATTATCTTTGTTACCGGCAAATCAATGGCATACCTTGAGGGTTGATTTGCAATGCTTTGAAAATAGTGGTGCAAATTTGAGTCAAATTACTAGCCCGTTTCTACTTGCGTCATCAGAGAGCTTGAGTATTGATTTTACAGATGTTTACCTTAAGCCAAGGAGTGTTGAGCAGGCAACAATTAGCTGTCAATAAATAAAATAACCAGGAAGTTTACATGTGCTTATGTGTTTTTATCCTGCGGACAAATAGGCAGTAGACGACGTGTCTAGATTAGACGAAAATAACTATTAAACCTGTGGCATAAACTGTTATAAATTACCTAGGTTAATACCTCGGACATTATTTAATATAATGAAAGCATATTGCTATCATTTTGGTAAAGAGTTGGTGAGCGCTATGAGTGAAGTGGTTAGAAATGTGGTTATTGTTGGTGGTGGTACCGCTGGTTGGTTAACTGCTGGTGTTATCGCTGCGGAGCATAACTCAAAATCGGAATCAGGGGTACAAGTTACCTTAATAGAATCCCCTGAAGTGAATACCGTTGGGGTGGGTGAAGGTACTTGGCCAACTATGCGTGAAACGCTAGATAAAATTGGTATTGATGAAACGGATCTCTTTCGAGAATGCGAAGCTTCATTTAAGCAAGGAGCGAAATTTGCCAAGTGGGTAACGGGTGACGAAGACGATTATTATTATCACCCGCTAGTTTTACCGCAAGGGTATACCAAAACAGATCTTGTCTTTCCTTGGCAAAAGCATAGAAGCAAAATTTCATTTGCAGATGCGGTGAGTTATCAAGGACATATTTGCGAGCAAGGCCGTGCTCCTAAACTTATTTCCACCCCTGAATATGCTGGTATTGCAAATTATGCTTATCACCTTAATGCCGCTAAACTAGGTCAGTTTTTGCAAAAACACTGTATTGAAAAGCTTGGCGTCAAGCATGTTGTTGACCATGTTAGTGCAATAAAATCAGCAGACAATGGCGATATTTCCGCTGTGGTAACTAAAGATAATGGTGATATTGATGGCGATTTATTTATTGATTGCTCGGGCTTGTCTTCTATTTTATTAGGTAAACATTTTAATGTGCCTTTTATCAGTCAAAAACACGTGCTCTTTAATGATACCGCTTTAGCTGTGCAAGTACCTTATCCGGATGAAGATAGCCCTATTGCCTCACATACTATATCAACGGCACAAAGTGCAGGTTGGATTTGGGATATCGGCTTACCCTCAAGACGTGGGGTGGGTTATGTTTATTCAAGCGAGCATACTAATGAGCAAGATGCTGAAGTAGAACTACGCGCATATATAGAAGCTTCTATTGGTAAAGTTGAAGCGGATAAACTTAAGGTAAGGAAAATAGGCTTTAATCCTGGTCATAGAGAGAAGTTTTGGCATAGAAACTGTGTCGCTATTGGTATGGCGTCAGGCTTTTTAGAGCCACTTGAAGCCTCTGCACTTGTTTTGGTTGAGCTAGCAGCGGCTAAAATAAGTAGTGAAATGCCTGCAACACGTGAAACTATGGATATAGTTGCTAAGCGTTACAATAATCAATTCCTCTATCGCTGGGAACGCATCATCGCGTTTTTAAAGCTGCATTATGTGTTAACTAAAAGAACCGATTCTGCGTATTGGCGGGATAATTGTGATCCGGCCACTATTCCTGAAAGTCTTCTGGAGTTATTAACTCTGTGGAAGCATCACCCACCTGGCCCGCAAGATTTTCATCATGTTGAAGAAGTGTTTCCTTCTTCTAGTTGGCAATATGTGCTCTATGGTATGGGTTTTGAGACATCAGAAAACCCGCTGTCTAGAAAGTTTGTTGATGAAGAGATGGCGCATAAATTCTTTGGTGAAAATGTACAATTAACTAAGAAGTATTTATCGGCATTACCGAGTAATAGAGAGTTAATCGATAAAATCAAACAGTACGGTATGCAGAAAATATAGTGTGCTTAAGCTGAGCTCAGTAATGTGTCATCACTCGATGAAGAGTGACAACATATTATTTTTCAACAGCCCTTAGTGATCAGAACGACAGTACTGGTTTAAAAAGGTTTGATGTGAAGGTAAGGCCGAAATCGCCTTATCAATGGTTTTCCTGATATCACTTAAGAATTTCTCCAGCTCATGTTGTTTCATAATGGCGGCAATTTGATGATATTGCTCAGGATAGACACCTTGCCCCAGCATAACTTGTGCCCATGAATCCACCCGGAAAAGCTCGCCTTCCGAGGTAAAAACTCGCCCTGTTTCTTTGAATAAGTCTAACCTTTGCTGAAGGGAAGCCGGAATTTCCATATTCTTACAGTATTGCCAAAAAGGTGTGTCGTCTCGCTCGGTGGCATGGTAATGTAAAATAATAAAATCCCTTATATGTTCAAGCTCTGTACTGAGCTGTTGATTATATTCGTTAACGGCAGCAGGGGTTATGCCCTCGAAAGGGAATAAGCGAATTAATCGTAAAATCCCCGACATAATCAAATGGATGCTGGTTGATTCTAATGGCTCTAAGAAGCCACTAGACAACCCTAATGCGACACAGTTTTTATTCCAACCTTTCCTACGGCGACCAGTTTTAAACTTGATAACTCTTGGCTCATTAATGGCTTCACCCTCAATATTATCCATTAATAAGCTTTTAGCATCATCATCAGATAAATATTTACTGCAAAACACCATGCCATTGCCAACTCTATGTTGCAATGGAATACGCCATTGCCAGCCACTTCCATGAGCAATAGAGCGAGTATAAGGTATTGGTGCTGATACTGACGGAGTTTGTACCGCAACGGCACTGTCACAAGGTAGCCAGTGCGACCAATCTTCATAGCCAGTATGTAGTGCTTTTTCGATAAGTAAACCAACAAAACCGGTACAATCGATAAATAATTGGCCCTCAACAACATTACCATTTGCTAAGTGGAGCGATGTAATATTACCCGTTTTACTATCTTTGCTGACATCGACTATTTTCCCCTCTATCCTTTTAACACCGTGAGCTTCTGCCATGCTTCGTAAAAACTTAGCATAAAGCGTAGCATCTAAATGATAGGAGTAGTTTAATCCCCCTTTAGACAGGGCAAATTTTCCAGCTTTAGCTGCTTGAATTTCAGGGCAATAATGATCAAAATCAAAATCAATATTGTTGCGCTTACCATGTAACCAAAAGTGCTGAAACTCACCAGCCCAGCAGTCTTTACCTACACGGCCAAAGCCATGCATGTATTCATCATTTCCGGTTTTCCAATTTTCAAAGTTTATACCTAGTTTAAATGTTGCATGAGTCGCCTGCATAAAAGCTTGTTCATTAATTCCTAATAGTCTGTGGAATGCGGTTAGCGTTGGAATGGCTGCTTCACCAACACCTACAGTAGCGATTTCGTCGGATTCTACTAAGGTAATATCAAAATTTTTACCTAGCAACTTTGACATAGAGGCCGCAGCCATCCAACCGGCTGTTCCACCACCGGCAATAACTATTTTCGTAATTTTATGATTGTTCATATATGCCTCAAGAAATGCGCTGAGAGGGAAGGAGCTGAGTCGACTCGTAATCGCTGCTATTGATTATTTTTCAAGTCGACTAATCGTTGAATATTGTCTAAAGAAGCAGTAATAAAGTAGGCCACTCTCAATAAACCTGTGATGTGCAGCTCATTAAGAGCCTCACCATTAAGTTTAGCAAGCTTTTCTTCGTTGAGGGTATAATTACCTTCAAGGGATATTTTTTCACCGTTGTTAAGCTCAATATTTAATGCGATAGGCTCAATTAAATCATGCTTTAAGAAAGCTTCGAACATTTGTTGGTTTAACTGTGAGCCTTCATGTAATGTCTTTAAAGTTTGGTTTACCTGTAGTAGGTAAGGACTGGCTTGGCCATCGTCTAAAAATATTGGCTCGCCGCTTTCTTTATTTACTCTTGGGCTATCCATATCAATAGCTATGATAGGCTGTTTAGTGATTTGACCATTTTCTTCTTTTTCTTCAAAGCCAATAATAAAAGGGCCTTTCTTAATCATGGCTGGAATATAGCTTGCTTGCCAACCGTTATTAATATAAAGATTTTCATTTGCTACTAGACCTAGCAAAACCACACTTTGAAATTGACCTGTTTCAGGGTTTTTTATGAATAATATTGGGTAGTCACGCTGCGCTTCTTTTATTTCTGTTGGGAAGACTAATGAGCTGTTAACTTGTTCTGAAAAATTGTCATTGAAATGAGTGATTACTTTAAGGTCT
>NZ_BAAJMC010000038.1:0-8453 GCF_057551365.1 Colwellia sp. KS18-150 | reverse complement strand
AATAGTTCCGTGTTAATCGTCCATGAATCATTTACTATAGCGATTCCTTGAAGTTAGACTCTGTTAATTCAGCGATAGGAAATAAGTATTGTTCGGTTTAGGTTGTCAAAAATTTACTATTGCGGTGTATATCGCTAATACTCCTGCTATGCCAGAATATAAAGGCTTAACACAAGTTAATGCTCTGACTAGCGGTGAAGTTTCAGCTATTGGTCAAGCTTGTGGTAATGGCTGGCGCAAAGTCTTCAATGTGTACGCTAAACTTTTATATGCGCTGCCAAAAGAGTATTTTTCTTTTACTGAGTTAGAGCCTAGTTGGCAACAGTATCGTGATAATCATTTATTACAGCCAAACAGTAATACAGCACTATTATTCAGTCCTCCCAATTTGAATGGAAATAACAATACTCTACATATTATTTGTGGCAGAACTTATGCCAAGCATTTACTTAACTCAGGGCAATTAAAAGCCGAATTTACATGGTTAGATGAAGAGTTTGCCATTGATACATATCATAAAGTGGTTGTTTGCCCATATTTTGATTATCGACAGTTATCGAATGTTAAAATTAACCGGTTGGCGAAGATGTTAACGGCATTAATTGCTAGGAATTAGGCATTTTTTTACTTAGAGCACCCTTGTTTAACAATTTCACTCATGAATAAATCAAAAAAAGTGTTTACTTTTTCCGCTATATACATTAAATTGTCGCCGTTATTTATCCTCGCCTTATATATTTAACGATTTATCCTCAGTGATAATAAGTGTTTTGTCTTTCCCTTTCACAGTTAGTCATCACCTCAGCAGAAAGTTTAATTGTTATTTTTCGCTTATCAGGGCTAATAGCCTAACAAGTTAAACGGTACGCTAAACGCGAACGTTTTAATTATTATTAATAATAATTTTACTTTTTATCTACGTGTATTTTATTGGTGCTTCCAATTAAAGTTCGCGTGTTTTTAAAGGAGTACTATTATGTCTTATACCTATAAAGGTAAAGTATTTTCAATCACGTCACCCGTGGTATCTATTTCGGTTAACAAATTAAATGTTGCCATTAAAGATCAATCAGGTTCACGCTTATTTGAATTTACCAACTTAAATGAGTCTAAAGATTTTCTAGCTTTATTATATCAAGCTTAATCTTTTAACCCATCCCCCCAGGAGGGAAAACTCTTGTGTACTAGAAAACATCAACAGAGCCTGCTATCCATAAGCAGGCTACTTGTTTGATATTTTTGATATGTTAACTACGATTTAACTATAGTTTTTAGTGTTTACTTCATCATTGATGTATTGAAGAACATTATTGTCATAAGTTTACTCATGCTATTTAATATAGGCATGACAACCAAAACCAATAATTACATGAATTTATTAACACTAAAAGCTGATGGCGGACAATTGATATTCTCTAAAAGTATCGAAGGAAGTCAGCTCGAAGTTAGAGAATCTAAACACTATCGATGGTTCAGATTTGATGATGACTCTTTGCAGTCGGTGATGAATAAAAATGATAACCAGCAAGTGGTAATGCCTGTTTGCCAGGCGATGTTGCTCCCTTTACTTTGGCAGAATCACTTAAATACTGTATTGAATTTAGGTATGGGAAGTGGTGTTTTTGAACGTTTTTTTAGAGTTCATCCGGAAATAAACCTCACCTCGGTTGAGAAATCACCTCAAGTGAATGCTATGGCAAGAGAATACTTTTATTTGCCAGAGCATACAAAAGTGCATTGCCAATCGGCAGAAGAGTATCTGGCAAATAATTCAAAGCCTTTTAATTTCATTATATGTGATATTTTTAGTGGTCAAAATAACTTACCTTGCATTAATGAAGACTCTTTTTATCAACTTCTGAGTAAAAATTTAAATCAGCATGGTGTTGTTAGTTTAAATATAGAGCCGGAAAGTGAAGAACAAATTTTAAAAATATTGCGCCTTTGCAATAAATATTTTGCTGGTATTGCATTAGTAGAATTTGAAAATTATAAGAATATTGTTTTACTGTTAAGTTTAGGGGAAATCCCAGAGAAACAGTGGTTGCTAAAACAGAACGAGATTAAAGTAAATGCTATTGGCATCGACTTATCTGAATATATTTTATCAATGCACAATGTGACTAAATGAGAGATCTGTAATTTTTAAGTTACTGCTGGCTCATCATCGCTCATCAATATTCTCAATATCTCCTCGCATTACCGGGTAGCCTTGGTTCATCCAACCAAATATACCTTCCCATAACACTGCGGTTCGCGTGTAACCACGATTCCTTAATTTATTAATGGTGTGATCTGCCGCTGCGCGAGGGCACGAGCAATAAGCAATAATTTGCACATCTTTAGGAATACCTGCCACGGTCTCATCTAAATCTGCGTAATAAGGAAAAGGAATAGAACCCTCTATATGCGCGGTTTGCCATACCGAAGGCACACGTGTATCAAGTAAGACCATTTTATTTTTTGCTAATAATGCCTTACTTAATTCTTCGGATGAAATGTACATATCATCTTTAAGGGAGAAATTTGGATCTTCACCTTCTTTGTTGATAACGTAATTTTCAGGACTTGGTAGTGCTTTTAAAATCGTTTTTTCTTCTTTCCAACCTAATGATTTACTGCGTAAAAAGGCAGTAATATTATTGATATCTTCCGCTGATAACTTATCTTTATAGGCTTGCATAGGAGTATCTTGTCGACCATTTTGTATCGCATGTCGAATAAACTCATCGGTGTTGTGCGCTAATGCAGATTGATTTCCCAAAGCTGGAGCTGTTATCCCTTCACCATTTACACCATGACAACTGGTGCAATTTTCTAAATAGGCTTGTTCGCCACGTTTTATATCTCCATGAACGGGCTTAGTAGACAGTTTTAATCGTTGAACACCGGCCTGTTCAAATAACCAATAGGTTAAATTCCAGGTTTCATCCAAGGTCATGGGGCCACCTATTTCATCGAGATACCCACCCATAGCAGTACCTTTTCTACCATATGACATGGGCCTTAAAATTGCGTGGGGCACTCCAGATTCAAATAAGCTTTTACTGCGCAACGAAGGCGCATGATCATTAACATGACCTTGTCTGTCAGCTCCGTGACACAAGGAGCAATACTTTTGATAATTTTTTTCAGCAACTTCAGCTTGCTGAGTTGTTAGTTTTCTCGGTGGTGGTAATGTGCCTAACTCATGCTCTTGAGCAAAAAGACTACTGGGTAAAGTTAAGGTTAATAAACAGCAAGTGGCGAGTGCTCTTTGGAAAGCTATGGACATTATCTTATTTTATCTTGTTATGATTTATTATTAGGTTAACGACCAGTTCGCCAATAAGCAATGTTTAGCTGTCTAGAGAAAAGTTTCGTAACATTTTTTAGTCATTACTCTCAAACATGAAGCTTATCTAATAAGTGTGGGGATAACATTGTTGTTATTACTATGACTTAGAAAACTTAGAAAACTTAGAAAACTTAGAAAACTTAGAAAACTTAGAAAACTTAGAAAAAATGCCCTTATAAAGATAAGGGTATAAAACAAACATGAAACTTACCTAATAAGAGCGGGAATAACATTATTGTTATTGTTATTGTGTTTAGGTAAAAAAAGCAAAAAAAATGCCCTTATAAAGATAAGGGCATAAAACAAACATGAAACTTATCTAATAAGAGCGGGAATAACATTATTGTTATTGTTATTGTGTTTAGGTAAAAAAAGCAAAAAAAATGCCCTTATAAAGATAAGGGCATAAAACAAACATGAAACACTAAGGGAATAACATTACTGTTAAGTAAGAGCGCTATTTTTTAGATTAGTTCAAATTTATTTTATTATTTTTAAATTTTTGTATTAAAAGGATTTAACTACACTTTATTGACGTCGAAAATATAGACGAAAACACGTCGTTCTGCATATTAAATTAGTTTGTGTATAATGTACTGTTTCTCGTAAGATTTGAATTGCACTTTGTGTACATTTTACAGCGAGCTTATGTTGTTCATTAATTGGTTTTATCAGGCCAGTAGGAAAAAGTCCGAGTAGTATGGCATGCAGATATTAGAAAAACATTATCAGGTTAATAGTGTCAATAAGGCAATTCGTGCAGGAGCAAATTCTATTATCGCACTACCGACAGGTGGCGGTAAAAGTATCTGTATACTTAAGTTATGCCAAGCGATGTCTGACAAAAAAGTTGTTGTTAGTCTTCGTAATGCGGCATTAATTCCTCAGTTATTAAATACCCTCACGGTTAATGGGCTAACGGTCAGTGTTGTTAAGTCGGGCTACAAATATATTCCTGGTGGTGATGTGACTTTAGTCATGGAGCAGTCATTTGCTCGTAGAAAGCACCTTAATATAGCGTGTGATGTCTTATTACGTGATGAGTATCATGTCGGTTGTATGGGCGGTGTTTATATTGCAATGCGCGAAGAGCTAGCCCCAGATTTAATTATAGGCCTGACTGCGACACCTATTGATAGATTAGGTGTTTATATTGATAAGTCGATGATTTTGATAGAAGAGACCACGACAAAACAATTAATCGAATTAGGTGAGTTAGCCAAGCCAGTTTATAAAGTTCCCAGCTTATCGCAAGAGATAGATTACAGCGCTGTTAAAATGTATCGAGGCGACTTTAGTGTTTCAGGCTTAGACTGCATATTACTAGAGCACTGTTCTTTGGTTGCCCAGCAAACCGTCAATGATGCATTAGTTCATGGACGCAAAGTAATGCTGTTCGCTAACTCCATTAAACACGTAGAGTCGTTATCAGAGGCTTTTGATTTACTCGGTGTTGAGCATGAGTTAGTTCACTCAAAACGCTCGACGGTTGATAATGATGAAAGCATACGAAGATACAAGTCTAATGAAGTTAGATTAATCATTAATATGTCAATGTTAACCATAGGGTTTGATGATCCCGCCACTGATTGTGTTGTTTTAGCTAGGCCGACAAAAATTCTAAGGTTATATTTACAGATTATTGGCAGATGTTTACGCGCCTTTAAAGGTAAAACTGACGCTTTGATATTGGATTTAGCGCAGTGTATTTCTACACACGGCTTTGCTGAAGATTATCGAGATTTTACTCGAAAAACCGCTAAATCTGCAGCAATAATGTCTGAGCGATTAAGTGTTACCAATATCGGTAAGTTTGTTGACAGCGAGTTTACATTTGATGAGTCGATGGAGCGAAAGGTTGTTAAGCGTAAGTCAGCTCGAGTTCGAAAAAACCTTCGTCAAAATTTAGTTGCTAGCCAAGAGCTAGTTGATAAAGCGGTAAGTAAAAGAGCAAAATCATTAGTTAAATTAACTCCGCAGATGGAAAAACTTGTCAGTACCATCGAGTTAGTCAATATAGTTTACGAACAACAAGATGAAACTAGCAAGATGCTTGATGAAGTTAGTATGGTCAAAATAGTCGCCCTGATCGGCTTTGCCTATAGTGATTTGTTAGTTGATAGCTGTATTAAGTTGGTTGAATCGCAGCACGCTCAAGGAAAATCCATTCGAGGATTATTGTCGAGAGTTAGTAATTTGATTACTGAATTAGCCAAACAAGATATCGCTGCTAGCGTATAGGTTGATTACTTTAAAATGATATTCACGACCACTAAATGAATTGAATATTAATAGACCAAATAACATTTTTGAAATATATCTTACTTAATTGAAATAGTTTGCGTTGATACCTTAGCGACCATTTTCAATATCAAACTTTATCCAAAGCTCCTTACGGTTTATAGGAGTTTTATTTGTTAAGTATTTGTTCTCTATATTAAGAATGGTGCGGCTAGCCAGGTTGGCATTTTTTATGAACCCAGCATAATGTTCATTGAACATTCTTTGTAATTCGCCAGTTAAGATCATTTCCTCTAAACCATATTCTATTCTTTCGGCAATTTTAGGGTATTTAGGTGAAACAAAAATATAATAAGGTTGGGGAATATATATCGCAAGTTTTGGCTCTATCATTAAGTTTTTTAATAAGTTTTGACGAATTGATATTTCATCATAAGCCTCGTGAACACCTCGTGGCGTAAAATCAAAACGTTGGTTATCAAGCATTCTAAATACCCCATCGTATGATGAACTTTCTACCGTTATAAACCCTTCTTCTTTGAGTAAATCATTTAAGATCCATTCAGTTTGTAAGCCAATGGAGAGTGACTTTAAGTCTTGTACCGTATTTACGGAAGTAAATTTGTCTTTATTTAACTTGTTTATAGTAAGTAATCGGTAACTGCCAATCCCTCTGCGAATTGGGATCCTAATAGGTAGTGCTAAATATTCCCAATCGGGAGAGGTCATTGCCATGGTTAAATTGATGTAATTACCCTCATGGACTCTCCATATCTCTTCAGAATTTGTTAGATGCCGATTTATTATTTGAATTTCATAGGGGCCGTATTTTTTACTACTAAATTCAAGTGCTTGTTTAAGGATTGCTCTAGTGTATTTGGGGCGATTATCTAGTGAGGAGCCACTTTGAGTTAGCTTAATTATGTCAATACTATAAGAATTTACCGAATATAATAATAAGCTAAAAATTACAGTAGTTGATATAACTAATGGCAAGCGAGTTGATATATGCTTTATTTTAAAAAACTTTAAGATAAGAATAAATATGATAACGATGACACTGAAAATAATTACTGTATTTTGAGCTTGTAAATCGGTAATTTCTTTTTCTTTTTCAAGTAAAGTTAATCGACTTTTTTTGTTTTCTAATTCTAATGAAATAATAGCTTTTTCACGCTTGAGCCTTTCATAGGCCCTTTCTTTTTTTTCAACATCCAAAATAATGTGTATTTCTGCAGAACGTTTATTAATGGCGTCAGTTCTGATCTCATTGCTTAATAACTCTCTTTTTTTTACGTAATTTAACGCTTGTTTATAATTTTTGTTTTTTTCTTCTGCGAGAATTAATATGCCATAAGCTTGTTCTGCGATTGATTTAGCTCCAATATCAAGTGCTAATTGTAAACTATTAAGGGCTAAGGAAATTGACTGTTCTGTATCGACATTAAGTAAGGCTGTGGACAAGTAGGCCTTTGTTTCAGCTTCATTCCACATGTCATTAAGTTTTTGAAAAAGATCGTTAGCTAAATTGTATGAGTGAACGGCCTCATCTATTAGTCCCATTTTATAATAAATATAGCCAATATTTTTTTGTACTGTAGCTACACCTTTAGTATCACCTATTTTTTCGTAGAGATTATGAGCCTGATTCGATAACTTTAGTCCTTGACTGTCCTGTGAGGTAGCAAACATTAATTTCCCTAAACTTCTTAATGCTGCGGCTCGGTATTTTGTTTTAATTTTATTACTTGGCAGATCGATTACTTGAGAAAAGTAACTTTTAGCCTGTTCAGTTTGACCTAAATGTATGTAAACAAGACCTATGGCATTAGCGGCAGCGGCGAGACCGTCATTGTCATTAATATTTTGATATATTTTTATCGCCTCTAAGGCGGAAGATAAGGCTGATTCATAACTAGATATCTTTCGGTAAATGGTTGAAAGTACAATTAAGTTTTTTAAAATATGTTCATTGTTCTCTTCTACTCTCGCAAGCTTTAATGAAAGCTTTGCATTTTCTAAGGCGGGAGAATACTCAGCAATTTTGGCGTGAGTTTTGGCTATTTCTGTTAAGGTGTGTAACTTTATTTCAGCGGCAGTTGAATCATCTATAATTGATAATGTTTTTTTGTAATATTTAATACTAGATTGATATTCATTGGCTTTGTTATAAGCATTAGCCGTATCACGAAATAATTCTATTTTGTTTAATAAGCTCTCAGAATCCATATAGCGTTGCGCTGATAAATATGACGTAATAGCATCGTCATAACGCTTCATATTGAGCAATAATGTTCCCTTGATTTGTAGACACATAAAAATAAGAGTTGGTTCACGGCTCTCTCGTGCTATTGCTATAGCACTTTGTACATAATGAAGGCTATCTTGATATTTATTTAAATACCTTTGGATCGTGGACATTTGCGTCAAAAACTTTACTGATAGTTGAGCATTGTTTAGAGGGGGAATTAATGTTTCCGCTTTGGATAAGTATTTTTGGGCTAAAAAGTAATTCTTTTGTAGCTTAGCTATTTGAGCTTGCTCTAAGACTATTTTAGCTATTATGTCTTTATTATTATTTTTTTTAGCTAAGTAATAAGCATGTTCTAACGATGAGGCGGCGGCATCAAGGTCAGAGTTTTTTTTGCTAATGGCATAATTTATATAAGCTTGTGCGCTATCTTGATCAATAGAGGTGTTTTTCTCAATTGAGGCATGAGTGTAGTTAGAAAAAATAACGTGAAATATAATGAATGAAATATAATGTATTTTGTGCCCAAACATAGCCAACCTTCGCAATACTTCTTATAAAATATATATCAGTAAAATTAGAGTATTAAAGATATAAACAATCATGATCTAATAGAACAAATTT
>NZ_BAAJMC010000037.1:0-13632 GCF_057551365.1 Colwellia sp. KS18-150 | reverse complement strand
TACGAAAATGAAGTTCAGGGGGATTTGAGTGATGAAAGGGAGAAATTGAAACAAATACTACTAGCTGCTTCCAAATTTTGAATGCTGCTAATGAGATGATATCGTTCATCTCTTAGGTCATTTAAATAAGAACCTTCGATTAAATGTTTAATTACTAATATGGTTATATCCACCTCATCATTAGAATGAACCGTTTTATACCAATTAAATATCAATTTTAAACAGTCGAATTACCCTTCGACTATTCTCGATATACGCTCAAATCAAAAAGTACTAATTAGGTTAAACAATCAACAATTATAGGAATTGATATAGTGAAACGTTTTTTAATATTGATAATTTTAATAGCCACACCATTGCACACTTTGGCTGTCGAAGTGCTTGAATCAGGGGTGCTAAATAGCCATTTCTCAAAAGCACTACATCAAGAAAGGCGATTCACAGTTGACTTGCCAGAGAATTACCAAGATAACAACAAGGATTATTTGACAATCTACATTGTCGATAGTGACTTTCAGTTTAGGCATGTTGCAGCTGCTACCAAACATTTAGCTAGTATGGGTAAAATACCACCGATGATTGTCGTTGGCATTGCCACTAATGGGCACTCTGACTACTTAAAACAAACGACTTGGCCTGTAGATGAAAATGATGATTTCGGAGGTTCAAAGGAGTTTTATAAATATATAAATCAAGAGCTTATACCTCACATAGACAACAATTATCGTACAAATAAAAGCAGGATATTAGCAGGTTATTCCTTAGGAGGCCTTTTTACAACTTACGCGATGGTTCAAACTGATTCCCCTTTCGACGCCTTCTTAGCCATGAGTCCTAGCTATTGGTACGATGACTATTCAACGTCTGAGCTAATTATTGATTTCATTTCTAAGAATAAAAGTAAAAAACTTGCTCCTTTTTATTTATCAGTAGCCAACGAACAAGGAATGGGAGTAGAAAACGCTTATAATGAGATACTCAAAAATAAAAATGAGAAATTTAAGATAGCCTTCAAAAAATACCCAGAAGAAACCCACTACACAACAGCCTTACCTGCACTAGAAGGAGGCTTCAACTTCCTTTTTCCAGATTATTTTGAAGACGGTTATGAGTTGAAAGCACATGAAAATGTTACCGAAGTTCTAAATACTTTTATTGAAAAGAAAGAAGGTTTCAATGGTTTCAGCATTGGCTGGCTACAAGCATATAAATTCTCAAAATATGTTTTTCAAACCAAGCAACTAGCCCAAACTAATGAAATATTAGCAACAGTAAAACATCATTTTCCAGAGTCAATTGTCAACATAACTAACTATATGGCAAAAGGCTACAACACGACAAGAAAGTACGATATGGCTAAAGACATCCTTGAACGAATTGAGTTGGAAGGTAAAACCTCTGCTTTATGGCATCATCAATATAGCTTAGCTTTAAAAGGTGAAAATAAGCTCGAACTTTCTAAATATCATCAAAAGATAGCGATGGATTTAGCAAAGAGTCAATCCCTTCCTCTATGGCAAGTATGGGAAATGAAAACTAGCTCTAAATAACAATATACCTGGAAATAGATAAGTATTATGAAAACAATAACAGCACTACTTTTATTGGCTATAGCTTGCATTTTACCCGCTAAAGCTAACAGCTGTAACTTTGAATGCACATTCAAGAAACATATAAAATCAATACAAGAAAAGGACTATTTGACATTTGAATCTACTTTAAATAAAGACGGTGATCTCTCATTGATTTTACCAAATGGTAATTACGTAAATGACATTTCTAAATTTAAATCAATGATGAAACAATGGTTTGATTCGAATGATTGGACTTTTGAAACTAAAGTGCTGCGAACAATAGAGAATGAAAATTTAGGTTTAGTTATACTGTGGGTTGACTATAGAGAGTTCAAGGTAAATAAAAAACCAATTCATAAAAAGCAATATTTAACTTTAGTGTTCAAGAAACAACACAATGAATGGTTGTTAGTTCATGATCAAAATACTTCTATAAATTAGGCATTAAGAGGTAGTTAGAACAAGAGAGTTTTGTACCAATGAACATAATCTCCGTAACATCTATTACTATTTACCCAGTAAATGTTCTTCATATTATTTTAATAAGCATATGCCTATTTAGCATTATGCTAGTTTTCAATAAAAGACAATATAAAGCTCTGGCGTTTCTACTAGCAACCTATGCACTACAGATGCTTTTCAATATTCTTGAAGAATTAAGAATAACTCGAGACTTCTATTTAATTACTCCTGCTATTCCTCTAGCAATAGGCCCACTATACTACTTATTTACCAAGAATTTAATCTATGGTGATATTAGTTTAAGCAAGCATTGTATTCACTTTTCTCCTGCTATAGTTGCCTTATGCTTTACTGCATATTGGCCTACTTTAATGCAAATAGCTTTTGCAATATTAATTATCTACTTTGCTCTAACCTTTAAGCTGTTACACCGTTACCACCAAGTACTAAAAAACATCACCTCGTATGAAGAGAAATATAAATTAGCTTGGATGATACGAATATATTCCATTATATTTATTACAAAGTTTATTTCTTTTATTCGTATGAACCTACAACAAGTAATTGATTATCAATTGCTGATACAGTGGTACTTTATTGAGCTTACACTTTTGATCTTAACAACCAGTTATCTAGTCATTAAAGCCATTCGTCATCCAAAATTGTACTCAGGAATCGCAGACTTTGATCAACTATTAACAATCGATGATTATAAATCAATACAAACCAATAGCGATCAAGTACAAGCACAGCAACTTTTTGCCAGCATTGATAGTCACGTTAAACAATCTCACGCTTACCGAAAGCCTAAATTATCCTTGCGGAATCTGTCTGAAGAAATAGGATTATCTGAAAAAGATGTTTCTTGGGCAATCAACCAAGGAGGAAATAAAAATTTTTCAGATTATATTAACTCATTTCGCATTGAAGAAATTAAACAAGCATTAAATCAGAAATCAAAAAATCAAAACTTACTCGATATTGCCTTCAATGCAGGCTTCAACTCCAAATCATCGTTCAATGCCGTATTCAAACGCTTAACTGGAATGACGCCAAGTCAATATGTAAAAACCGTTTGATTATTAAAGAAATATTAATTTCGTACTAAGTGCGAAATTAATATTGGACGCATAAAAACAAACAAATTTAGTCTAAATTCATCTTTTAAGACGATTACAGCAAAAACGTTTCTACAATGATTATATAGAAACGAAATGAGGTAAACGCAATGAAAAAAATCAGTCATACGCTTTTAAATGCAGCACATCATATTGTAACAAACAAGTCTGTTCTATTAGGTCTTTTGTTTTGCACATCTCTACTACTAACACCTCTGGTTTATACGCAAGAATTCGCTCACCATATTGCTCCTTTCGGTAGTAACATCGAACAAGTGAAAGAAAAGCTATCAAGCAAATGCGATAACCTGAAGATTCTCACTATCCCTAAAATATTAAATAAACACTCTACCGAAGAACGACAACTTGAGTGCACGGGTTATTCGTATTTAGGCAAAAAGCGCTTTGTTGAAATGATGTTTAGTGATAACCAGCTAGATATTATCCATATAATGAATATTCGTAAATTATTTCCTGACTTAAAACACATGCTTGAGCTTGAATATGGCCAGCAAGACTTATCAGAAGGCAGTAAAGACATCAGTAGCAACACCTTAGATTACTTTTCCAAAGCTGGCATTTCGTTGCGCCGTTTTCCCATGAAAATTTCATTTGTTTCACCTAGGATGCGAGATAATTACCATACTTTCATGCAGTCTATTGCTAAAAATAAATTGAATGCTAATTTAACCAAAGATCAATGGTTACAAGATCTAACAACATTAGATCGCTACATCCGTAATAATCATATCAATCCATTCTGGTCTAATGATGAAGCTGGTTACATGGAGCTATTTTATCAAGCACGAGCATATATTGAGCATGCTAAAAGCATCAAGCCACATAAAGCTAATAGCTATATTAACGCATTAGTAGCCTATATTAATGATGGCCACTCTTATGTGAGCAATAATGCAGATCGTTTTGGCTTCTATCCTTATAGATCCGAGTGGTTCGAAGACGGTTTATTTATCACCCGAGTTGACGAGCAATACCAACATTTACTTGGCGCAAAAATTGTTGCTTTTGATGAAACGCCAGTAGAAAAAGCAGCTAAATTAATGACTCAATACATTCCAGCCGTTAGTAGCTCAAGTTACAAAAACCATTCTCGCTTTGTCTACAACTATGCAGGTTTGCTAAAAGCTACTGGGGTTACTAACTCTGATCAAAAGATGACATTAACCTTAAAATTGGCAAACGGTAAACAGCGCAAACATACTTTTAAAAAAGATAAACGAAAGTATAATGAGGTCGTCTGGGCATACCTTCAAGATATGGAAACCCCTAAACCTATTTACTTACAAAATACTGATAAACCGCGTTGGTTTAAGCATTTCCCACGTGAAAATGCTTTGTATGTTTATTACGGTTCAGTGTTAGAGCTCGAAAATGGACAAATAGCAGAGTTTAGCCGACAAGTTATGCAAGCTGTTGATAGCTTATCACCACAAAAACTAATTATCGATGTGCGTAATAATGGCGGTGGTAATTCGCTTTTAAATGCTCCACTGGTCAACGCGATTGCAGGGCATAAAGCAATTAACCAACATGGTAAATTGTTTGTGATTACTGGACGTAACACTTTTTCTGCAGCTGTTAATTTTTCTGGAAATATGGAAATAAAAACCCAGGCCTTATTCGCAGGCGAAAAGGTCGGAGACAGTTCAAGTTTTGCCGGAGAAGCTGGTCCTCAGGCAAAATACCGCTTACCTAACTCTCACGTAATCGTTAACTTATCATTTTCAGAGTGGAATACCACATACGATAATGACCAACGTGATGCAATTGCCCTTGATATTCCTGTTGAAACAAGTATGCAAGATATTTTGGCTGGTAAAGATCCTGTATTAGACGCCATATATGCTTATCAACCAATAAACAAAATAACTAACAAGGTAGACCAAAAGACTATAGGTAAGTGGCTTGGCCGTTATGATTACAGCCCAGATAAAGCCTTAGAAATCACCCAGGAAAATGGCGAGTTAAAAATGGAAGTAACTGAATCAATATTTTCTTCGCTTTATCCTGCTGGTAATAGCGAGATGTCAACAGATATGTCAGGCATTAGACTTAAATTACGTCAAGACGGTGCTATTGAATGGCATCAGTTTGGTAGTCCAATGCGTATTTTAAATCCGTTACCAGATAATCAGCAAAAACCATTAGAGTTACTGATTAATGGACAATTTAAGCAAGCTAAAGATGCTTATTTAAGCATCTATAAAAAACAACCAACGCTATTATCAATTCGCGGCAATAGTATGGGAATATTATCAAGTCATTTAAAGGCTCGCTACAATAACCAAGAGCTAATTGACCAATTACGGCACATTACTGAAGCTATGCATGGCGAATATATATTTAGTTGGTTATATTGGTAATTATAGCAAAAATTAGTCTGGGCAATCCTTATCTAGTGGGTATCTGATTTGAAAAAAATTCAGTTCGTTTAATGGATATTAAAAACCATTCTAATTTTATAGATACAGCTTCGACCTAACAAGTAAATAGTTAGCAACTCGTTGGCCGAAGGCTACATTACTATAGACAGTGATTATGGTACGAATAAAGGCCAAAATTTCGGCGATTTAATTGGAGTAGTGAACAAAAAAATTATTAGAGATGTATATTCTGATGTCAACATTAGTATTAAAACACCTACAACTAGCAGTAAAATTGGTGGGCTGTTTGGCTCAATAGATAGCCCTGCTTAGCAAACTTACACGAATATGTTTGCGATGGGGGAGATAAATACGCATTCAACAAACGTATGGTATATCGGTGGGTCAACAGGCATTAATAACAACTCTTTAGACAATGTTTATTCAAGCGTAGATATATCAGGAACAAGTATATATGACCGAAACTTTGGTTCTTTAATAGGAAGTAATAATAATAGTCAAGTTACACACTCTTATGCCACTCAGCAAAGAAATAGTAATAGTCAAAAAGTCTCGTTGGCTCTAATTGGAGCGCACCGGATTTAGACTCAGGTTCAAATTACTGTGTATCTGATGATACAAGTGCGGAAATGCAAAGCAGTTATAATTTTGACTTTGATAGTATATGGCAGATAGATGAGTCTGCATCATTGCCCGCTCTGCGAGGGTTTAACGTTAAGTTACAGTTGAAATAGTACTTCTTTAACTTTAAAGACCATTTGAAGTATTTCCTTTAAATAGTCTTTATTAAAACCTTTTCTAATCCCAATTTAATGCTAAGAACCATATTTCCTAGTAGCTAAATCGGCAATGATAAAAAACAGTACTACAAAAATCACTCCACTTACCCTATTTTATTTTGTCTTGATGCAGCAATGCCTTCACGCGACTTTATGAGCAGCTAGTAACCATTTTCACTGCAGTTATTCCACTCAATAACATTCCAAATTTTGAAGAATTTTTATTTTAAAAACAACATATTAACTCAATTTTCACATAAAAATAGAAATACGCTAAAGGCCTGTTTTCCATTTAAAAAGTGATAAAACGAAGTCTAAAATTTAGTCAGCTGAGATAAAGTATGCACAAATTGATCATAATTTCCATGGCACTTTGTGCCCCTGAGCGAGATAGAATCAAATTCTGTTTACGATAATTATTTCCCTACATAGACATATTTGTTTAATATTAAAACAACAATAAAAACCAAATAGGAAAATAACAATGAACAAAGGTCAATTAGTAGACAAAATTGCTGAAGGTGCTGATATTACTAAAGCTTCTGCAGGTCGTGCATTAGATAGTTTAATAGGTACGGTTTCATCTGAGTTAGCTGATGGTGGCGATATTGCGCTAGTCGGTTTTGGTACATTTAAAGTATCTGCTCGTGCGGCGCGCAAAGGCCGTAACCCACAAACAGGTGCTGAAATTCAAATTGCAGCTTCAAATGTACCTGGTTTCAAAGCAGGTAAGGCATTGAAAGATGCATGTAATAGTTAATTATTATTTCTGTCCACAAACGCTTTACATTCATCTTTTTTAAACAAATAGATTGCTAAACCATGAAATATATACGTCAAAGCATTAGAGCTATACTTTTCACTTTGACGCATATATGCCTTTGATTTTTCAATCAATGTTTTTTCATCCGGATGGGTTAGATATAGCTCAATTTTACCATTAGGGTATAAGCTTCTGCGTAAAGTGGTTTCTTGCAAAATTTCTATTTTTATATTTTCATTTACCTTTTGCCATCTTTCTTGACACTTCTTTTTATCTAAGGGGTTTCTAGGCTTTAACTGTAGACGCCATCTGCTTTCATCAAAAACACCCAATACCAACTTCAAAAACCTTTTGAGTTCGACTGTACTAGAAAAAGCAATACCTGATGAAGATGACGTTACATGAGTGATAAAGTACTTAATACTATGCTCAATTTTTCGAGGTTTCTTTTCATGTAAGCTACGTAAACTCTCAATTGCTTTATCAGCATCAGTTAATTCCTTATTGCTTTGTGGTCTGCTTGGCGCTAATGGAATTTGACCATTAGGTACCAATTTTAGTGAGGAAAAAAGCCTTGATTTATTTTTACTCGTAACTAAGCCAGATAGCGCTTTGCTATTTTCAAGCCATTTATTGATGATAACTTCACTTAACTGATATTTAATGACCAGCTCAGATAAAATCATCCCCTGTTCCGCGTCTCGTAAAATAGACATACACAAATCAAATGTTGGCTCTATGACAAAAGGCTTGATATTGATATCTTCAACTCTTAAAGTACTTGCTCTTGTCCGCTTTTTCTTATTTGGTTTAATTACCTCTGTGTAAGGCTTAAGCCCTTTTATTAAACCTAATTTAATATGATTGATATCTACATTAGTTTTTTTAATCTCTTCTTTCTTACATAACCTCGTAAAAAAATTACTAGAAAGCCCACTCAATATACTTAACTGTGTTGTTGAATACTGTTGTCGGGAATTTATAATCTTATTTGCAATTACTTTATCTGTAAAATGCAGGTAATGAGCAAATGTTGTTTCTGGTGTTACATGTCCGGCAAGCCCTGCCAATGCCCAATAAATATCTCGTTGATTATTTTCAATATCTTCACTGACTAACAGCTCTCTAATAGCACTCGCCTTCTCAGGTCTATATGAGGTCAGCTCAGCTATTAGTTTTTCATCACGCTCTAAAACAACATGTAACTTAGACAATGCACTATGACGTAGATGATGAAACGTTAGAGGTAACCCAGATGTAATCTCTTTTAAAAAGAACTTAACCATTGAGCTAATCTTGTTTGCGTCTAAAGGTATTTCATTAGTTGCAGGCATTGAAAACAATAGCGCGTTGGTTTTATTATCAATATCAAAACGTCTAACGGCTAAATATTTAGTTAAAATTTCAAGCTCTTCATCCAACAATAATACTGTTAATGGTATTTTTCTTAAGGCGCTGTAGCTTTTGTTAGTTCCATATTTGTTATTCCTTACATAAAGCCATTTTTCATCAGAATCCTCAATATCAAAATATTTTAATTTTATTAGCTCACCTCTTCTAAGACCTGTTCTATATGCAATAATGAGCAAGCAAATCAAACCATGTTTAGTTCTTTCTTGCAAATCAGTGATTTGAGAAACGCACTGCAACAATAACTTAAATACCGACTCTGAAATAAACCCAGTTCGTACATACGATTGACTCTTTTTACTAAATGGCAAGGGTTGAGATAATGGGGGGAAATCAAAATTTCTTACCGAAAACTGATGAAATTCTTGAAACCGTGACGCACAGTAACTTTTAGTCTTTTCACTTACTTCGATATCAAGAATAGACTCATATAACTCAAAAAAGTCGCTTTCATCGATCACATTTAAATCAATTTCAGATGTAAAACTTAGCCATTTTGTACCGATTGCTGAAAAGTATGTGCGTAATGTTCTTACTTTACGTTTTTTTTCATCTAATAAATAAAATAACCATAAAATAATAAATCTAGCATTGTCAGGTAACTCCATACTTAATATTTCAGTTAGTTTTTTATGTGCATTGCTAGGTGTGTTAAGTTTATATTCCCTCCCCCTCATTTTCTTATTGTTATCAACATAGATACCAATAGCATCTCGAACCTTTGCTATCAACTGTTCAAAAACCACACCTTGCCTAGTATTTTTACTTTTTGATGAGCTGTTGGCTTTGTTCGAAGGTACTTGAACTAACTCAGCAAATTGATAGTTGCTTTTTTTTATCTCAAAGGTGTTAAATAGTGAAGATTGAAATTGGGGTGTTAATGAAGCACAAGGAACAATACCCAAAGCATAATTAACATTCACTTGTGATAGTTGAATACTATCTTGCTGCTCTGTCAAACCAACTGCCGCTTTACAAAATATATTGATCGTATTTAATTTTATCGATGCATAGTTGTCATATTTTTTTAACAATGGATGCATAAAATTCCAGCATGTAATAGCCGTCAACATAGTTAAGTCGCTTTCAGTATCTTTGATATCTTTCTTAACCAAATAAAGGTGAATTAAAGAAAGTGTGACCATATCGGGATACCATCGCCTAAGACTTACATCTTTATCCTCATCGTCAACTTTAATAACATGATTTAGCGCTTGGTTTGAATTATTGAATTGTAAATCAATCCAAATCCAATCATTTCTTTGAATAATTAGATTACTTTTTCTATATAATTGCTCCCCTAGTGAAGCCAAAGCATTTGGAATACATAATCCACCATTAGTAGCAGCAGAAATTAAGATGCAACCTAACAGCTCATGCTGGTCAAAATTGGACACCCCATCAGGTGTATAAATGACCTTATGAAATTCGACATTCCAAATATTTAATTGTTTTACATTGCTAAACCATTTCAGTGTACGAAGTGGAGCTGCTCTTTTAACACGGATCATATAAGGAGGCACTTCTAACAACCACTTACCTTGCTTATTTCCATCATTGATAGCTTTAGATACCCAATTTCTAGCAAACTTATATTCATATAAACTTGTGAAGTGCTTTTGTAGATCTTTTTGAAGTGCCCTCATTTTTCTTTCATAATGCACCTCTGAAGTGTTAGTTTTTTCAACAAATAGCTCAGGAAGGTGCTTAGCTAATAATCGTTCAGTTTTATTATGAATAGCATCAATGCGTTTTTTACGCATACTAAAACGCGCTGAAATACCAAATCCATTATTGTTTGAATGTGGCATTAATATATATCCATCCCGTTCAATGGCTCTATCAATAACTTATCCCTCATATAATTATTGATACCCTTAGCAACATTACGCAAATCATCCATACTCAAACCACTATAACGATCGAAATTTTCTCCAGCATGACCAATATGCCCCATCCAAGCGTCTACAAACGGTCCAGAAAACCCTAATTCACGTAATTTGGTACGCATAAAGTGTCTATGCCAATTTAATGGCAAAGGAAAAATACTATCAAGATACCCCTTCAAACTAGTCGGAGTAACAGGTACTAGCTCATCATCAAATATAAAAAAGAACAGTGTTATATCAACAAGTTCACTTCTTTTCGTAGTTAGCATTATTGAGCGCGATATTTCAGGAGTGGTGTGTTTATAGTAATTAGACAATGCTTTCAGATGCGTTAGATATAATTCTACTTGCTCAATAGCTAATTCGGGTAATACTAGAACACGCGCAGCAAGCTCTGTTCTTTCCTCTTTGTCAGATATAAAAATAGTTTCGGCATTAAGATCAAAAATATCTAGAGACTCATAAGGATCACGAACAGGCCGATGCCCTGTCGCAATATTTAATAGCAAAATTGAATATATTACATACAAGTTATGAAAATCAATAACGCCTTCACTTCGCCGTTTTCTTTCTTGAGATAATCGAGTTGATATTTCTCTAAAGAGGTTACTAATTGTTGCTGGCTTTACTTGAAGCTGGCTGCCAAACTTGTTCGATTTATTTTTAACATTAGGCTCTTTAAATAAGCAAGCTATATAATCTTGATAAAGACTTACTAATCTTTCAGTGTCTACGCTGTAGTAATAGGTTCCCGGTTCTTGTGATAAACCCTTATTAAGAATAAAGGCAATTTCAGATCCATCAACTCCCTTTCTTGTTAAAAAGTATTCAAAGTGATTTTTAATACGATTGAGCGTTATATTACATCGTTGCAATTTATTAATAGAAGTTAAAATATCTTTAATTTCATCTATTCGTGGAGGTGGTTTAAAATGCAATATGAAGAAAGTTGATAGTCCTTCAGCTATAACATATGGAAGGTCAAAATGAAGCTTTCGAGATGATCGATTTATCCATTTTGATAGCGGCTCATCAACCGCATGGTTTGGTAAATCAATATTCACCTCAAGATAGTAGTTTTGCTCTACCTCAACTAGTTCAAAGTTTTCAGTGTAAATATCTGATAACCCACGACCGGTCGTCAAACTCACTAGGATAAAGGTATACTCTTCTGTTTTACCTATATTTGACTGACATTCTTCAAGTAGAATAGAGACTTCTCTTTGTGTTAAGTATGAAGTGCTAGTAGCAAGCTTTTTCTGCCTACGATTGATGTTATTAATAACAGCTTTTGCAGTTTGGTTTTGCAACGCTAATGAATGGCTAATATCTTTCGGTAGCTTACTTTTAACAGAATAATATTGCTCGATATTTACTTGATCTGCATTCCTTTCAACGTCCTCAACATAACACTCATCTCCACTTAAGCGAATTTGTTGGTACTCAACAACTTCTGACGCTTCATCATCAGTATCAATAGACCTAGGTATAATTGGTCCATCAGGTTTAATGGTTGTAGGAGGTAATCTTATAACAGGCCTATATACTGGTTCTTTTTTTTGATAACAATCTAGTAACTTTTTTATAGGCATTATTCTTAATGAAAATTTAGTTTGCTTAAGCCTTAAAGTATCTAATTCTTGTATCAATTGAATAAGAGGGAGCTTAAAGTCAGGTAAAAATAAAATAAGCTTCTCGTTTTTATCAACCATAGTCCTAAATTGCTGAAACGCTTTTGATATAATTTTCTCATAATTTATCAAACCACTTAAATACATTGCTGCAACAAGTAACTTACTCTGTACAATAAGATACAGCTCGGCACTATTTACAGGGACAGTAGAAACAAACGATGCACAAGTATATGTTTGAATAAACCCAGCCTTTTCGATGGCGTTATTAAGTTTATTTAATTTAGGAGCCAACGAACCATCAGGCAAATCTATTGAGCTGAGTTTATTTAACTCTTTTGTAATATATTGCCTTTCTTCAGCATCAACTAATTCTAGTTGGTTAAAATTATGTAAGAGTAGCTTAATATTCTCTTTAACTACTTTTCCAGCATCAAACTCTGATGGCAAATTCAGATTTTTACTCGGTAGGATTTCAACAAGATCACTAACACTCATATAAACACTTAATTAATATACACCTTGCTAGGAAATAAATGGCTTGGCAAAGTACACGTTTGTGATTCAGCCTTTTTAATTTGATTTCTTATTGTCGAACGTGATTCACCTGTTAATTGTTCAACCATTCTTTGCTCAGATGAAGTATATCCAGATAAAAGAAGATCGCTCTTCACTGTAGCAGGAAGTTGAGTGATAATATCTTTGATACAAGCTAAATTGCTAGCTTGGTTATACGATGTCATTTGAGTTGAAAGTAAATAACTCCAAGCAAGGTTTAAAATTTCTTGTTCGCTTATTTTCTTGTGTATAAAAACAACAATAGTATCAAGATCAAAATGGTTACAATAAGGAAGCCAATGCCAGCCTGAAAAAAAATATATTTTCTTTTCCTGTTGAATTGCATGTAATGGTGTTTGTAATTGAAACTGCTGAACTGACTTAGCTGATAGTTTAGATAAATCAAATTGATAAGATTGATTACGGGAATACTCAAATGCCTCCCCAATTAATGGATGCATAATGATAGGAGTTTTTGCTAATAAAGGCGTACGAACAGTATATTTGACCTTCCCCATTTAATTATCCTTCAAACATTAAGCATGTGTTTAGTTTGCTACAATTATAAGTAAAGGTCAAAAATCGGTAAATAGAGCCATTTTAGAGTGTAGACTTTGTGACAGAGACAAACACACTTTGTTTAAATTGATTTTATTAGATAACAACAGCATAAACATTTAATATAAGTTTATGCTATAATTATCAATATAGTACAAGCTACACAACTTAACATCGTTTAATAAAACTTAACAAAGGTACCCTTACAAGGCGGGGGTCACTGGTTCAAGCCCAGTATCGTCCACCATCATTAACATCCTAGAAACTTTCTACTATATCAAAACAATAAACTAATTCGTTAAAGCACCTTCTAACCTTTATCACCCTCACCGTATCACTAATTCAAGCCCAGTATCGTCCACCATCATCAACATCCTAGAAACTTTCTACTATATCAAAACAATAAACTAATTCGTTAAAGCACCTTCTACCCTTTACCACCCTCACCGTATCACTAATTCAAGCCCAGTATCGTCCACCATCAT
>NZ_BAAJMC010000036.1:0-16885 GCF_057551365.1 Colwellia sp. KS18-150 | reverse complement strand
CTTTTATAACTTCGGATGACTCACAAGTTATTGTCGGCTTACTCTCTACTTTAATCGTAAATATTGAGTCTAAGGTATTGTATTTTATATTTTGATAGTTATATGTGTTTGGCTCTGAGGTAAAATAATTAAATTGTTTCGGGGATATGTTAAAGGATAACTCTTCAAATATCTCTCTGGATAAAGCGTGTTCTAAGCTCTCATTATGATCAACAAATCCACCAGGCAAATCGAGTAAACCAATTCCAGGCTCTTTAGCCCTCACAGTAAACAAGACTTCATCTTTGTACTCAATAATAGCTGCAACCGAAGCTGCTGCATTATGGTAATACAAAAAATCACATTCAGAACACGAGAAAAAATGTCCATTTATAAAGGAAATGTTGTTTGTTGTGCATTTAGGGCAGTAGTTGAACATAGTAAGCTCGCTAATTGTGGGGGATGTAGTGAGGTTAGGGGACTCACTACTTAGTTTGAACATTTAGTTGAAAAACTCCTAATTATCCTCTTGGTTAATAAATTCAATTAATTCAGATGTTTTCTGAGTTAATAAAGATTGATTACCTCTTGTTTCGATATTCACTCGTAGTAGTGGCTCAGTATTGGAACTTCGAACATTAAAACGCCATTGTTTGAAGTTTATGCCAATACCGTCTGTATAGTCGACACTTTCGGCATTACTTTGATAGCGGTTACTTAGTTTCTGAATTATATGCTGACTGTCTTTGACTGTTAAATTGATCTCGCCACTACATGGGAAGCTACGAGTTAAGTCAGCAACAAGCTCCGAGAGTTTTTTTCCTGATGTTGAAATGAGCTCTGCGATTAATAACCACGGGATACTGCCATTATCACAGTAGTAAAAATCACGGAAGTAATGGTGAGCACTCATTTCTCCGCCATATAAAGCGTTTTCTGTTCTCATGCTCTGTTTAATAAATGCATGGCCTGTTTTGCTCACAACAGCTTGTCCGTTTGCTTTACTAATTGTTTCTAACGTTGCCCAGTATAACCGAGGATCATATATTATTTTTTCTTCTGGTGATTTGTCGAGCATAATTTTAGCTAATAAAGAAACAATATAATAACCTTCAATAAACTGTCCTTTTTCATCAAAGAAAAAGCAACGGTCAAAGTCACCATCCCATGCTATGCCAAAATCTGCGTTATGACAGGTAACCGCCTTATAGGTATCTTGTCTATTTTCTGGTAATAAAGGGTTAGGAACACCGTTTGGAAAGTTACCGTCAGGGGTAAAATGAAGCTTTTTGAAGGTAAATGGCAATTGAGATTCTATGGCATTAATAATGGCACCTGCACCTCCGTTGCCAGGGTTAGCGACTATTGTAAGTGGTTTGACATTGTCAAGATTGATAAAAGACATTAGTTTTTCTATATAGTCTTTTCTTGTTTCTTTTGTTGATAAGGTTCCGATTAATCTAGGCGTAGTGAAGTTTGCTTGCTCAGCCAGTGACTTTATTTTTAATAACCCATTATCAGCACTGATTGGCTTAGATTCTTTGCCAACAAATTTCATGCCATTATAATTGGCAGGGTTATGACTAGCGGTGATGCAAATACCACCATCGGCTTCTAAAAAGGGAACCGAAAAGTATATTTCTTCTGTACCGCATTCACCAATGTCAATCACATCAACATTACTATCAAGTAAGCCTTGAGTTAATGCTTTTGATAAATCAGGACCTGATAAACGTATATCATTACCAATAACGACTACAGATGGAGAAAATACTTGAGCATATGCTCGGCCAATCCTGTATGCAATCTCAGGGTTTAATTCGCTTGGTACGATGCCGCGAACATCATAAGTTTTAAAACAGGTTAATTCTGGGTTGTTTTGTAACATAAATAATCTCTAATATCATTTTACTTAAAAAGGTGAAACTTAGTTGCAAACTTTTGCGCTTCTAAACCAGCAACGACCAAGTGATACAATGTACTTGCAGGGGCATTATCACTTAATACTTGGTTATCTTGATCTAAGCTGTCAATATACTGACCTTGATGAGGGGATGTTAAATAGTGTTGTGATAGTGAATTTATAGCGGTAATACTATCATCAGTATAAGGGTAACTATCTTCATGAGTAGTAAACTCAGCCTGGGCTAAACTTGCCTTGATCCACTCTGTCATTGGCCAACACCGTTTAGATGGTTTCGTTACTACACCAGAAAGGTTTACGGCATCAAATAATAAGTTACTTGACCTATCTAAGCCTAACTTTAAAGCGTTATGGTATAATACGTGGCAGTACTCATCTACTGGTGCTTGCGTGAACTTTTGGTATTGTCTAAGTAACCATACCCATTCCATCATATGTCCAGGCTCAACAATTTCACCCACTTCACTCGGCGCTACTTTCCAGTCATCAGTAAAATACTCCAACAGAACCTTATTTTTATGGTCAAAAAATATGGTTTCAAATAAACAAAATACTTCACCAGCTTTAGCAAGCCATTTACCATCTTTAGTGAATTGATAAAGTGTTAAGAAGGCTTCAAAAAGGTGCATGTGTGGATTCTGACGACGGTACTCACTAGTATAATCTCCTTCCATCCAGCCACCTGGGGCTTCTTTTAAATTCTTATCCATGGTATTGAGTAACTGATTCGCTTTTTTTAGTGCATTTAAATCGTTAAACACATGATATCGCCATGCATAGGCCAAGAGAAAGAAGGCAATATCATAGAGATCATTATTTGGGTTAATAATGATATTATTTGCATTTAAGATGTGAGCATAATGAGATTTTTCAGGAATATTTGCATATTTTTGGCAGAAACTCTCTAGCGAGGCAACTAGATCAAAACCATTGTCAATCCAGCCCTCTTGAGCCGCAGCACTAAAAACGAACATCTGTCTAGCTTGTACTCGGATACGTTTATTACTTTTTAAGTCAGGCAAGCCGTTTACTGAGAATTGCTCTATACTGGCCCCTTCATTATCGACACCTTTTGAACTCCAAAGCGGGAGAGCTGAGCATGCTAGCCAATCTACATAGTTCTTGATTACTACAGGTAGTTCATTGTTCATTATAAATATTCCAGTAATTTTAATGGTCTTTCTGAGTTACTCAGAGTGATTAAATAATAATTATTCCACAGTTTTTGAACCGGTTCAAGTTGATTTTATTTAAGTGGATTGGCTATTTCATTTTTTCAACGAGAGTTACTAGTAATGTTGACCCTATAGATGATTTTGGATAGTATGTTGTGGTTGAACCGGTTCGGTATGGCGCTGGTTGGCGGTAAAGTTTTAAAATGCCTTTTTTGAAAGTGTTATCGGTTGTGATTAATTATTATAGGACGTAGACAGTATGAGTTTAAGTGAAAGTAGGCCAGCATTGAGAGAGAAAATAGCCTACGGTTTTGGTGATTTTGCCTCATCAATGTTCTGGAGATTATTCTCCATGTATTTATTGATTTTTTATACCGATGTCTTTGGTATGGGCGCTGCAGCAGTTGGCACTATGTTCTTAGTTGTTAGAATTTGGGACGCGGTAACGGATCCTCTTGTAGGTATCCTTGCAGATAGAACTACGACACGCTGGGGGAAATTTAGACCGTATATTGTCTTTGGTGCTATTCCATTTGGTATTGTTGGTGTATTAACATTTACTACACCTAATTGGGCAATGGAATATAAAATTATTTATGCTTATATTACCTATTCGCTAATGATGGTAGCCTATACAATCGTCAATGTTCCTTATGGGTCCTTATTAGGGGTAATGTCATCGCACAGTGAAGATAGGACAACGTTAGCCTCGTTTCGTATGGTGTTTGCATTTGCTGGTGGCATGGCATCAGTCGCTATGGTTGAACCACTACTAGATTACTTTAGTAATTTAGGAGGTATAGAGCCTGATTTGCAAGCAGGATGGATGTATACCGTTATGGTTTATGGACTCTTGTGCTCAATATTATTCTATCTTACCTTTGCCTGGACCAAAGAGCGCGTCCAGCCACCTAAAGAGCAAAAAAATTCTCTTAAATCTGATTTGAAAAATTTAGCAAAAAATAAACACTGGTTCATTTTATTAGGTGCAGCTCTATCTACTCTGATTTTCAACAGTATCCGTGATGGTGCGGCTATATTTTATATTAAATATTACCTCAGTGTTGATAATGTAGATATTTTTGGTGTCTCATTTAGCTTAGTTGCGACTTATCTCGTGATTGGTCAAGCAGCAAATTTAGTCGGTGTTATGCTTGCTAAGCCAGTATCTTCGATTATAGGGAAAAGAAATACTTTTATGTATGCAATGTTTATTGCGGCAATACTTAGTGTGTTTGTATTTTATTTCTCAGCTACACAAGTTTGGTTAATTATTGCATCACAAATTATTATAAGTTTATGTGCAGGCATTATCTTCCCTTTACTTTGGGCTATGTATGCTGATACAGCAGATTACTCTGAATATACTACGGGTAGACGTTCAACGGGCTTGATCTTTTCTTCAGCTTCATTTGCACAGAAAATGGGCTGGACATTAGGGGGAGCTGTGACTGGTTGGACTTTAGCTTTTTATGGATATGAAGCTAATGTTGAACAAACAGAAACAGCAAAAGAAGGTATCCGTATCATGGTAAGTTATTTACCTGCAATAGGTGCGCTTCTCTCTGGAATATTTGTTTATTTTTATAGTTTAACTGACGATATTGTTGAGAGTATCAATGATAATTTACGTAAAGGAATTACTCTAACAAACCAGGGAAGCATAGAAGACTCACCGAAAAGTCTGTCGGAGCCAAATATAGTAAAACCTTCGGCAGAATTATCATAATAACAGCTTGATGTTAATCATAGGGTGTTAAATTAAATAATCTTAACACCCTTTTTAATCTACTGTTTAATTGCCGTGCTTTCTCTGATAATAAAGTCATAAGGGAGCACACACTCTGTTTGACTAGGTTTTTTACCCTCAATGAGTTGTAATAATAATTCGGCTGATTTTTCTCCGATTTTTTCTGCAGGTTGTGCCACTGTGGTTAGTGCAGGGTTTAGGTATTTAGAAACATTACGATCATCGAAGCCTGTAATTGAAATATCTTCAGGAATCCGTAGTCCATGGTTAATAAAGCCTTTTATTGCTGATATAGCCATTTCATCATTCATAGAAAAAATTGCGGTTGGTTTTTCTTCATCCATTCGTGAGAAGTATTCTGAGGCACTCAAACCAGACCAATAGGTAAAGTCACCTTCAAATATTAGTTCTTCATCAAAGTTAATGCCTGCTTTAGATAAAGCATTTTTATAACCTAAAAGTCTGTCTATAGTATGGGGATTTTTCGCTAAACCTGAAATAACACCAATTCGAGTGTGGCCAAGTGAAATAAGATGCTCTACTACTCTTTGACTAGCCCCTGTATTATCAATTCTTACAGAGGGGTAGGGTGTATTTTCACAACTACCTGCGCTTACAGTTATAACGTCTTTACTAGGAGGTAAAGAATCACCCTCAATATAGGGACGTAAATTTATAATACCATCGGCTAGCCGAGTTTCCACCATATTAACAAACTCTTGTTCACGCTTTATGTCATCTCTTGTGTCTCCTAATAACACACTATAGCCTTGCTTTTGAGCGACATATTCAATCCCACTTATTACTTGTGCGAAAAATAAGTTGGCAATATCTGGCACTAAAACAATAATTGAATTTGATTGTTTATTACGAAATTTTTGCGATAGCATATTCGGTTTGTAATTTAACTTTTCTATTGCTTTTTGTACTTTTCTTAAGTTTTTTGGAGACACCGTGTCAGGTGCACTAAGTGCCTTTGAAATTGTGCCTGTTGACAAGCCTGATTCTTTGGCAACGTCTCTGATAGTACTCATGAAATTTCCTTAAATAAACATCTTCGCATTAATTTCTACCTTATTTTTACAACATAAATAAAATATTACTAGTAAAAATAATATAAAACGGGTAAATTACTTGCGTGAACCGGTTCATAGTTTGTATGGTGACTGACGTTTAGAAAGACAGGAGCTATGAAGTTAGTACTGAACTACGTTTAGACATATTTTAACTTCGGTTCATAAGTGTAGAATTTAGGACTAATCGTGTTCCTATAAACATTAAAGAATTAGGTAGATAAGAGAATAGTATGATGGCGAAAATTGAAGAACAGTCTTTTCAAAATAAAAGAGCGACACTGCTTGATGAAAGTGAGCAATTATTAACGTTAAAGAATAATCCAAGTAAACAATATAATGGCATTTTTCAACGTTGGGAAAATCCTATTGTCACACGTGATCATATACCTTTAGATTGGCGGTATGACTTTAACGAGGATACCAATCCTATGCTGCTTGAACGGATTGGTGTTAATGCTACGTTGAACTCTGGTGCTATTATGTTAAACGGTAAGTACCTCATTGTTGTGAGAGTCGAAGGTAATGACCGAAAATCATATTTTGCAGTAGCTGAAAGTGATAACGGCATTGATAATTTCCGTTTTTGGTCTAACCCGATAACTTTACCTGAAACCGAAAATCCAGACACGAATGTTTATGATATGCGCTTAACTGCTCATGAAGATGGTTATATTTACGGTCTATTTTGCACTGAAAGGAAAGATAAAACTCAAATGGAAAATACCAGTGCTGCTGAAGCACAATGTGGTATTGCGCGCACAAAAGATTTAGTGAACTGGGAAAGACTTCCTGATTTGATCACTTACTCAGGCCAGCAGCGAAATGTAGTCTTACACTCTGAATTTGTTGATGGTAAGTATGCGCTATTTACTCGTCCACAAGATGGTTTTATCAGTGTTGGCGGCGGTGGCGGCATTGGTTGGGGTTTAAGTGACTCTATGGAAAATGCTGAAATTAAAGACGAAGTGATAGTTGATAGTAAAACCTATCACACCATTAATGAAGTGAAAAATGGTCAAGGACCGGCACCAATTAAAACGGCAGAAGGTTGGTTACATCTTGCCCATGGTGTACGAAACACGGCGGCAGGATTACGTTATGTGTTATATGCATTTATGACAGACTTAAATGAGCCTTGGAAAGTCACTCATAAACCTGCTGGCCACTTAATCGCACCAGAAGGAAGTGAGCGAGTTGGTGATGTGTCTAACGTTGTCTTTAGTAATGGTTGGATTGCTGATGATGAAGGTAATATTAATATTTATTATGCCTCTTCAGATACGCGTATGCATGTTGCGACTACTTCCATTGCGCAATTAGTCGATTATTGTCAAAACACCCCAGAAGACGGTTTACGCTCTGCAACATCTGTACAGGCAATTAATACCTTAATTGCTAAAAATTCTGCTTACACTGCGAAATAATAAATTAAGGAATTATTCATTATGGAAAACTTAGTGTTTGATAAACATTCCATTACCTCAGAGTTAAATAGTATTGGTCAATGGTGGTTAGATAAAACCTTTGATCATAAGTATGGTGGTTTTGCGGGACAAGTTGATTTTTCTGGAGAAGTTGTAAGCGAGGCTAATAAAGGTATTGTACAAAATAGTCGAATTTTATGGTTTTACAGTGAAAAAGCACTGTTTAGTGATGAAGCCAAATATACAGAAGCGGCAAATAGAGCTTTTGATTATTTATTAAAGCATTTTGATGATACTAAATTTGGTGGCGCTTTCTGGGAAGTATCAGCTTCAGGCGTGTTGGTGGATGGTAAAAAACAAACCTATGCACTAAGTTTTTGTATTTATGCTTTTTCTGCTTATTACAAGCTGACAGGTAATAAATTGGCATTGAGTAAGGCTAAAAGCTATTTTGATCTAATCGAAGCACATGCACGTGATCGAAAACTAGGCGGCTATATAGAAGCTTACACTCAAGAATGGCAGGTAATTGATGATTTACGTTTGAGCGACAAAGATTTAAATGCGCCTAAATCGATGAATACGCATTTACATGTACTTGAAGCTTACAGTGCATTGTATGCCATATTACCTGAGGAAGATGTTAAAGAAGCGTTAGAGCACGTACTTGATATCTTTGATCTGCATATAATCAATAAAGAGAATAACCATTTAAGATTGTTCTTTGATATGCAATGGAATGATTTATCACGCACTATTTCCTATGGGCATGATATAGAGGCAAGTTGGCTTATCTGGGAAGCAGTAGAGATATTAGGTGATAAAGCAAGAATAGACTCATATCGTCATACTATTATCGCCTTGGCGGAAACGTGTTTAGTTGAGTCTATCGGTAAGCATGAACAAGTATGTGACGAATATGAAATTGATGAAAAAATTCGTCATGAAGAAAGCCACTGGTGGGTACAAGCCGAAGCGCTAGTTGGCTTTCTCAATGCTTACCATTTAACAAAACAAGATAAATACTTGGCGATTTGCGAAAAAATTTGGCGGTTTATACAGTCATACCATATTGATCCTTTAGGTGGAGAATGGCACTGGATAGCAAGTATCGACAGTACTAGCCATACTTCAATGTATAAGGCGGGGTTTTGGAAAGCGCCTTACCATAATGGTCGCGCTATGATGGAAGTAGTGAAGTTATTTAATGTCATAGGAGAAGTGGATAATGTATAAGTTTATTGGCACAATATTTTGTTTATGTTCGTCACTGGTATTGTCAGCTGATTTTGAAAACTATATTACTCGTGATGGCCATCAATTAAAAGATGGTACAGAAAACTTTCGTTTTGCAGGCTTTAATGCCCCAGAACTACACCGCATTGAAGATGACAGTAAAGGTACCTGTAAAGCAGATAGCCGTGGCTGGGGGCAATATTTTAAATGGCCGACTTCTGATGAGCAAGAAAACTGGATTAAGTCACTCGTAGGTACGGGTCATAAAGCCACAAGAATTTATGTACTCTCTGTTGAACACGATGATGATAAAGCGTGTCAGCGAGAGACTCATATTCTAAGACCATTAACAACTAATGGTATGCCACAGTTAAATGAGCAAGCTATGGTGGTTTATGATCAAATGATTGCTCATGCAAGCGAACATAAGCTTCGTTTGATACTACCTTTTATTGACCATTGGTGGTGGTGGGGTGGCCGCGAACAGCTAGCTGCCTTTTACAGTGAAAGTTCAGATGATTTTTATGATATTAATAGTAAAACATTTGCTGCTTATCTAAATATTATTAAGCAAGTTATTAACCGTAAAAATACCATTACTGGCCGTTATTATTATCAAGAAAAAGCCATTATGGCGTGGGAAACTGGCAATGAGTTAAAAGATAGTACCGCTGATTTTGTTCGCGTCACCGCGGCGCACATTAAATCACTAGCGCCAAACCAGCTGGTGGTCGATGGTAATTACTTATCAATTTTAGAGCATTCCTTAAATGATGAAAATGTTGATATTATTAACAATCATTTCTACACGGTTAATGACAATAATAAACCCGAAACTATTGTTAATGATTTAACTAAAATTGCTGGTCGAAAAGCTTATTTAGTGGGTGAATATGGTCTTAAGCCTTATCAAGGGTTGGACGATATTATGCAAACGGCTATTCATCATGACGTTGATGGCGCCAAAGCTGTTGGTGCTTTTATTTGGGGTTATAGAGGACACAGACATAACGGTGGCTTTTATTGGCATAGAGAAGGAAATGGTCCTTATTATAGTTACCATTTACCAGGCTTTGCTGACGGCGACGTCAATGAAGAACTACAAGTTACTCAGCTGGTAAGAAAAGCGCAGGCGCAAATGAATGGCTTAACAGAAGCGCCACCTTTAGCTAAACCTCAAGCTCCCAAGTTTAGAGCTATTTCTGCTGATAGAAAGTTGACTTGGATGGGAGCACCGTTGGGGCGAAGTTATACGATTGAACGCAAATTGAGTACGGATGATAACTGGCAGGTTATTGCAGAGAGCATTTCCGATGGTCAAAATCGTTTCGATCCACAAACAAGTGTTTTGTTTCAAGATAACGCGCAATTAGTCGCAGGAAAGCGTTATGACTATAGAATTATTGCAATAAACGAAAGTGGTCAATCTAGACCTTCAAATGTAATTTCAATAACGCTGGAAAAAGCTGATGATAGTTTTGTTGCGGTAAAAAGAGGGCTGTTTTATCGTAATGGTAAGCCTTATCATTTTATTGGTACAAACTATTGGTATGGGCCATTAATCGCTGCTAAAAACGGCGATCGTCAACGTTTACATCGCGAGCTTGATCAGTTGCAAGAACATGGTGTGACAAACTTAAGAATACTGGTAGGTGCAGACGGTGGCAAAGGTGACTCTGTAATTAAACCTGCTTTACAGCTCTCGCCAGGGGAATATGACCAAACCTTGCTTGAAGGGTTAGATTATTTGTTAGTTGAAATGAAAAAGCGCGATATGGTTGCAGTACTGTATTTGACTAATAACTGGATTTGGTCAGGCGGTATGTCGCAGTATTTAAACTGGCATGGTTATGGTGATGTACCGAACCCTTTTAAAGAAGGAGTGAGTTGGGATGATTATATGTCATATACCAAGCAGTTTCATGCCTGCTTGCCTTGTACTCAAGACTTTTATCAACATGTGGAAACTATACTTACCCGTACTAATAGTTTAACGGGTGAGTTATACAAAGACGACGCCACCATTATGTCTTGGCAGCTGGCTAATGAGCCTAGGGTTTTTGCTAAAGATAATTTGCCAGCCTTTAAACGTTGGCTAGATACTTCGGTAGCTTTAATGGCAAAATTAGCTCCCAAACAGCTGATCTCTACCGGCAATGAAGGAGCAGCAGGTAGCTTAAATAGTGTCGAGATCTATAAAACACTTCATGATAATAGCGATATTGACTATCTTACTATGCATGTTTGGCCAAAGAATTGGTCTTGGTATGATAAAAATAGCCAAGCGGCTTCAACTCAAATAGCGATTGATAAAGCTAAACAATATATGTTTGAACACATAGGTGTTGCTGAAAGCCTGAATAAACCCATTGTTTTATCTGAGTTTGGCTTTCCTCGTCATTTAGAAAGTTTATCACCACTTAATTCTACGGATTATCGTGATCAATTTTTTACTGAAATCTTCCAACAGGTATTAATGAATAAAGAGCAAGAAGGTTATTTAGCGGGTCTTAATTTTTGGGCATATGGTGGTTTTGGCCGCGCCAACCCTGAGCATTATGGTCAATGGCAGCTAGGCGATGATTATTTAGGCGATCCAGCTCAAGAGCCACAAGGTCTAAATACTGTTTTTGCTTCTGATGAAAGTACCTTAGAAATAATTTCCAATTATAATGAAAAACTAAAATAGTTATTCTTATATACGATGACGGTAATAGTATTTTATGTCTATAAGTTTTTAACTTTTTCTTGTTAATCAACGATAGCTCCCTAAGGCTCTATAACAACAGTTAAACGCTCAGTAGTAGTTTAAAACTGAAGTGGCTTAGGGTAGCTTTACTCTTTACGGATACTTCTTAGCTAGATTAGCCATATCCATGAGTGAGGTAGTTTTTAACTCAAGGGACAGTCATACTATTGTTGTGTTTTGAACAATAAGGTTATTTTTAATAAAAATAAGGGCTATAAGCTTTTATTCCGTCTATTAGTTATCATTAATTTTTAATTACCGAGTACTAATCATGACACTTGTGAAAAAATACCGTTATATTTACGCTGGCTTAATATGCCTGACTTTATTCGGCTGTGGTAAACCTTTGCAATCTAGCACAAGTAGCAGCAACTCTAGCCAACAACATGTTTTGAGTATTAGATTAGTCTTTATACTTGCACAGAACCTTTTAAATTTACTTGCTAGTTTCTTAGTGAACTTTATTAGGTTGATTTTGGTTTTCCTCATTGCTTAATAAATTTAAGTCGCTTAACTCCAAAACGACAAGGTTTGATTCATTAGCCCGAACACATGCTTTCCCAATAGCTAACCTTAACTCTTCTATAACATTCCGCGGAGGAAGATGGCATAATGTTGAGAGCAATATTGATGAAAGCTTGTCGCTAAAGTAAGGTGATAGTTTCATATCATCTAGGCAATGTTTATACATGTTTTCAGTTATCGCTTTCATGTGCTCAGGTGTTGGCGGCTCTATCTCCATATTAACTAAACGTGATTTTAATGCAGGCTTTAATGATTCAAAATCATTCGTGGTGGTGAAGATAATGCAGCCTGATAAATCTAGTTCAAGATTCAGAAAGTTTTCTTTAAAGCATTTTCGTTGCTCTCTTTCAAAAAAAGAGTAAAGCGGCTGAATAATGCTGTCTTGGGGATTGTCTTTTGCCATACACAGCTCATCAATGAGGATAATTGGCTGAAATGACTTTGCCTCAAAGCACATAATTCTACCTATTGCGCCTAGGTCTGAATCACCATATTGTGGATTGCCACCACACAGCTCAAACCGACCAGTCATGGCTGCTGCGTTAATGGTAAAAAACTCTAACTGTAATGCTTTTGCTAAGGCGCTAACAAATTGTGTTTTACCAATACCTGGGTGACCCTGTAAATTAATGGCCGGTAAAGATAGTGGCGTATTGGTTAATTGACTTACTTGGCAGGCAGCAATCACTTGGTCAATAACACGTTGAAAGTTTGGAAATGATTTTGCTAAAGATGATAATGAGCTCGTTGTGTTTTTATTGGCATAATAAAGCGTTTTTCTTGGTCCTTGCTCTATGAGTGTTGAAAATGTTTGCATATCTTTGGTTTTTCGATGTTTTACTTCGTTTTTTAACTTTTTCATTGAAAAAATAGGGGCTGAATTACTTCTCTTTACACAATTTTGTGTAGATTGAGTTTTTCTACTTTTTAGTTCATTCGATTCTTTACTCACGTTAATACCTATAATGTCGGCAACGGTAGCCAATACCGACATTGTTTGTCCTGAGCGCTCGACTATGCTCATTATCATTTGTTGTACATCGACGACAAGCTCAGGATTAGGTGGCAGCAGTTGTACGGTTTTAATTAACGCTGCAAATACTCTTTGCTGCTTAAAGCTCATAAAACTAATAATGTCCTGCAAGTGTTTGTCATCATCGATATAACAACAAGCGAGTGCCAGTGAGAATGGGGTAATTAAGAACATCATGTCATGACGCTTTAAATTATCTATCTCAAGGAGTGCGTTAAAATGACAATAATCAAACTTGAGTGGTGTTACTTGATTCATATGAAATACCTCTGTGAAGAAGAGAAAATATAAAAAGGGCAGGGTGAGACAGCATCCGTATTCATACTGTCTCAATTGAGATAAGCCTTTATGAGTAGGAAGCAAACAGCAAAATGTTGTCGGTGAGCAAAATGCCTCCGGAGACCCTTAACAACAACTGTTGACCTGACGGTAAACAAAAACCAGGAATACGATGATTTAACGCTTGTGCAAAGTTAATTTTCTGGTCTTCAAACGTTAACTCTACATTAAATACTTCCTTTAAATCCTTTAATGAGCACAAAGTGACTTCATCGCCATTGCTGGTTTTCAGTACTAATTGCATACCACTCATAAAAGGCGTTGTCTGCATAGTCACCAGAATTTGAGAGAATGTTGCATTTCGTTTGCACTTAATGTCAGTCAATTCAATCTCTTGTTGGTGTGCTAGAACAGCACTTTCTATCTCATCAAGGTAGTTTGAGTACTGTTTATCTCGCTCTGTCGTGTACTGCATTGCCCAGAGCTCTGGCAGTTTATCTTCATGCTTAATCGCCCATTGGTCTTTACTTAGTAAATCAGGATTGTTATCACTGATTACTTTAATCACGCTGCTCGCTGAAGGCGTATATTTTTCATTTGATAAAGATAAGTTTGTCATGATTTATCTCCTAAGATTAAGCGATTTGTGCAAGTGTAGTTGATGCAAGGTGTGTTGAAGCACTGGCCTTGTCCGCCAGTTGAAGCTTTGAGGCAATAGGCGTTATTGCTTTATAGCCATAGCGACTCCCTGGACTGGAACAGGTGAGAATATGACGCAGCATTAATGAACTTTGTGGCTCAAATTTATCAAGTCTTACAAATGCTTTAGCGCATATCTCTAGTGTTAACTCATCATGGTCAACCACAGTGCCTAAATGTGTTCTGTGACCAGTGGGGGATAAGGTTCTTGTTTTACCAATGTCATGAATCAATGCAGCAACAATGGCAATATCACGCTCAACGCCCTTAAACTGATTCTCACATAACAGTCTATTAGCAACATCAACGCTGTGAGTAAGTAGACCACCGGAAAAATTGTGATGGTGCCTCAGGCTGGCAGGACATTGCAGGAAGTTAATGCCAATATCATTGCCCACAAACAAATCTGATAAAAAACGTGTTAAATGACGTGAAGAAAGACTATCAACCAAGGTTTTTAGTTGTAATAGCGTTTCAGGGGCAGGACAATAACAACTCGGCAGTGAATTGATACTTAATACTTTTCTGCTCACTTTACTTGGCAAGCTTTGTAAAAAAGCGCAGCGAACATACTGATGACCATCAACATATTTTAAGGTCGCTTCAATATGGACAATGGCGTTGCAAGTTAACTGCTCAACGTACTCATTCATATTAAAACAATACACATTAATGCTCGTGCTGATGTCAGAAAGCTTAATTATCCAATAGGCTTTACCAGACTTATCAATACGCTTAGTGCTACCTACAAGACTGTAAGCACCTTTAAAGCGTTTAAAAGAAGCAACCTCAGCTAATAATGGCTGAATTGAGTGCTCTACAGTGGCTGGAATTAATTGGGTAGAGTGTAAGTTAGTCATGATTTAAATCCTCAAGTGAAGTTTCAAGCAGCTTTTCAAATGCGCTGCCGTCTTTGCGAGTAAGGTTTGGTACGTAACGTGAATAGACCCTAAATAGCATCATGGTGGTTGAATGCCCCATTTGCTTTGCAATCCATTCTGGGGATTCACCTGATGCTAGCCACAGTGTGGCACTGGTATGGCGGGACTGATAGGGAGAGCGAGGCTCTAAACCCAAGTTTCGAAGTAAAGGGTGCCATACACGTTTGGCAACATTGTTATTATCAAGTGGTTGACCGTTGTTGTTAGTAAAAACATAGTCATAATCACCAGTTACTAGCTCTTGCTTACGTAGTGCATCAAATACTGGTTGTGACATTTGAATTTCACGGTAACTACCATCATTTTTGGTGTACTCAGTTCGGCCGTTAAGTAAACACTCCCGTACTAAAATAAGCCGATTTTCAAAATCTACGTAATGCCACTTGAGACCATTAATTTCTCCTGTTCTTAAGCCGGTAAAAAAGCGTAATAAAAAATAATTAGCAAAATCAGCTCGAACGGTGCTGAGGATTAGGTTAACTTCCTCAAACGTGAATGGCGCAATGTCGGTTTTAGGCACCTTAAGCGGTTTAATATTGCGATAAGGTGTTGTAAAATCATAACGGTCGGCTGCTTCATTCAAAATCATTCTTAAGATTTTCATATGCTTATTGATGTGACCAGCGGAAAGTGAATTGCCGTTTTTGCGCGTGACTTTGGCGAGCTGTGCGCGAAACTGCATTAAATCTGCTTTGGTGATTTGGCCGACATCTTCCTTTTCAAACTGAGGTAATATTCGGTTATCTAAGATATGCCGTACTTTCTCCTTGTAGCTAATGCGCCAACTTGATTGCATTTCATCAAACCAGGTATTAGCAAAGTCTTCAAAGTTAGGTGTTCCATTGTTAACTTGAATCATCGTTTTATGAGACTGTTCAAGTTTTGGCAGCATCTTGCTTTGAGGAAACTGCTTAGCATAATCAAACTGATTCACCAAAATGAGCGCTTCAATTTGAGTTAACAAGCTCTTTAACTTCTTACGGTTAGTTTGCGTATCACTCAATGCCGTTTGCTCTCTACAGCGTAGGTTTTTGTATTTGAAGTCAAAGTACAACTTCCCCGTTTCTTTTCTGACTCTAATATACCCCATGAGCTACTCCTCCATTTGCCATTGGAATATCAAACGTATTAGTCGACTTTTTACCAATATCCTTTTGAATAGCTTCCCAGATGTATAAAATTTTTCGACCACCAAAAGGACGTATGTAATGAACACCTTCAAGCAGTACTGAATCTTTTAAACGATCACGAATGGTACGACTGTCGTATTTAATGAGTTTTGATAACTCTGATGTGGTTAAAAAGGTTTGATTTGTTTTCATAATCGATCTTCTCCTAGATTAATGTTAAACTGAATACATAAAAGACATTTTAGTAATCAAAATGACATTCTAAATAACATAATAACACGTAAAATGATATTTGCAATGATTTTATGCTATTTTAAATGACATAAATATATTTAAGGTGAAAAATGATTAAGTGTCATCTAGCTCGATTAATGGGCGAAAGAAAAATGAAAGTTATGGATGTGGCGAGAGAAACAGGATTAAATCGTAATACAATTACTTTGTTGTATAAAGAAACTGCTCAGCGAATAGATTTAGATGCAATTGATAAATTATGTGAATTATTTAATTGTGATGTACAAGATCTTTTAGAAAGAAAGGTTGTTGATTCTATTTAGATAAAATTAAATGGGTAGGGAAAGTTAACGAAGTGTGTGATTTAACTTATGTATATGAACAACTAAGAAAGGCTACTATCTCATGGACTTTGTAGATGTTATCGAGAGGTATGTACCTGCGTCACTTGCAGAGTCGTAATATAAGTAACAAACGATATGTAAAAAATTTAGTTTTGAAATACTAAATAAGTAAGGGCTTTTATAATATCCTACCTCTCACCCTAATGTAGTTAAGTAAGTACAACTCGTGTATTAGAGCATTAAAGGCAGATAATACTGCTTTCAAACGTCACTTGTACTGTATGGATATACAGTTAATTGTTGTGATTTGATTCAGCTTAATATATATTTAGTGTATTAGTTAAATAGGTAACCAAGTCATGAAAGAAATGGACTTAAAAATAAGGT
>NZ_BAAJMC010000035.1:0-22880 GCF_057551365.1 Colwellia sp. KS18-150 | reverse complement strand
AAAAAACAGTTGGTTTTTGCTCCTTCGTCGCTTATTTTAACCAACTATTTTTTGCCTGTTAATTAGGCGTTATGGCTCTATCTGGTAGGGAGATCAGATTTACATGGAATATTCTAGTAGAAAAAAAGTTTTAGGATTTTTATTATTTTTTCTTAGCATTCCTGCATTTGCAGAAAGTACTGTTGGAAAAAATGATAATTCAAGGTTTTATCCTTCACCTCAGGCTTATATTGTAGCCAATGCTAAATTTGATGATATTAGTAAAACACCTAAGGATCTACGGGGAATTCCTTTAATTCTTAGAGGTTCTAAAGTCTATATCACTGAAAAATACTTTACCCTCAAAAATATCAACTCTGGTTCAACAAGAGTCATAGGCTCCTGTTTTGAGCAAGCAGAAAATACGTTGATTATCAAACCTGCTGGCCGTTTTTCTAGATCTGTAGGAAAAGAAATTAAAATATTCAAAGAGGGTGACTATTGGATTATGCCTTATGGTGATAGCCTTAAAATGTATCTTAAAAAAGTTCCCCTTCCGGATGACTTTTCAGCAATTAAGAGGCAGCTTGATCTAACTTTTAATTTATCAATTCAAAAAGGACATGGAAGAGACAGTAAGTGTAAGTTGACCAAAATTTCAGGAATTCCATTAAGAGTAAAAAACTACAGGATTTATTACGATGATTTAGGGCTAGACAAAATCGTAGCTGATGGAATACTAGATCCTGATACGCCAATTAATTCAGGTTATATATCCTACGCGAAACGAATACCACTAAACGAAAATATCACAATTGGGGGGTGTACTGGTAATACTTTAATGTATAGATTTGCAAGCGGTGAACATAGAAGTTTTTTCTATATCTTTTCCGCTTTAATGGGGAAAAAAGAATCTGATAATAAAAGTTGTTTTAAAATTAAAGAGCTTAAAAAAGTATATACGGAAAGTATATCTACTCCATATAATGTGGGAATGGTTGTTGAGGGTATAATATTACCCCCTGCAAGTTTCGAGTTCGCGCGTTGGGAGGACGAAAGTAGTCTAGTTATTCGCCATAGAAGGACAAAACGAGATTTTTTAATTTCAGATATAGATTTTAAAGATATTCGAATATCTGAAATTCCATTTCAGGAAAAAGAAAAGTAGCTCAATATTCAAGCCATAACAAGTTGCTTAAACGGACAAAAAACAGTTGGCTGTTTTTGTTCCTCAACATTTTAGCCTCTTAATAAGGTGTTAGCCTTGTACTTTATGAGGCGATATTTTCGAAAAAAGGATTAGATAATAATGAATTTGAAATTTAAGCCAGAATCAATGGAGCTAGGATTTACTACTATAAAAGCTTTTGTTCTTATCGTATGGTACATTTTTCTTTTGGCTGTTGCATCAGTGGCATTTACAGAGAAAGCTACTAACGTTTTAAACCATATTTCGACAAATTTTATTGAAAAACCATTAGGGATTTATCAAGAGGATGTTAAACAGAGTGATGCACTGTACACGCCTGTTGATTATATTCAAAATTATTTCACAGGAACTATTCAGTATCATATTATTTCCGATGTACTTAACTCTTTGGTTCCTGGGTGGACTGTAGTTACCAATGATTCGGAAGTTGAAGCCGAGTCATTATCAAGCTCAGAAATTGACAAATATCACATTCTATTTCTTGCCGTAGATAACTATCTAGAGTCACTGATAAATGAAGATAAAGTTGAATTGGAAACATTTGTTATTGATAAAGGAATTGTACCTGTGGATTTTAAGGGTATGCTTACTAGTGATGAAGTTTTATTACCAAGATCAGCTGTTATGCATATAAAAGAGATTAGAGCTTTGACTAATGAATCAAATTCTAAAACGAACTTGGTAGATACATTCTTGATTCTTATTGTGTTAGGAATGTTTGGTAGCTTAATTTTTCTTACTAAAGATTTACTCTTAGCGTCCGAGCAAACTACATTTCTATCATATATATTCCGACCTGTATTCGGTATGGCATTATCAGTTGCTGTATTTATAGTTGCAATATTGGCTCATTCCATGATGTCTACAGCACCATTAGACCAAATTAGAAGTGAAACGATGTATATTCTTGGATTAGCGTCAGGGCTGCTTGCCGATACTGCGTATGAATACCTCAAAAAAAGAGCTAGCGAGTCTTTTAATTCTAATGACACTTCTACATCACATTAACAAAGCTAATAAGCAATTTAAACTGAACCTGAACCTGAAGTCCTCCCATTTTGGTTGACACCTCCTCATAACATTGAGGAGGTAACAATGCCCAAATATACACAACCTAAAAAGACATGGCTTTATCCAGTCGAACACATTTACTAAATCAATTTTACTTAATCATTATATAAACCCAAGCATGAATCGTTCTGATTATTGCACTGATAATGCCAAAATGTGTCATTTTTTATCTTTACTCAACGAGGATATGATATGCGGTAATAGATTTTGTTATGAGAAGGAATTATGTGTAAAATTAAACGCTTATCTTAATTACTTTTACAATATACAACTGTTACATTCACGTTTAGGATAAATAATACCTGCTTAATATGAATTGGCAGTTAATCGAATTAGAGTGAGTCCACTTTATCGAGGGAAGATCACTGCTAACCGTTGGCTTTGCTCCTGAATCGCTTATTTTAACCAACAGCCAATTAGCCGTGAATAAGGGCTTAAGATACCTGTTTTTAACGCTGAAGGAGTATCCTAATGACAGAAAATAAGACCAAAGCTACTAATGCAAGTGTTGATGAGTACCTTGGCTCCCGTGCGAAAGACCATCAGCTAGCTGATTGCCACGTGCTAATGGCGCTACTCAATAAGCTCACTAATCAGCCACCAAAGATGTGGGGACCGAGTATAGTCGGTTATGGGTCGTATCGGTATACTTATAAAAGTGGAAGAACTGGGGAGGCGCCGCTTGCGGGCTTCGCTATTCGTGGTCGTGAACTCGTTGTGTATCTGGATTGCGAGGGTAGTATTAAGCCACTACTTTCCAAACTAGGTAAGCACAAGATGACTAAATCTTGTCTCTACTTCAAACAGTTGTCCGACCTTGATATTTCTATTCTTGAGCAGCTTATTGTCGACTCAATAAACGTTGTACAGGGCAGGTACGGTTAAGAATCAGTGTCTAACTAGCCCGCTTAACGCGGTATAATAGCTCTCTATGGAATATGAAAAGTATGGATACAATTTTAAAGTTTTTTATAGGTAGTCACCTTTTTTTAATCTTAGCTATTTCGGAGTTTTTATGAACTGGTTGAATCTTTCTGATGATGAAATAATGAAAGTTGTTACTCCTTTAATGGATAATCTTATGGATGGCTCTACTGAGATTAATCATAAGAAACATACTCGAGATTTTAGTGATACTATGAAAAGTATTGTTACTAAAGATGAGTTAGAAAAACAATGTAAGGCATATCAAGAAGAGCTTGGTTTATTTTGCAAGCGAGAATTTGTCGGTATTTTTAGAAAGAAAAGTGATGTCAGAGTTTTTTGGAAACAATGGTATTCAAAATCAGACGATGAGTTTCTTGCTTTTATTCATATTATCGAGCGAAATGAAAAACTGGAAATTGTTAATGCTTCAGTATCATAATAAAAATAGCGAACACAAATCGTTTAAAAGGTCAAAAAACAGTTGGATTTTTTGCCGCATCGTCGCTATTTTAGTCAACAATTGCTCGTCACTGAACGAGCCGAATACTTTAATATCTATTTAAATCATGGAATGTAAAAATATGAGATATTTTCTTCTTTCAGTAGTCTTGACACTTTCGGTACTCATTATTGGTTGCAATAGTTACAAGCAGATTAATTCCGTACAACTTGAGGGTGCTTACCTTGGTCAAAAGCCACCAGGTTTAGTCCCGGAATCATTCGCTCCTGGGATTGTTAATACTGAGCATCGAGATCACAACGCTTTTTTCTCTCCTGATATGAATGAATTTTATTTTACTAGAAGAGATATTAAGAGTGGCAAATGGTCGTTGATTGTCTTTAAGTATGAAAATGATCAGTGGCGAGAGTCGATAGTGGGACCTAGATTAGGGCGGCCTCTTATTTCTCCAGATGGCCAAACCATGCATTTAGGCAAGTTATACTCTGAACGTACCGAATCGGGCTGGTCAGAGGCGAAGAGCCTTGGCCCAATGTTCGATAGAGAGGATTGGGGGATTATGCGCCTCACAGCATCTGCTAACGGTACCTACGTTTTTGATGATTATAAAAGCGGTGATGTACTTCGAATTTCAATAATAAAAGATGGTAAACGATTAGTACCAAAAAAACTAAATTCAGAAATAAATTCCGGTAAATGGACTGCCCATCCATTCATTGCCCCCGACGAAAGCTACTTAATATGGGATAGTGAACGGGAAAATGGCTATGGAGACTCAGATTTGTATATAAGCTTCCGCCAAGAAAATGGCTCATGGAGTAAGGCAATTAATTTGGGTGCTAATATAAATACTCAAGCCAGAGAGGCTTCGGCAAGTGTTACACCCGACGGAAAATACCTTTTTTTTAATAGAACGGTTAAACCAGGGGATGGAGATATATTTTGGGTTGACGCGAAAATTATCGAGCGTCTTAGACCTAACTAGTCACATTGTATAACTTTTATTGCATGTTTTAACGCCTTTCAATATGGCACAAAGATGTCATTTAGTAGGAGAGTCCATATCATACGTTATGTTTTCTCAATAATTTTAAATATATTTTTTAAAATGAATAAATTACCGTAAGGGTTGAATAATGAATAAATCAAAATTGAAACAATTTGCCTATATTAGCCGGCAAGTTCATGACTTTTCAGACGATGATCTTAGGGAGCTTATGAATCGTGCAAGAAGGAAAAATAGAGAGCTAGGTCTTACTGGCTTGCTATTATTCGATCATCCTATATTTTTTCAGGTACTTGAAGGCTCTGCGGATTCGATTGATGAGATGTGTGCAACACTGCAGAGTGATGAAAGGCACTGTGACATGGATATTATATATACGAACAATGATCTCAGGGAGCGCGAGTTTTATCGATGGAGTATGGGCTGTAAAATACTCGGAAATGGCCTACCTATTGACTACAAACACCTAGATAATCGAGTTAAAGATATTTTCAAGTCTTCAAGACCAAATAGTGAGCTTGCACATCAGTTATTGCTAGAGTTTCGAGATATGAAGAATTCGTTTATTGATATATAGATGTTACCAGAAGAGCCGATAATTAGATTGCCTTAGAGTAACTAACATATTACAAGGCCAACCAGATTGTTATTGAAGTTCCTTCGTTTTAGTGGAGACCTCCTCATAACATTGAGGAAGTAACAATGCCAAAATTGTGTCATTATTTACATACACTAAACGAGGATTTGATAAGTGGGAACAGATGTTGTTATGAGAAGGAATTTCGTGCAAAATTAAACGCTTATCTTAATTACTTTTACAATAGACAACAGTTACATTCAAGTTTAGGATATATAATACCTGCTTAATATGAATTGGCAGTATTTTGAAAAGTGGCAAATGGCCGCTTTATTGGAAAAGATCACAAAATCTGTTGGCTTTTGCTCGTAGCTCGCTAATTTTAGCCAACAGCTTTATTCATTATGAGAATTTAAAAGGATAAAATTATGTACAAAACTATTATTTGCGCAATAGAGGCTAGCGACGAAGGTAAAGAAATACTTGAGAAAGCGATGAACATTGCAAAACTTTATGATGCTAAGCTAATAGTTGCTCATACTATTTCGTATACGTTACTTCCTAAAGATTATCAAAAAGAATTAGAAGAAAAAGTATTACCAGAAATTGAATCTATTACCTTATCTTTAGATATTCCTAAATCAAATGTAAAAATAAAATTTGGTAAGCCATACGAGCAAATTTGTATGTTGGCAGAAAAAGAGAATGCAGATTTAATTATTCTTGGAACACACTCCAAAAAAGGCTTACACGCACTAATTGGCTCAACGGCAAATGCTGTTGCTAATTATGCAAAATGTGACGTCTCTCTTATTAAAATATAGAATTGAGAATAAGCCCTGTAACAGGGCTTTAAACGTAAATTTTCGGCACAAAGCATGCTAAAAATAAACTCCCTGTTAGATATGCGTTAGTTAAGTTTTAACAGACACAAAAAAGCCACTTTGAAAGACGATTGTTCTTTCGATAAGTGGCTTTTTTATTGTACTAATATGGTCGGAGTAGCAAGATTCGAACTTGCGACCTCACGTCCCCCAGACGCACGCGCTACCAAGCTGCGCTATACCCCGAATTTGCAAAGTGATTGTTAATCATAAGTAAAGTAGGGTGCTTTACCATTGCGCTGTGTATATTAATGATTTATCAATTTAATGCAACGACAATCATAACTTAACCACTTTATAAGTTGTTAACTGAGCAGTTATTGTTCAGTTGATGTTTGTACAGAGAAACGTTTAATAAAATGAACGCCATCAATCATTAATGGAAAATCCTTATTTACGGTGATCGGGGCAGCTAATTGACTTGAGTAACTTTGAAAGTTGCCATTTTGATCGATAAATACTGATTTGTCCTTATTAAAAACCATAATACCTTTGTCAGTGGTATTGGCGATGATGCGATCTTTGCTTAGCGTGACCAAATCATTACCGTTTGAATAACTCTTACTGTCAATATTACAAGCCAACCAGTTATTTATTAACGTTGGTTGTAAGTCCATTTGACTTGTTAATAGGTTTCTTTCTTGCGTGTAATTTATCGCAGGACTAATAAGTAAAGCTGATTTGGTTGATAAGCGTGTTTCTTCAGCTTCATTACCTAGAGAGCTGATCCAAATCACATCTTTTTGCTGCTTTTGTTTTTGCGCTAAAAGTAGGGCTTCAATAAATAACTCAAATTGGTAGCGACTTTCATCAACTAAGCCTTCAGTGTTACTGCTTTTAAAATATATAACATGTAATCCTGGTGCTTTTGAGTTTAAGCGCTCTGCAAACACTAAGCTTGATATGTTGGCTAATTGGCTATGCGTATCAAATAACGGAGTAAACCAAGTATCTTGTGGCGAAGTGTTCGCAATATCACTATTAACTAATGTGAAGGTAGTGGTTAAGTTATTTGCCTTGATAGCTTGAAACAACAAAGGTGTGGTTTGCTGAGCTAAAATGTCTTGTTGGTAAATACTCGGTAATGAATAAAAAAGTGTAAACCAAGCATCATCAGTTAACGTGGTGTCGACATGATTATTTAACTGTAATTTACCGGTACTAACACGGCGGCTAAATTGTTGTATTTGATTTTCACTAATTTGTTCATCAGTGAGAATTAAAAATACCGAATTAGATACTTTTTGATCCGCAGCACATTGAGTTGACGTTAAGCTTGGGTAACTTGGAATAGCTTGGCTAAATGATAACGGACTGTTTTTACGTTCAATGTAATCTTCAATATCAAACATACCGTACTTAGTGAGTAAGGTTTTCGCTGTTGCTGGATAAGAAAGCGGTAGCACTGTATCTTGGCGTAATACGTCATAATCTAAATTAGCATCGGCCCAAATATGTGTCAGATGACTGAAAAAGAACGCGACAACAAGTGTAAAAACAGTATATTTTGCAAAAACAGTTTTTTGTAATTGCTTTAAGTGTTTCCATGCGTAGTTACTAACTGTAAATTCAAATCCTAGAATAACAATAGTAAAAGCACCACTTACCAAATAAAACAAACTACTTTGTTGTGCTATTTCAGTTATTAAATCAATTATTTGTGAGCTAGATGACGCATTTAAGTGATAACCCAAGCGGCTATATATAAATCCATCTAGTAATAACAGTAATAACCCTAAGGTAAATATTATTGAGCCACTGGTACGTATAAATCGAGTGTTAGGGAACACAAGCGTTAACGGAAACAGAATTAACACAAAACTCATGAAGGTTAAGAAAGCTATATGGCTTAACCAAGTGGTAATTAAATAGACATGTCCTAGGAAGGTATCTGGCGCACTTTCACTAAATAAGTAGAAAGATGACAGCGCAATGGCGGCAATAATATTAAAAAAGGTGAACCAATGGCTCCAGCTGATTAAATGTAATAGTTTTTTGCTATAGCTTTTTGTATCAAAAGAGACCATTGATTGTAATTCTTCTTATTATGTTAGATAAATAGGGGGAAATATAACTAGTGCGTTTTTTGGATAGAACGCTTTAATGCTTGAGTAAAATTCTCAATCACAGCACTTTGCTTATCCGCTGGAATTTTATCAATAACATTGGTTACTGTATTTCCTAAGCACATCAGTGCTAAATCAGGGGTGGCTGATTCGTTTACAAGTACATCCATTAGTTCTTGGATGATTTTTTCTACACGTTCATTTGAGTATTTTGATACTATTGGCATTGTCACTAGTCCTGCTCTGAAAGTCCTATTATACATACGCTTATATGCTATAGCAATTCAAATGCTCGCCATCAATGATGGTGATTTATTGCTATTTAATCCATTTAAATAACACATTTATATCGTAACTTTCTTCACTCATTGTCAGTAGTTGTTGAAACGACACTTTCAATGAGCAATTTATTACAGTTAGCGCACAAAACATAACAAGCTCATACGCTGTGTTGTGCGAGTATAACTATGTAACCAAGTTAATCATTTAACCGAGGAATTCAAATTAAGCACTAAACGTTAATTTATATCATATTGATTGCTTTGTTAAATCTCATATTCGTTAATAGGAGTAAATACTATGTTTAATAATACACAAAAACCATTAGTTATATTGTTGGTTCTGGTGGCCGGTACATGCTCTTATGCGCTTGGTGAATATTTTACCAAGAAGCAACACAACATTATTAACCCTAATATCATTATTGAAGATCATTAGGAGGACACTATGAGCTCAGATCAAAAAGCAAGACTGGTTTTATGGTTTGCACTTGTGTTTGGGGTAAGCTGTGTCGCTATGGCGTCAAGTGTTGACGAGGTCTACGTAGATTCTGCGACGGCAATGACTATTGCTGGAGAAACTAACCAAAGGGATTTTTACATGAATTATGTGGCCTGTGCGGGAGTTACCAGTAGTGGAGACGCGGTAGACTATTACGTACCCTGTGTAGAAAAGTTGATGAAACAAAACACATTGAAATAATGTAATAGTAATGCCAACGAAACTTTACCTATAAAAGAATGTATGCGCGAAAGCGATACATTCTTTTTTTATTAATAACTTTTAATGCTACCGTTTTAACTGAACGCTAATAGCAGCGCTCAAGCCTTTCATTAATAAAACTAAAGTCGTTATTGAGCAATAATCATCGTCATTTTACTTTGCATTATTTCGATACCATCACTGCCATTATTTCGATACAATACCGCTAATAATACTTTTTCGTGGTGATAAATAATATTTCAATGTTTATTAACTGCCGGCATCAATAATAATTAGATAGATCTTTAACTATGAGTTTAGTCATTTCAAATATTGCCCTACATTTTATTTCTAAAAAACAAGAATCAGGTGAAGTATTACTTCGTTTAGGCCCAGAAGAGATAGAGGTCGGAACTAAAATTAATGCTTTTGTTGATGGGTTACACACTATTTATAACGGTAAAGGCTCAAAAGCTTATGGCAGCTTTAATGCAATGGCTGTTACGGCAAGTGAAGACGGTGAGCCGGCTACCGCACAATTTGTAGATTTAATGGAAAGCTATTTGGCGGAGCGTCAAAGTTTCTACCAATTTAGCAGCCAAGCGGCAAATACCTTAAAAACTGAAATTGAAAAGTATGACTTAGAAGAGAGCGGCTATCTTGTTGTTTGTCATTATGAATACATGGGAGGACGTTACCTTTTTGTAGCGGTAATTCCTGTCTCTGAACATTATAGTGTTGATGGCGAATTAAATATTTCCGCGGATCAACATCTTGATACCAGTAAAATACAACTTGCTGCCCGTATTGATTTATTTGATTACCAACAAAATGCTAGTGGTAATCGTTACATTTCTTTTATCAAAGGTCGTGCAGGTCGTAAAGTGTCTGATTTCTTTTTAGACTTTTTAGGCTGTGAAGAAGGCTTAGATGCGAAAGAGCAAACACAAACACTAGTGCAAGCGGTTGAAGATTATGTTTCTGTTAATCAACTTGATGCCTCTGAAAAGCAACAAACTCGTAAAGAATTATTGAATTACTGTAAAGAGCAAAAATCTAGTGCTCAAGATGTATCAATGCAAGAAGTTGGCAAGGTAATAGGGCACACAACCACAGATTCTGATGGCAATGAACAAGACTTTTATCAATTTTGTCAGCAACAATCCTATCCGATTGAAGAGTCATTCCCACATGATCAAGCGGTGGTAAATAAAATCACTAAATACTCAGGTTATGGTAATGGCATCAGCTTAAGTTTTGAGCGTAGCCATTTTGGACAAGATGTGATTTTTAATCCGCATAATGATTCAATTACTATACTTAAAGTGCCACCAAACTTAAAAGAGCAGCTACAAGCTTTACTGGCTAGCCATAATTCAGATGAGATAACAGAACAAGAGATAACCCACACATAAAAAGATTACGCGTTATTGTTAACCTGCTGAAATAAAACAACTAAAATTACAGTTGCCAGAAGACAAAATATTACTAAAATTACTACCATTGGAAAAGAAATGACAAACAATACAGTTCAAAACCAACAAAATACACTTACTATTGCTCGTCCTGATGATTGGCACGTACATCTACGAGATGGTGATGTGTTAGAAAATACCGTTAAAGATATTAGCCGCTATTTTGGTCGCGCTATTGTTATGCCAAATCTTGTTCCACCAGTAACCAACACAGCGTTAGCAAAAAGTTACCATGAAAGAATTATGGCAACGAACCCAAGTGCTCATTTTCAGCCACTGATGGTTTTGTATTTAACAGACAACACTACTGCACAAGATATTACTGAAGCTAAAGCCTCTGGTATTGTGTATGCCGCTAAATTATATCCTGCAGGTGCTACCACCAATTCATCATCTGGTGTCACTGATGTTAATAACTTAAAAGATGTTTTTGCCGCCATGCAAAATGTCGGTATGCCATTACTTATTCATGGTGAAGTGACACATGACGACATTGATATTTTTGATCGTGAGCAAGTTTTCATAGACACCATATTAGCACCACTTGTTGCTAACTATCCTGATTTGAAAATTGTGTTAGAGCATATTACTACTAAAAATGCCGTTGATTTTGTTCAAAGTGCCTCAGACAATGTTGCCGCCACAATTACTGCACATCATCTGTTATTTAACCGCAATCATATGTTAGTGGGCGGTATTCGTCCTCATTATTTCTGTTTACCTGTATTAAAGAGAAATATACATCAACAAGCACTTGTTGCTGCTGCAACCAGTGGTAGTGCAAAATTTTTCTTAGGTACTGATTCAGCGCCACATGCACAACATGCTAAAGAGTCTGCTTGTGGTTGTGCCGGCTCATACACAGCGCATGCCGCAATTGAGCTATATGCAGAAGTATTTGAACAAGAAAATGCTTTAGATAAATTAGAAGCCTTCGCTAGTATTAATGGCCCAACTTTTTATCAATTACCAGTTAATAGTGAACAAATTACCCTAGTGAAAGAATCATGGGCAGTACCTGCAACGCTTACCTTTGGTAATGATGTGGTTGTGCCTATTCGTGCAAGCGATAACATCGCTTGGCAAGTAAAGTAGCGTTGAGAATATAGCATGCAATTATTTGTAAATGATTTAACTGTGATAGATTTTTCTTATCTTTGTAAAGATAGGGGAATTGTTGGTGAAAGTTGGATTGTCGATGTACTACTTGATGGCTCTTTAAACGAGCAAAGTATGGTTCTTGATTTTGCTATTGTGAAAAAGCAAATCAAAGCCATTATTGATGACGCAGTAGATCATAAACTGCTGCTGCCAATGCAAGAAGCTTCTCTTACGCTCAAAGACTCTATCCATCGTGATGGACATCAAACCATTGACTTTATATCGACACGAGCCAGTTATCATTTACAGTCACCACATTGTGCATTTGCTCAACTTGACTGCTTAACAATAGATATAGCCGCCGTTAAGGCACATTTAACTGACATTATTTTAGCTGAGCTCCCGAATAATGTTCAGGGGTTGTCTATTGAACTTCGCGCCGAAGAAATTGATGGTGACTATTATCATTATACTCACGGCTTAAAGCTGCATGACGGAAATTGCCAACGTATTGCTCATGGCCACCGCTCTAAAATCCAAATATTTATTGATGGTGAGAAGAACACTCAGTTAGAGCATGACTGGTGTCAGCGTTGGCAAGATATATATATTGCCAGTGAATCTGACCGTGTAACTTGTGATAATATTGAGTTGTCTGAATCTGCAAAAGAGTTTATAACACCCGATCACCAATTCTTTGCTTATTATGCACCGCAAGGGCGTTTTGACATTGCGGTGTCAGAGCATGTGCTCGATGTTGTGGATTGTGATTCAACGGTTGAGTTACTTGCAGATTTTATTGCACGACAATTAAAAGTAGAGTTTAAGTCATCAACGGTAAAAGTTATTGCCTACGAAGGAGTAGCTAAAGGAGCTATTGTTAGTGTTTAATTTTAAAAATATCAGTCAATTTTGTTTATTTACCGCGATCAGTTTTTCTGCACAAGCCGAAATTAAATTGTCTGGTGAAATTAAGCAGGGTGGATTAGTCATTGGTAAAACACAAACTCACAGTATTGTAATGCTTAATGATCGTCAATTACCCGTTTCGGAAAACGGCGATTATGTTTTTGCCTTTTCAAGGGACGATAGCAATGAGTATATTCTTTCAGTTACCTTACCCGATGGCACAAAAGAAACTAAAACCTTAATACCAGAAAAGCGAGAATATAAAATATCTCGTGTTGATGGTATTAAGAAAAGCATAATGAACCCGAACAAAAAAGCCAATGAGCGTGCTATACAAGACAGCTTAATGATGAAAGAGGTGAGAAAAATATCAAGCGAGTTGACTGATTTTTCTCAAGGGTTTGTTGCGCCACGAAAAGCGCGTATTACCGGTGTTTACGGCAGTCAGCGTTTTTACAATGGCGTACCTAAAAACCCCCATTATGGTATAGATTACGCGGGTGCCGTTGGCGCTCCTGTAAAAGCGCCCGCTTCAGGTAAAATATTACTGTGGGTGCCAGACATGTTCTACTCTGGCGGTACTTTAGTTATTGATCATGGTCATGGCATCACTTCTAACTTTTTACATTTGAGCGACTCTTTAGTTAAAGAAGGTGATATTGTTGAGCAAGGGCAGGTTATTGCTAAAGTTGGCAACTCAGGTCGAGTGACTGGTCCACATCTCGATTGGCGTATGAACTGGCATAAAGTACGATTTGACCCCGCATTAGCAATGAAAGTTATTCCGTTTAATGACTAACATTGATTATAAATAGGTAGCATAATGACTCGATTTACCGCCATTATTTTTATCGTGATGAGTTTTGGTACTCACGCATACGAGCCACAAAAGCATAATGTCGGTTGGGAGCTTTGGTATCCATACCAGTATCATAATAAAAATGATGAATTAACCGGTATGGATATTGAAATATTTGATCTTATTGCTCAACAAGCTAAATGGCAATCAAGCTATATAGAACTACCTTGGAAACGTCACTTACAATTTGTAGAATCAGGCGAAGTAGGTATTGCGTTTGGGGCTTCACCGTCAGAAGAACGTGAAGAGTATGCCTATTTTTCAAAGCCTTATCGTAGTGAAACCGTTAATCTTTTTGTTCGTAAGGGTAAGTCAGAAAGTACTGCGTTAACTCAGCTTTCAGATCTTATTGATTCCAATTATCTAATCGGTATTGAGAACGGTTACTTCTATGGTGATACCTTTAAAACACTGTATAAAGACCCTGATTTTAAAATTAAAATTAATTCAGTTATCGATTTAGAACAAAACGCGAAAATGTTACTCAATAATCATATAGATGGCTTTTTAGCAGATCCCATCACCATGAAGTTTTTCATTGAGAAATATAAGTTACAAGGCGAGTTTGAAAAGCACCCTTTGCCCATTTATGAAAGCTCTATTCACATTATGTTGAGTAAAAAACTTTATACAACACATGAGTTGAAACAAATAAATGATGCGATTATCGTGTTAGAAAGCAATGGTCAATTAAAAGCATTGAAAGATAAGTGGTCTACAATTGTTAAAGATTAATTCGAAATTAAAAAGGTAAGGCTTTCGCAGCTTTTTTCTTAGCAGTATCAGCACGTCTATCATAATTTTTAGTGGTTTCTACAGACGAATGTCCCATTAAATCTTGCACTAAAAATACATCTTCACCGTTTTCAAGTAACTTAGTCGCAAAAGTACGGCGTAAATCATGTGGTGTTAGGCGTTTCAAGCCCGCCTCTTTATAACGACGAATTATGATGTCATAAATAGTTTGACCTGAAATGGGCTCATTGACTAATCGATTACCCTTTCTTGCTCGTAAAAATAAAGGACCAGGCGCTAAACCACGATCATCTAACCAAGTTTGAATAATATCTAAGTTTTTATTGTGTAAAGAGTTTATACGCTCTTTGTTTCCTTTACCTAATACTTTAATTGTACCTTCTTCAACATCTAAATCAGAAAGTAATAAGCCTGCAGCTTCATGACGACGTAAACCAGCACCGTAGGTTAGTGCGATCACTGCAGCATCTCGCATAGCGATAACGCCATCTTGTGCCATACAATAGTCAATTAAAGTATTTAATTCATTAAGATCTAATGCTCGCCCTTTAATACTACGCGTACCTTTGATGCGCTTAACTTCCTTTATGTGTTGGTAGGTTTCAACGGTGATCAGTTTTTTTCGCCAAGCTTCTTTAGCAACACCTTTTAACGCCGATAAATAGACATTGATTGTGGCCGGTGATTTACCTTCATCAGACAAATCAGCTAGTAACATCAGTATTTTTTCATAATGTAATACCGACCAATCCATTGCTTGATGCGTTTTTTTATTTCCTAATTTATAAGCAATAACGTTTAGCATTGAGGTCATGGTGACACGGCTTTGTTTAGATTGCAGTGAAAGCAAGTATATCTCTGAGGCTGTTTGATGTTGGAATGAACTTGTCGGCATAATTAACTCATAAGAAAGTAATAATTGGCTGTATGCTTTCTTTGCTATTAGTGAAAACTAAAGAATTGAACTTGATGATTATTTTACAACATTCTAAGCCAATCAACAGCATCTTGAAAGTCATCAATATTTAAACATGAAACATTCTGATTACAAGTTTTACCTTTAAAACGGCTACCTGTAGCTGGTCTTTGGTTTCTAAAGCTGATTAATAAGCTATCAAAAATTGATTCGATAGGAGGGGAGATCACTGAAATAACTTCAGTATTATCATGCGGCCATGCGCTTCTATCATTATGGTTTTTGACTAAAGGTGAATTGAGCATTGCTTCATGCAAAAGCGGAAATGTTGACGAGCTAATCACCATAGAAGTATTGATATAATCGATAACACTCGGAATATCATGATGTTTTTGTTTATATGCTCTGGTAAGGAATTGATCTGATAAATCTAAATCTTGATGCTGATATTTTTGACTTAAATAAACAACACCAACGATAAAGGTCGCGTTTTTATAATTTTTAAGGGAGGCTTTTCTCAGGTGTTCTAGCCCTTTATCAACATCTTTGAATTGCTCACTGTTAAGGTATATCAAGCCAAGTTTATAATGAGCTGCTAAATTGCCAAGTCGGGCAGATTTTTTAAAATATTTAACAGCTAACGCTTCATTTTTCTCGGTTCCATAACCAAAATAATAAAACTGAGCTAATGTCGCCATTGCAACCGGGTGGCCACGTTTGGCACTTAACGAAAATTTGTCAAAGTAATAATGACATTGTTCAGAAACACAATTTGTAATTTGTGTTGCATAGCTAGCTTTAGCGCTACCGATGGCAATGAAAAGGGTGAAAATAACTATGAGCTTTTGCATTATTTTTCCATATATTGTTCGTTTAGGCTCATGAGTAATCAATAAGTGCTGACGGATATTGTTAGTTATAAAATTTATAACACGCAACAAAGATCCTGTCAGCATTTCATTTAGCTTTCACATAAATAATGTTCATATTGTTCAAAAGTAACAACTTATTAAGAAAGCTTTCAGTTGTCTATCAACTAATGGGTAATGTAAATTCAAAATTAACCTTTACCAATACCAGGAACACGAATGTTAACGAATGGGAATGATACTAAACCTTCGAAGCCTTCTGCGTCTGAGCCAACACAGCTGACAATATCTTCACATGTTTTACCTTTAAAGCGTGTTCCTAAAGATTTCTTAGGTTTTCTAAAACTTATCAGTAAATCATCAAAGATTTCTTCAATAGGAGGAGAGGTTACCGTAATTATTTCAGTGCCATCATTTGGCCATTCACTTATACCACCTGACTCTACAAGCGGAGCTTCATGCATTTGTTCGAATAATTGTGGGAAAGACTCTTGAGTGATGGGCGTTGATTGTTTGATGGTATCGATCACCTCAGGTATTTTATCATTTTCTTCTTTGTAGGCGATTGATAGGTATTTATCTGCTTTTTCAACATCGTATGAGCCAAAATCCTCACTTAAATGGATAATACCTAGGTAAAAGTTAGCATTTTTATAATGCTTTTTCGCAGCACGCTCGAGATAGGAAATACCTTTTTCGATGTCTTTATTTTTTTCACTGGTTAAATAAATCACCCCAGCTTTATACTTGGCAGCGGTATTACCTTGTCTTGAGGCTTTTAGAAATAATCTTAACGCTTCGCTTTCATTAGGCTCGGTACCATAACCGTAATAATAAAACTGTCCTAGTGTCGCAACTGCAACAGGATGTCCACGTTTAGAGCTGACTTTAAATCTTTCAAAGTAGGCTTTACATTCTTCAGTTTGGCACTGCTCTAGTTTTTTCGCGCTAACAGCATTACTGCTAAATATTAAGCCAATAATAATAACCGTTAATGTTAAATTAAGTATCTTCATTACATATCCTTGTGTTTGTATTTGTTTTTTATTTAACTTTCTACCAACTAACTTCTGTTTGATATGACGTAGTAGTTAATAGCTTTTGTTCAAATGAATTAGATTTACAGTTGAAACACAGCAATAAAAACACATAGCTTGTTTGCTATATATAATAGAAAAGTATTTTATTTGTATGGTCGATATCTTAGTTTGTAACTAGTTGTTTTATCGAAGTATTAGTGAAATGTTTTTTCGAGTAATAAAGGCGATCATCTTTAATGTCAAATAGGCTTTGTAGACCTATTGGCGCTTTATAATGGTTTACGGCTTGAGATTTCAAGTCTGTTTTAGTGAGACTGACATCATTAACTTTGTACAAGTAATTATTTTTTATTAACCAATTGTATGAAGTTAAATATTGATACTTACTAACTTGTTTTTCTATTGTGTTTTCGTTTTCGTTATATACAAATATTCCTTGTTTTGGCTTCGTAATATATAAAGCATTAAACGCACAATCACTCTTGATCATATTAATATTAGGCATTAATTTTTGTGTTGTTTGAGAGTCAATGTTAAATCGATATAAATTCCAGCTACCGTTATCAAGAGACGTTAATAAAACATCTTGCCCATCACATGACCATATTAGTGAGGAGGTATGCTCAAAAGGTGTCAACAGCGGTGATATAGTTAATGCTGTTAAATTAAGGCGATAGGGCACCTGATCCGCTAGAAACAGTATGCTCTTATCATTTGGCGAAAAAAGAATATTAGAAAGTGCATGGTTTTCTGTAAATTGTGTTAACTGTTTAAGTTTCCCCTCAAAAGACAACCATATTTGCTTTATACCTGATCGCGCTGAAACAAATGCCAAACTGGTTTGTGAGTTATTATGAACAGGCATTTCATCATGATAACTTGAAGCCACTTCGACTCTCTCATTTGCTTGTTTTTCATGAGTTATTGGAATTAATCGCTGCGATACAATATCGTTTAGGTAAAAATCACCATCAACAATAAAGTGTTGGTTAGACGCAGAAACATAAGGGGAGAGCGCTTTACTTTGCAAAACAGCATAGGTGCTTTGCTGTTTTGATTTAGTATCGATACTTGTTAAGTTGTTTTGTGCATCAATATAAAAAATCTGCGTGTTGTTATTGCTCCAACTGACTTTATATAAACGATGATTAAATTGAGTTAAGACCTTGTGCTCACTAGTGGTTAAATCCATCACCATTAACGACGTTTTCAAGCCAATTGTAGAGCGTAAATAGGCGAGAAATCTGCCATTAGGTGAAAGTGCTAAGGCATAGTCACCAACACCATTGGTTGGTGGTGAGGTAAGTTGCTCAAGTTGTTTAGTGATTAAATTGACACGGTGAAGAATAAACACTCGGTTATCTGTTATCTCAGAGAAATACAGCCACTCTTCAAGTGGACCTACAGCTATTGGACTCATGTTTGAATGAACACCGCAATTAACAACATGGTTAAATTTGATCTTATCAATACCCGAAGTCATATCGGCATACCAAATTTCACAAGCACGATTAAAGGTTTTAATAAAAAATAACTTATCGTTGCTTTGACTCCATGTTGGCGAAAACTTATTAGCAAAGTCTTGTGTTAATACCGTTTCTTTGGCTGTTTCTAATTCTTTAATTTTTAACTGCCAAGCATCATTAGCTGTTTTTCGGTGAACATACGCTAAATATTGATTATCACTCGATATACTAGGTGACCACTCTTGGCCTTGTTCAACCGTTATGGGCAATAACCGACTAGCGGCAATTTTCTGTGGTGCATTGTCTTGTTCAATTGTGGTGTTGCTAAAGTAAGCAACTAAAACCATCAATAACAAAATAGCCAGAGTAGTGGTGAATATGCTGCTCTTGCCAAATTGATTAACGTTTAGCTGAGAAGATATTTTTAAACTTGAATTCGTATCTTTATCGTTATTTATACTAATAGCAGAAGTAAATGCTTCTGGACAAACATCCACAATAAATTCGTAGCCTTTATTTTGAATGGTTTTAATATACTTTGGAGATTTAGCGTTACAGTTAAGGGATTTTCTTAAGTTCGAGATTACATTATTTACTGTAGTGCCTAGTGCATAGGTATCTTTCCAAAGGGAGGATATAAGTTCTTCTCTGCTAACAACCTGATGGGGTCTATCTAGGAGGTAACACAATACAGCGGCTTCTTTTTCAGCTAAAAGTACAGGTGTCTCATCAATATTATTGCTTAAGTGTAATAACTTCCTAGTCGGATCAAAAGTGAAGTTACCAAAACTATACTTGTATTGAGCTACCATGCTGTCCTGAATAAGTGCTAAAAATAATCGTAAGTAAACTATTAATTAATCTATCATAAATAAATTACTTTAACTCATGCTTATCTGTAAAAATATATATCATTAATTAATTAAAATTAATTTTGTTTGCTACTGTATATTTGTACAGCTCGGTATTAATTCCTCTTTTATGGCAATAAAGAGGGTTTTTTCTCGCTTTCCACATAACAGCTTCTATCAAATCCTTGTAAGCTATTGTAGCTAGTATATAAATAACGTATCTTTAGATATTAATATGTAGAAAGCGAGATTTTTTCCTTGTTTAAAGCGAGAAAATTTCCTTCTAATAAGTTGTTATGTTTTAAGGAGAAATAATGAGAAGAGGCAGCACTTTAGAAGCATGGATGTTACTTGCTTTTATAATTCTAGCTATTGTAGGTGTTTTTATTTGTGGTTTTATAACTCTTAAGGTATATCGTCATTTCAAGCCTTTTCCGGAGTTAACAGAAGACAACTCTAGTGCCTACATATTTGATAATATTCAAAAAGATGGTTTCTTTAAAACTGTGTTTATAGGTTTAATAGTTAGTTCTCCAGCTTTGTATTATTTATATACAGCGCTTTAAAACATAACAAGCCAATTAAAACGGACTAAAAACAGTTGGCTGTTTTCACTTCGTTCAACATTATAGCCAACAATTTTTAGCCCTTTATTGGGGCGTTAGGCATTCATCAAATATTGGAGTTATCATGGAAAGAGAGGCTAGTTGTTCTTGCGGTCAATTGAAAATTAAAGTATCAGACGATCCCAAAGTTGTCGCAACTTGTAATTGTACTCAATGCCAGAAAAGAACAGGATCTGTATTTGGTGTTTCTTCGTATTTTCTAAATGAACAAATATTAGGGATTAATGGAGAGAGTACCAAATTCAGTAGAACTGCAGATTCAGGGTTAAACATAGAACTTAATTTTTGTCCTAAATGTGGCTCTACGGTTTTTTGGAATGCAGAGTTCTTTAAGGGCCATACAGGTATCGCTGTTGGGAGCTTTTCAGATCCAAACTTTCCTGAGTCTCAAGCAGCAGTATGGACAGCGACTAAACACAAGTGGGTAAGTTTCCCAGAAAAATGGGCGTGTTCAAGTAACCAAGAGTTCTAAATGCCTAACAAGAAATTCAACAAGGACAAAAAACAGTTGGCTTTTGTTCCTTCGTCACTTATTTTAGCCAACCATTTTTTGCCTGTTAATTAGGCGTTAGGCGTTCAATCAGGATGATTATGAATCAACGTTTAGAGGTCGCATGGAACTTATTATTAAAAGTTGTTTGGAGTTCTGGAGTTTTTGTTTTAGCTTTCTTTATTGTTGGGGTTCTTACATCTATTGAATATAGTCAGATTATCGCATCAATAAGCGCTCTAATCTTTTTCTGTTGGATGTGTGTATCTCCTAAGTTTCCTAATTTATTGCAAGATTTAAGTATTCCGTTTTACATTATTCTAGGGCATTTGGGATTATTGCTCTTTTATTTAGTTTTGACTGTAATGTCAAAATTAGGAGTAGGTTTTTTAACTATTATCTTGTGTGTGTTTTTCGTGATTTGTACAAGCCTAAGTTATTACTCGGCTATTTGGAAAATTAGGTGGTGTATATTTAAAACGCCTAACAAGTCACTCAAGCAGGACAAATAACAGTTGGTTTTTGCTCCTTCGTCGCGTATTTTAACCAACTATTATTTGCCTCTTAGTGAGGCGTTATATACCTCTAGAGTTTTGAGTATCTTAAAGCATGAGTACTAGTAAAGTTTGTAAAACTAAACATTGTGAACGCAAACCTGTTAATTTTGGGCGTTGCGAAGAACATTATTCTGAGCAAAAAGCTATTGATAAAGGTAAACGAAATGCCTCCGATTTATTATATTCAGGTGTAGTAGAAGGAATACCATTTACTAGCGAGGCTTTAAAAACTGAGTTTGACGAATTAATAGATTTTTATGATGAGGCTGGTTCGGTTTTCCAAGAAAGAATTACTGAAAGTTACATTCCAAAAGATGAAGTAGATGCAGCTTTATCTTGGTGCAATAAACTAGCTGAAATAATTTACTACGATGAATTAGGGCATCGAGGTTTTGACGTTGAAAATTCTAACTCTCATTTACGCAATCAATTTTGGCAAAGAATAAATTATATAAAACAGGGTTTACGCAGCAATGGAAAACCGCGCGAATAGGTATATAACAAGCTGTTCAAGCGGGACTGCTAACGTTTGGCTCAGTTCCACTTCGTTTCACATTTTAGCCAAACATTAATCAGCCCCTTAACAAGGGCGTTAGTTGTCCGCACAAGATCGAATGATTTATTTTCGCGTTTAGTGTTCAACTCAAGCTTTTGCGCTTGGTTCAATTCTTTGGTTTGGCAATGGAAGTGCCGTTCAATTTACTCTTCCTTTTTGCCCAACCCAGTTTTCGCCTTACGTAGTTTAGTGGTAAAAAGAGCTTTAGTTTTTAAGGCTCAAAGTTCATGTTTAGGTGTTCATTGCGGAAGTATTTATTGGTTCTTCCTCCCATCCCGTAAACGTGGTAACTTATTGTAAAGCGGGTGTTTTTAACAACCAGCAACTAACAAGGCAATCAACAGGACAAATAACAGCTTGGCCTTTGCTCCTGCGTCGCTATTTTAGCCAAGCATTATTTGCCCATTATTGTGGCGTTATATGCCTTAAACCAGTCTTTCTAGGGCAAACCCTTTTAGTTTCGCCAGTTCAGTTTTTGGTGGGTTATCGCTAATAGGCTAGTTCAGGTTTTGGTTCGTTTCTCAAGGCTGTGATTTGGTAGCCATTAACTCTAAAAAGTATAATGGGTGGCTCAAGTTGAGGTTTAGTGGTTTAATAACGGCAGGTGCAATTACGTGTAGTGTTTGATTTAACCGATCTTGCATATAACAAGGCATTCAAACGGACAAAAAACAGTTGGCTTTTTGCTCGTGCCTCGCTTATTTTAGCCAACATATTTTTTGCCGCTTAATGCGGCGTTATGTGTTTCTAGACTATGTAGAAGGATTTTATGTCTGAGTATAACTTGCAGGACTACATTGACGAGCTAGTATCTCGTATACCAACGGCTAAAATAGTTCGCGGTGAAGAAGTGGCAATCGGCGAATGGGAGCCTAAAGAAAATTTGTGTCACGATAATGTGAAAATGCTCTGTAAGAATAACAGTTCATATAAACATATTTATGGTTGGCTTTATTCCAACAATTCAGAATTTGGATTTATCAATTTCATGTTTCACTCTGTAGCTCAAAACGAGCAAGGAGAGCTAATTGATATTACTCCTAACTCAGCTAGGAGAAAGTACCCTTTCTTATCATGTAATATCCCTGATTTTGCTTATGAAGAGTTAATGGATATGCACAAAGAAGAAAGGCAGTTAACAGTCAGGTTATCAAACACATAACAAGAATTTAAAGCGGGACTGCTAACAGTTTGCTCGGTTTCGCTTCGCTACACAATTTTAGCAAACAATTATCAGCCCCTTAAATT
>NZ_BAAJMC010000034.1:0-23994 GCF_057551365.1 Colwellia sp. KS18-150 | reverse complement strand
AATAGTACAAAAAAAAGAAAAGGACGCACTAGGCGTCCTTTCTCAAGTCTGTATTCAATTCTTATGCAGCTAAAGAAGCTTGCGCTTTTTCTACTAAGAATGTGAATGCTGCTTTATCGTATACTGCGATGTCAGCTAGGATCTTACGATCGATTTCAATAGAAGCCTTTTTAAGACCATTAATGAAACGGCTGTAAGATAAACCATTTTGACGAGCTGCTGCGTTTATACGAGCAATCCAAAGTTGACGGAATTGACGTTTACGTTGACGACGGTCACGGTAAGCGTATTGTCCAGCTTTAGTTACAGCTTGAAAAGCAACGCGATAAACGCGACTACGGGCACCGTAGTAACCTTTAGCTTGCTTTAGAACTTTTTTATGACGTGCACGAGCTTGTACACCACGTTTTACTCTTGCCATTTTCTATCTCTCCTATTAACCGTGACGTAAAAGTTTTTTAACTGATGCAATATCAGAAGCAGCGATCATACATTTAGCACGTAAATGACGCTTAACTTTAGTACGGCGTTTAGTCAAGATATGACGTAAGCCAGCTTGTTTGAACTTATAGCCAGAAGCTGTTTTTTTAAAGCGCTTTGCAGCACCTTTATTGGTTTTCATTTTAGGCATGTTAATAACTCTTTAATTTATACCAAACCCTAAGGATAGGCATATGCCAAATATTAAGTAGCGAGGGCGAAATTGATTTTTTACACCGAAATGTTAGAAGTCAATTTACTTGCAAGCCTGTACTACCAGCGTAAAGATAAAATTGGTGAATTAGGTTTTAATTAAAAATTAAACCCTAATTACTTGTCAAACCAAAGATTATCTATTTTTAGGGGCTAGAACCATCACCATTTGACGCCCTTCCGCTCTACGCGGAAAGAATTCAACTACGGTTAGCTCTGCTAAATCGTTTTTAACGCGAGTTAGTAGCTCTAAACCAAGCTCTTGGTGGGCCATCTCACGGCCACGGAAACGTAATGTAACCTTGACCTTGTCGCCGCCTTCTAAAAAGCGTTTCAGGTTACGTAATTTAACCTGATAATCGCCTTCATCTGTACCAGGTCGGAATTTAATTTCCTTAACCTGTATTTGTTTCTGCTTTTTGCGTTGCTCTTTCTGCTCTTTAGATTTCTCATAAAGAAACTTGCCGTAATCCATGACACGACAAACAGGAGGTTTAGCCGTAGGGCTTATTTCAACAAGATCTACACCAGCTTCATCAGCTTGGTCGAATGCTTCATTTAATGAAACAATGCCACCAGCTTCTCCGTCAAACTTAATTAAACGTATTTGATTATCTGGAATACCAGTGATTAACTCATTTAAACGATGTGCTGGCTCTTTTTGCCCGCCTCGTTGTCCACCTTTAATAGCCATGTTCCTCCTACAGAAACCTTTTTATTTACTTATAAATTGATCTTTGTTTTGACTTTATTGTCAAAAGTGCTCATTGACATTCGTCAACTCCGCGCTTTTTCCTCAAATTCAAAAAAAATCTCTACTTTCTAAGTGATAAATTTATTAACACTTAGAAAATTCAAATTATATTTAATCTGCTCGTTACCATTAACTTGCGACTAAAACTTTATTTATACCCGTGTTTTAACTTCTTCACTTAACTTAGCAATGAAGTCATCAACAGACATTTTTCCTAAATCTTCACCACTTCGAGTTCGAACAGCAATTTCGCCTGCTTCCATTTCTTTGTCACCGACAACTAAAAGGTAAGGAACTCTCTTTAAAGTGTGCTCGCGGATTTTAAAGCCTATTTTCTCATTTCTCAAGTCTAGTTTTGCTCTAAAGCCATTTTCTTTTAGTTTTTTAACAACTTTTTCACAATATTCACCTTGTTTGTCGGTAATATTCATAATTGTTGCTTGAATTGGCGATAACCAAGTTGGGAATTTCCCTGTGTACTCTTCGATTAAAATACCAATAAAACGTTCTAATGAACCTAAAATTGCTCTGTGAATCATCACCGGAGTATATCTTTCGTTATCTTCACCGACATAAGTTGCACCTAAACGCTCTGGCAAAGCAAAATCTAATTGTACTGTGCCACATTGCCAGTTACGACCTAAACAATCCTGTAGAGTAAACTCAATTTTAGGACCGTAAAATGCGCCTTCACCTGGTAGGTATTCAAATTCTATATCTAAATCTTTAAGCGCTTGAGCTAAACCTTCTTCAGCTTTGTCCCAAATTTCATCACTACCTATACGTTTTTCAGGACGTGTTGACAGTTTAACGATAATATCTTCAAAACCAAAAGTACGGTAAACGTCATAAACCATTTGGATACATTTACTAACTTCACTTTGCACTTGCTCTTCCATACAGAAGATATGCGCATCATCTTGAGTAAAACCACGTACTCGCATTAACCCGTGTAATGACCCTGAAGGTTCGTTACGATGACAACAGCCAAATTCAGCCATACGAAGTGGTAAATCACGGTAAGATTTCAAACCTTGATTAAATATTTGTACATGACCTGGACAGTTCATCGGTTTAATCGCATATTCGCGCTTTTCCGATGTGGTGGTAAACATGGCGTCACCATATTTATCCCAGTGTCCAGATTTTTCCCAAAGTACACGATCCATCATTAATGGACCTTTTACTTCGTCATAGTCATATTCGTGTAATTTTTCGCGAACAAATTTTTCTAACTCAGTGTAAATTGTCCAACCATCATTATGCCAAAACACCATACCTGGCGCTTCTTCTTGCCAATGAAATAAGTCTAATGTTTTACCAATTTTACGGTGGTCACGCTTTTCTGCTTCTGCAAGACGTTGAATATAAGCTTTAAGCTGCTTTTTATCTGCCCAAGCGGTGCCGTAGACACGCTGCAACATTTTATTGTCGCTATCGCCACGCCAATAAGCACCAGCAAGCTTCATTAATTTAAAATGATGACAATGACGCATACTTGGCACATGAGGGCCACGACACATATCAATGTATTCTTCATGATGGTACAAAGCTGGCGTGTCATCTTTTGAAATATTTTCATCTAAAATTTCAAGCTTGTAGGTTTCGCCACGTTCTTCAAACGTATCGCGAGCTACTTGCCAAGAGCCAACCTTTTTCACTACTTGATAATTAGTACGCGCTAATTCGGTCATACGTTTTTCAAGTTTAGTTAAATCATCTTCAGTGATAGTATGTTCTAAATCGACATCGTAATAAAAACCATTATCTATGGTAGGACCTATCGCCATTTTTGTATCTGGCCACAATTGCTTAATAGCATGCCCCAATAAATGTGCACAAGAATGACGAATGATTTCTAAACCTTCATCATCTTTATTGGTGATAAGTTGCAAAGCAGCATCTGCTTCAATTAATTCACAAGCATCAACTAAATCGCCATTGATACGACCAGCAATGGTAGCTTTAGCAAGTCCTGGACCGATATCTAATGCGACATCCATTACAGATACAGCAGAGTCGAAAGAACGAGTTGAACCATCAGGGAGAGTTATTACAGGCATGAAATTTTCCTTATCAGTGGTGGCACATACCAAGTGTCACATGAAAATTGTTTAGTTATGTTTTAAACAGAAAAAAGAGCTGAATAGCCCTTTAACGTTTGTTTTCTATTAATAATGCAGCAATTGTAAAAGCCTTGCTCTCTATACACAAGAAATATTACTTCAAACTGATACAAAAACTAAAAAATCATGAAAATTGAGCTATTATTTAAACTTACAATAAATTTACTTACTTGCGACTAGATGGATTTATGTCTATAGAAAGCTCTACATTATCAATCGATAATAAACTTATTTTCGAAACACTGGTTAATGAGTCAAATCAAGGAATAAGTGTTGCTGATATCAATGGCAATTATGTGTTTGTTAATCCATATTTCTGCAAATTGGTGGGCTACACAAAACCAGAGTTATTAACTATGAGTGATCTTGAACTGATAGTGCCCCAACAAAGCTCCCCTTTATTAGAAGCCCATAAAACTTCAAATGAGAGCATACCAAAACAAACGGTGTTAAGAAAAAAAAGTGGTGATACTTTTACTGCTGAAATAGTGAAACGCCAAATTCAGCTCGCATCCACAGAGTATGTCATTAGTACAGTGCAAGATATCACTAATCGCATTGCAACTGAAAAAGCATTACGTGAAAACGAAAAGCGCAATAGCATGATAATGCAAATTGCTAATGATGGAGTGTGGGATTGCCATATTGATACAGGATTAGTGGCATTTGATGAACGATATTATACCATGGCTGGTTATGAAAAAAATGAGTTCCCTTTTGCTCTTGAAGAATGGCAAAAAAGAGTTCATAAGGATGACTATGTTCAAGCTACCACGAGCTTCGACTCTTATCTAACTGGCGCTATTAACAATTACGACATTGAGTTTAGATTTTTACGAAAAGATAGCTCCTATATGTGGATTCGAGGGCAAGGAAAAATTGTTGAACGAGATGAGAAAGGCGCACCTTTACGTGTTATTGGTACTCACTCCGATATCAGTATTCAAAAAGAACATGAAGAAAAGATGATTCATCAGGCTCATTTTGATTCATTAACATTTTTACCCAACCGTTTTTTATCCTTAGACCGACTAACAATAGCTTGTGAAGATGCCAAAAGAAATGGTGAGCTTGTTGCGCTTCTTTTTTTAGATTTAGATGACTTTAAAAAAGTGAATGACACGTTAGGCCATGAGATAGGCGACCAATTATTAATAGATGCTGCCGAGCGATTAATGCATGTTGTGCGTAGTGTTGATACTGTTGGACGACTAGGTGGTGATGAATTTGTTGTTATATTGCGAGGATTGAAAGACAGTAAAGAGGCTCAGCCTATCGTCGAAAATTTATTGCGACAATTTAGAGATATGTTTGTTATTGATTCCAGAGAGCTGCTGTTAACAACCAGTGTTGGCATCGCTGTTTATCCCAATGACTCTAGCGATGCTTCTGAATTATTACGTTTCGCTGATTCTGCTATGTACGCCGCAAAAGAATGCGGCAGAAATACATATTATTATTACACCAAAGAAATGAATGAATGTGCACAACGACGACTAGCAATAGAAGAGCAACTCCATGGTGCTTTAGCAAGAAATGAATTCTATGTACATTATCAACCAAAGATAGATCTAAACAGCTCACGAATAATGGGGGCTGAAGCCCTTATTCGGTGGTATAACCCAAGGTTAGGAAACATCCCCCCCGATGAATTTATTAGCATTGCTGAGCATACTGGTGTTATTAGCCAGCTAGGCTTATTTGTTTTACAAGAATCTTTAAAACAAACCGCTATTTGGCAAAAGAAATTCAACCAAAACTTTCAAATAGCCGTCAATTTATCACCACGACAATTTAGAGACATGTACCTGATTGATATTATTAAAGCGAGTTTAAAACAAACAGGCGTCTCTCCAGAATCTCTTGAATTAGAGATTACTGAGGGTGTTTTACTATCAGGTCACAATAATGTCGAACAACTATTAGAAAGCATTACTCGCCTTGGTATTAAAATGGCGATGGATGATTTTGGTACCGGCTATTCATCGTTAAGTTACTTACAAAAATATCCTTTTGATGTTCTCAAAATTGACCGTAGCTTCATCAACGAAATGACCGATAGCTATAAAGGAAAAGCGTTAATTAAAGCAGTAATATCTATGTCTCACGCATTAAACTTAAAAGTCGTTGCTGAAGGCATTGAAACTAAAGAGCAGCTTAATCAATTAAAAGGCTTAAGCTGCGATTTTGGACAAGGCTATTTATTTAGTAAGCCGCTTTGCGTTGAGGAAATGAGTAAATTATTAACCACTCAAACCAACACTAGACATTTTGTGATCAGTTAAGGTTAATTATTTATCAGCCAAAATTGATAATGCGATAGCTTCAGCAATTTTAATTCCATCAATGCCCGCTGACAAAATCCCTCCAGCATAACCGGCCCCTTCCCCTGCAGGAAATAACCCTTTGGTATTCAAGCTTTGCATACTTTGTTTATTACGAGTGATTTGAATAGGTGAAGACGTTCGAGTTTCCACTGCCGTTAATGCGGCATCATCCATAGAAAACCCTTTGATCTTTCTTTCAAAAGCAGGCAAAGCTTCTCTAATCGCAGTGATCGCGTATTCAGGCAAAGCCTCACTAAGATCGCAAAATGTAACACCCGGTTTATATGAAGGTGTAACACTACCATGCTCTCCCGTTTTACTTCCGGCTAGAAAGTCACCAACAAGCTGTACAGGGGCATCATAATTATCTCCCCCCATATGATAAGCTTTTTCTTCTAGTCGACGTTGAAACTCAATACCTGCAAGTACGTCAGAGCCGTTAAAGTCTTTCGGCTCAATACCCACAACAATAGCACTATTCGCATTATGCTCCTTTCGAGAATATTGGCTCATGCCATTAGTAACTAATCGCCCTTCTTCTGATGCGGCAGCCACTACGGTGCCACCTGGGCACATACAAAAACTATAAACACTTCGGCCATTGCTGGCGTGATGAACTAACTTATAATCAGCAGCCCCTAAGATTTCATTACCTGCGTTTTCACCAAATCGTGCTTCATCAATCACAGACTGCTCATGCTCAATTCTAAAGCCTACTGAAAATGGTTTTGCTTTTATATAAACACCTTCATCATGAAGCATTTTAAAGGTATCACGAGCGCTGTGGCCTATAGCGAGAGCAATATGGTCTGTTTCAATTTTCTCACCACTGGCTAATGTTAAACCTATTACTTGTTTCGCACTAAAATCGTTTAATGCTTCTTCATCAAAAGTGATCGATTCATCCTCTTCAAAATGAATTTGCTCCACTCTTTGTTCAAAACGAACCTCACCACCTAACTCAATAATTTTTGCTCGCATACTTTCAACCATCATCACTAATCTAAAAGTACCAATATGAGGTTTACTAACATACAAAATTTCAGCGGGAGCCCCTGCTTCAACAAATTCATTTAATACTTTACGGCTATAATGTTTTGGATCTTTCACTTGGCTATAAAGTTTGCCATCAGAGAACGTACCCGCGCCACCTTCACCAAATTGTACATTAGATTCGGTATTGAGAATTTTTTTACGCCAAAAGCCAAATGTGTCTCTAGTTCGCTTTTTAACTTCTTTACCACGTTCTAGCACAATTGGTTTGAAGCCCATTTGTGCTAATACTAAACCTGCGAATAGGCCACAAGGCCCCATACCAATAACAACAGGTCGTTTTTTTAAATCTTTTGGTGCTTGAGCTACAAATTTATATTCCATATCTGGCGTGGGCTTAACATGGGGATCTTTACTAAATATTTCTAACAACAAGGCATCTTTTGTTGTGCTTAAATCTAAAGTATAAATCAGTAAAATTTTACTTTTCTTACGAGCATCATATCCACGCTTAAAAACAGTAAATTCAATTAAGTCAGCTTTATCAATCGCCAATTTTTGTAATATTGCTTGCTCAATAGCATCATCTTGGTGATTTAAAGGTAATTTAATTTCGGTTAAACGCAGCATGTGTTGAAGTCCAGATAAACAGGGAAGATAAAAATACTATTTTACCTGATAGTCATCGTTAGTTGAAACAAGAGATTGCATTTAAAGCAAAGAAAGGTGAATTGATTAAAAACAGCTATACTAAATTAAAATATGGCCAATAAATGGGTTAAACTATGTGGCATGTTATTGAGCAAGCTATTAGCGACGAAACAGCCTTGCCATTTATGATAACCGAGAAGGTTTCTTTATCTGCTGGTATTTCTAGCAATGCCCTTATTGATGTTAATGATCACCCTCTTAACTTGTCATATAAAATTTCAGACGGTAAGCGAAGTTACTTTATTAAGCTAAACAGTAAAGAAAACTTAATCAATTACCAAGCGGAAGCTTATTCATTACAACAATTAAAATCCCTCACCAATATCGCCTGCCCTGATGTAACGACTTTAGGTATCAGCTTAGACAAAAGTTTTTTGGTGCTTGATTATATAGATTTTAGCAAAGCAAAACCTGTGCTTTGGTATCAACTGGGGCAACAGCTCGCTCAAATGCATCAAGAAACCTCTCATGGACAGTTTGGTTGGCAACACGACAACTTTATTGGCAACACCATTCAACCTAATCACTGGAGTAGCAATTGGAGTACCTTTTTTTCTGAGCAGCGTATCGCTTGGCAATTACAGTTATTAAGTGAAAAATCAATTATTTTGGGTGACATTGATTACATTGCTAAAGCTTGTCACGACGCCCTACTCCATCATTATGTAACTCCATGCTTAGTGCATGGAGATTTATGGCAAGGGAATACCGGTTTTACTTTTGAACAGGGGATGATATTTGATCCCGCTTGTTATTTTGGCGATAGAGAAGTTGATATTGCCATGACGGAATTATTCGGGCAATTCCCCGATGATTTTTATCATGGTTATCAAGCTGAGTACCCTCTTGATAAAGGCTATGAACAACGGAAATTGGTATACAATTTTTATCATGTTCTAAATCATGCCAATATCTTTGGTGGTATTTATATAGAACAAGCAAAAGCCACCTTATCTCGCATTATGTCGATTGTTACTCATTAAGTTAAATGAGATAAATAACGCAATACATGTGGCATAACTAGTCAAAATTGCCATACTTAGAAGTAAGATATTTTTACAGGTTCTGATTATGCCTAAAGAGATAAGTGAAGAGCGTATTGAATGCCCACATTGCGGCCATCATTTACGTATTACCTTAGATTCTTCTGGTGGAGATCAAGATTTTTATGATGAATGCCCTGCCTGTTGCAGAGAAATCCACTATAAACTACATATTGATGAATACCATCAAAAAATTCAACTAGCAATCGATAGTGACGACGAACAAGTGTTTTAATAATATTTCTTATAACCAGCAGCTATATCTTGCTTGGTTCCTCCTTCTTCAATATGATAGCTCATACCAAACGGATTGATTATTGAAGTGTCGCTTTTAGGCTCTTTTTAACTTTGCCTATCGCAAGCGTAATACTAATGAATTTTTCTTCTTTTTTATCGAATACTAAAAGCTTAATAAAGCTGGCTTATCCCATTTTAATTGCCCAATTAATTCAAAATTTAATGGGATTTGTTGATATTGTGATGGCTGGACGTGTCAGTGCAACTGATATGGCCGCAGTTGCCGTAGCAAATAGTATTTGGTTGCCGCTGATATTAACCGTATATGGGCTAATTATGGCACTTGCGGCTATTGTCTCTCAGCTTGCCGGCTCTAAAAATTTCACAGCGATTAGTGAACAAACCTACCAAACGGCTTGGATCGCTCTGGTATTAGGATTAGCGCTTATTGGGCTATATTACTTACTCGCCCCTCTTATTGCCCCAAGTATTGAACTTGAAGGGAATTTAAAACCTTTATTGTTTGATTATTTACGCTATATCGTTTGGGGAGCACCAGGCTATTGTTTGTACCTAGTGTTAAGAAATTATTCTGAAGGCCTCTCTTATACTAAACCTACTATGGTAATTAGTATCATTGGCCTAGTTGTTAATATTCCCGCCAATTATATTTTTATCTATGGCGAGTTTGGTGCCCCATCATTAGGTGGTGCTGGTTGTGGAATTGCAACCGCTCTTGTTTATTGGGCAATGTTTATCAGCATGCTTATTTATACCTTTAGCTCCAAGGTGCTAAAACAAGCCACATTATTTGATAAGTTTTATTGGCCAAACTGGCGAGAAATTAAAAGTATACTTTCCTTAGGTATTCCTATTGCGTTGTCTTTATTATTTGAAGTTAGCCTTTTTGCTATTGTCGCGATTATTCTAGTGCCTTTTGGCGCAGAGGTGGTTGCGAGCCATCAAATAGCCTTAAACTTTAGCGGTTTGATATTTATGGTGCCATTAAGTTTAGCAATGGCCACCACGATAAAAGTAGGTTACGCCTTAGGTCATAATGATCATCAACAAGCAAAAGATTTTACTAGCCATGCTATTATTTTAGGCTTGTTGCTCGCTGTTTTTACCGCCGTTATTACTGTGCTATTTAGGGTGCCTATTGTCAGCATATATACTACTGAATGGCCTGTTATTGAGCTTGCAGCCAATATCATGTTACTTGCTACCTTGTATCAATTTTCTGATACGGTACAAGTTGTTTCTGCTGGCGCGCTTAGAGGTTACAAAGATACTAAGTCTATTTTATACATTACCTTTGTTTCGTATTGGTTAGTAGGTTTAAGTGTTGGCTTAATATTAGGCGTTACTGACTGGATAGTACCTGAAATGGGACCTTATGGATTCTGGATAGGTTTTATTACCGGATTAACAACAGCAGCGGTATTACTTGCATGGCGATTAAAAGTTATCCAACAACGTTTAGCCGCTATCAATTAACTTGCTTTAAAAACAAGCAAACAAACCAAGTTTATTGATAATTCTTATTTATTTAAACAAAACCACTTGCGCCCTTGTGAATTATCAGTAAAATGCACTTCTCTTTGCGCGGTTAGCTCAGTGGTAGAGTCCTCGCCTGACTTGCGAGTTGTCAAGTGTTCGAATCACTTACCGCGCACCATATATAGAAAAAGAGTTACCATCAGGTAACTCTTTTTTTTTGTCTTAAGACTTAGCCTAAAAATACTATAGGAAGTAATTGTAGTTATTTTATTTCTTACTAATTCAATCTAGGCTAGTTATACTTCTACTGTTTTCATTCAATCACAAGTTAGAGTCACATTAATGAGTTACATCCCGTTAGCACAATTAAAAAATGTTTGGGTTTTCAAACATAAAAGCTTACCTATAAGTGAGGCTGACTTTACGAAGATAAAACCCATGGCTAAAGAGCGTGCTAATGTATTGTGGGATACCTTCATTAGTCGTCAAGTTGATCATCCTGACTTTTTCAAAAAAGGTGATTGGCCTGATGATAAAAGTAATTGGCAAGAGCAAGGTAAATGGGAAGGCATTTGGGATAGTGATGAAGATAATTTGCCAGAGTTAATTACTTCACATATTGCTTGGGATAATAATACGGTTGTTTACTATTGTTCAAGTAGGGACAATGTCATTGAAACTACTTGGGCGACATTTAAACGTTGTTGGAAAAATTTTCTCTTTATGGATGACGGCCCTATTCTACTTGGTAAAAAACGTCAACAAGTTGTCCAATTTAGTAGTAATGGATACTTTAAAATTGGCACTCAACCAAAATAATGACCAGTAAGAACGTGTTGCACCCACGTAATAAACATCGTCAAGGTTATAACTTTACAGAGCTTATGAAAGCTCATGAGCCGCTATCGGCTTATGTAATAAAAAACAAGCATAACCAACAAAACACCATAGATTTCAGTAAAGCGGAAGCGGTAAAAGAGCTCAACCGAGCTTTGTTAAAAAAACATTATCAAATACAAGCATGGGATTTCCCCAAAGGTTATTTGTGCCCACCTATTCCTGGGCGTATTGATTACATCCATTATCTAAACGACTTAATAATCTCAAGTAATATTGAAGGAAATATTTCTGTATTAGATATAGGTACAGGTGCGAGTTGTATATATCCTCTATTGGGTGCAAGCGAGTATGGCTGGAAATTTGTGGCTTCAGATATCGATCCTATTTCAGTAAAGTCGGCAAATAAAACGATCAGTGCAAATAAACAGTTAGCCTCACTCATCAATTGCCGATTACAAAATGATAGTAACCATATTTTTAAAAATATTATCTTACCTGATGAGTTTTACCACTTAACACTATGTAACCCTCCGTTTCATAAATCTTTAGCTGATGCGAGTGCTGGTACAGATAGAAAGTGGAAAAACTTAAACAAGTCCACAAAAACACCAGCCAAGAGTGAGCTAAATTTCGGCGGTCAAAAAGCGGAGCTGTGGTGTAAAGGTGGTGAATTAGCATTTATTAGAAAAATGATTAATGAAAGTAAGCACTACCGTGAACAAGTGCTTTGGTTTACTTGTTTGGTGTCGAAGAAAGATCATTTATCGTCATTAAAGCTATCACTAAAAAAAGCAAAAGTTACCCGTGTTCAAATCATAAAAATGGCACAAGGGCAAAAAGTAAGCCGATTTATTGCGTGGAGTTTTCAGCAGTCATTGTTATCAAATTACGACTAACACCTCCATCAATAATTTATAATTAACCTTTAAACCTCCTCTCTCTTAAATTTATTCCATTACCTATTTTAGTCACTACTAAGATCATTCTTAGCGATCTCAAAAACTAGCTATAAAAATTTCAATTTATTCAAAATTTCAAAAACAAAAGCTTTATATCATTTATCAAAAACAAGTGTTCACTTTCTTATGCGTATTGGTATTACTTTGCCTGAGTAAGTCTAGCTTTGAGTATTAATGAATAAAATAAATGAAAAATAATGCTTGAATACTAGCCAAAATAGATATACTGTACATCCATACAGTATATCTATTTTTACTTAATCTAGTTACAAGGTATTCATTATGTTCAATACAAATATCAATAAAATCAACACAATAAAAAACTCTACTGCAATAGAGGCAACTGTGAATTTATCCTGGTTACAACATACTAATGTGAATAATGATTTTGAATTGTCTACTCAGTACGCAAACATTTGCCAACAACATAACCAAGAAAAGAAGTGGGTTTTATTCATTAACCCAGAAGAAAGTTCAATAGAGCAACTGGCAAAAACGCATAATGTTGATGTATCAAAAATATTGATGGTAAATTATAAAAGTGTCGACAAGTACCAAACAAAAGTAGACTTAGCACAAATTAAATCAGTGCTAAGTAAAGGGAATTGCTCGGCAGTAATTCTATCAAATACTAGCTTTAAACAAGATGAAATTACCCAACTAGAAAACTCTGCATGTGAAGGAAAAACCCAATGCGTACTGTTGAAAAAACGCACTTTACATTAGATGACAAAATGAAGGTCTGTTGATCTTTTATCTTTGAACATAAAAAAGCCACGAGTATTTCCATACTCATGGCTACTATTTTAACTAAGGGGTTAAGACTTATCTTTATAGCTGCTCTTTAACCCACTGATTAACATTTCGATCTAATACCGCCATTGGTACTGCACCACCCAGCAGTACCACATCATGAAACGCGCTTAAATCAAATTTATCACCCAATTGACTCTTCGCTTGTTCACGTAGTGATAAAATTTTCAACATACCTAGCTTATAGCCTAATGCTTGCCCAGGCCATGTGATATATCGTTCGATTTCAGCAACAACATCGGACTCTGCAGTACCCGTTTGTTCACTCATATAGCTAATAGCTTGCTCACGTGTCCAGCGCTTATGATGCATGCCAGTATCAACCACTAATCGTACCGCACGAAATAACTCTGCTTGTAAACGGCCTAAATCTCCGAATGGATCATCTTTATACATCCCCAGCTCTTGAGCTACTTGTTCAGAATAAAGTGCCCACCCTTCTACAAAAGCATTATATGGCGCAATTCTGCGTAAAAAAGGTAATGACGCTTGGTCCATATTTAGCGCGACTTGCCAATGATGTCCTGGATTCGCTTCATGATAGGTTAATGTTTTTAACCCAAACTTAGGATTAGCTTTCATGTCACGTAAGTTAATCCAATAAATACCTGGTTTCGAGCCATCAACCGATGGAGGACTGTACTGACCACCTGGCGCACCGTCTTGAATTTCGACAGGAAAAGAGCGAACTTGCACTTGGTAACTAGGCTTAGTTTTAAATACCGGAGCCATAGTCTCGGTTATTTCATCAATATAGCCATTAAGATCTGCTAGTAACTGCGCACGTCCAGCTTCTGAATCTTCATAGAGAAAACGCTCTTCCTCATTTAGTGCCACCATACGCTCGCCAACAGTGCCTTCTTTATACCCCTCATTAACTAGAATGGCATTCATCTCAGCACTAATGCGTTTTACTTCGTCCAAGCCCACTTGATGAATTTCATCAGCAGTTAATGTGCTATCACCTAACTGCTTAATAGCTTCTTGATAATAAGCTCCACCATTTGGCTGTGCCCAAACACCGGCTTCACTTCGAGAGTTGTTAACTAACGCTTCTGCTACTTTCGTGATTGATTGGTATGCGGGATAAACAACTGTCGTGACTTTATCAATCACCTGCTCTGTTAACTTTTGTTTTTGTTCTGCTGACAATGAATCTACTAAAGCAATTTTATCTTTGAAATGAATAACAAAAACATGCTCACTAGGCTCTGCGCTAATAAAACCTTGTAAGTAATTTAAAGCACCTTGTGCTGTCGTTACCGGTGGTAACCAGTTTTGAGCACTATCAAAATTAACTTTCGCTTCAATACTAGCAACCATTTGACCAAATTGCGCCAAGCGAGCAATATAATCTTCGGCTTCTTGTACCGTGGTAATTGGTTGATCGTTTTGCATAATACGAGGAATATCAATTAAAGGCCCATTTATTTGATTAACTATAAATGGTGATAACCCCATCCACATATCAATATAGCCGATGCTAAAATCTTTATGGCCAGCATAATACTGGCTAATACCTGCCATCACTTGCTGATTGTCAATATCAGTACTGGTAGACGATGACAATTGAAATGCTGCAATTTTCGAAGAAATATCAGCCAAATCCTTGCGTAATTTAGCCTCATTCTCTGGACTAAAATCAATTAACTGCCCACTGAAATCAATGCCTACATCTTGGCTAGTTAAACCATACATTGTTGCTTCTGGTGCTCTTTGTTTAAATAACACTTGCTTGGCTTGTAGGTATAGAGCATCAACACTTTCATTCGCTTGAGAGCTTTTTTTTGCTTGTTCTACTTCAACGGTATTTTGTACAGCTTTCTCTTTAGGCTTATTATTATCTTGACTACATGCCGTTAACGCGAAAGCTGTTACTATCGCGGTACTGATGAGAGTTAATTTCATTTTCGTTATCTCTTAGGGAAATATTTTTGTGGCATGATTAGAGCAAAAGCAATCACAGATGTAAATATCCACAGCCAAAATTGTATACAATTTATTGTAAAGGAATAATAACAAGGTTTTACCTATACTAACTGCAGATTCTTTTAGAAAAACCCCAGCTTTTTTGCTATAATCGCGCGCCTACTTTTAGGGTAGATTATTTATCATTTTTAATAGAGCAAACTATGAATCAAGCACAACCACAAGCCTTATTTGAATACCCAAAGTATTGGGCAGAGTGCTATGGAACAGCCCCCTTTCTTCCTATGTCTAGAAAAGAGATGGATGTTTTAGGTTGGGATAGTTGCGATATTATTATTGTTACCGGTGATGCTTATGTTGATCATCCTAGCTTTGGTATGGCGATTATAGGCCGAATGTTAGAGTCTCAAGGCTTTCGTGTAGGAATTATTGCGCAACCTGATTGGCGCTCTAAAGATGCATTTATGGAGCTTGGTAAACCCAATTTATTTTTTGGGGTAACTGCCGGTAATATGGACTCAATGATCAACCGCTATACAGCAGAACGTCGAATGCGCCACGACGATGCTTATACACCTAACGATGAAGGTGGTAAGCGCCCTGACAGAGCTGTAACTGCTTATACTCAACGTTGTAAAGAAGCCTTTAAAGGCGTGCCGGTTGTTATTGGCGGCATTGAAGCCAGTTTACGTCGTATTGCCCACTACGATTATTGGTCAGATAAAGTTCGCCGTTCAGTATTATTTGACTCAAAAGCCGATCTTTTAATTTACGGAAATGCCGAACGTCCACTGGTAGAAATTGCCCACCGAATTTCACGCGGGGAGAATGTAAAAGAAATTACCAATGTTCGTGGTAGCGCCTTTTTAGCCAATCAAGCACTTCCGGGCTGGAAAGGTATTGACTCTCGAGATATCGACAGACCAGGTAAAATAGACCCTATCATTAGCCCTTATGAAGAAATCACACCTACTACTTGTAGCGAGAGCTCAGCTGAATTAGATGAATCAACAGATGTCACTAAAACAGCCCAAGTAATAAGTATTACTGAATTAGCCGAAAACAAGTCAGCTTATAGCCGTAATACTAGTTGGGAGAAAAAAGCCAAACCTTGGGAAGATACCTATATTAATTTACCCACTTTTGAGCAGGTAAAAGATAATAAAGTAATGTATGCCCATGCTTCTCGTATTTTTCATCAAGAAGTTAACCCTACTTCAGCTAAACCTTTAGTACAAAGTCATGGTAACCGCATTATTTGGTTAAACCCACCGGCAACACCGTTATCTGAAGCTGAAATGGATGGTGTATTTGGACTCGCCTATCAGCGCGTACCGCACCCAAGTTATGGCAAGGCTAAAATTCCCGCTTATGACATGATCAAAACCTCGATAAATATTATGCGAGGCTGTTTTGGTGGTTGTACTTTTTGTTCTATTACCGAACATGAAGGCCGCATAATTCAATCACGCTCTCACGAATCTATCATCAACGAAATTGAAGATATCAAAGCGAAAGTGCCTGGTTTTACTGGTGTTATTTCAGATTTAGGCGGCCCTACCGCCAACATGTACCAACTCAATTGCAAAAGTGAAAAGGCTGAGGCAACTTGTCGTAAGCCTTCTTGTGTTTGGCCAACTATTTGCGGTCACCTTGATACTGACCACACACCAACCATTGAGCTTTATCGAAAAGCGAGAAAAGTAAAAGGCATTAAAAAAGTCTTGATTGCATCAGGTGTGCGTTATGATCTTGCTATTCAAGATCCCGACTATGTAAAAGAATTAGCCAGTCATCATGTGGGTGGTTACTTAAAAATAGCACCTGAGCATACCGAAGAAGGGCCATTAAATAATATGATGAAGCCAGGTATGGGTAGCTATGAAAAATTTAAAGAAATGTTTGATCATTACTCAAAGCTGGCCGGTAAAAAGCAATATTTAATTCCGTACTTTATTTCCGCTCATCCAGGAACGAGTGACAGAGATATGGTCAATTTAGCTTTGTGGCTAAAAGAAAATAATTTTAAATTGGATCAAGTTCAAAACTTTTACCCTTCTCCTTTGGCAAACGCAACCACCCTTTATCATACTGAACTAAACTCTTTACGAAATGTAACCAGTAAGAACCTTGCAAAAGAAGGTGGCAAAATCACCGTTCCTAAAGGAGCCATTCAGCGAAGACTACATAAAGCTATTTTACGCTACCATGATGCCAACAATTGGCCTGAAATCCGTCAAGCACTGACAAAAATGGGGCTTAGCCGATTAATTGGCTCGGCGCCAAACTGCCTAGTTCCTAGAGAAACTCGCAGTGAACAACGTAATGTTGAGCAAAGTAAACGACAAGGTAAAAATAATGCCAGAGGCAATAAAACAAGCCCAGGGCAAAAAAGAAATAATAGTAAACAACAAAAAGGCTTAACACGCTTTAGCAATGATCAGTTTTCTGAACAAAATAAAAGCAAAAAGCATCACAAACCTAAATCTAAAAAGGTTTATGGTCAAAGACAAAAGTAATTAATATTTAATGAATGCCGGAAATTCAAGAAAGTTGTGTCAATCTATTTAAGGTAAATGAACACTTCTGACAACGAATTACTCCACTTGATAAAGACATAAAGGATATAAATTGTGTTAGCAGCAAACAACATCACTCAACAATTTGGGGCTAAGCCTCTGTTTGAAAACATTTCGCAAAAGTTTGGTGGCGGTAACCGTTATGGTTTAATCGGTGCAAATGGTTGTGGTAAATCTACCTTTATGAAAATTTTAGGTGGTGATTTAGAGCAAACATCTGGCAATGTCAGTTTAGATACCGGAGAACGTTTAGGTAAATTACGCCAAGATCAGTTTGCTTTCGAAACTAACAGTGTTATTGATACAGTTATTATGGGTCATACCGAGCTATGGGCTGTTAAAGAAGAGCGCGATCGCATCTATGCTTTACCAGAAATGAGTGAAGAAGACGGCATGAAAGTTGGTGATTTAGAATCTGAGTATGCTGAAATGGATGGCTATAGCGCCGAAAGTCGCGCAGGTGAATTACTTATCGGTGTTGGTATTCCTGTTGAGCAGCATTATGGATTAATGAGTGAAATAGCACCGGGATTTAAATTACGTATTCTCTTAGCGCAAGCGTTGTTTTCAAACCCCGATATTTTGTTACTTGATGAGCCAACTAACAACTTGGATATTCACACTATTCAATGGCTTGAAGACACTCTAAATGAACGTGATTCAACCATGATCATTATTTCTCATGATAGACATTTCTTAAACAGTGTTTGTACTCATATGGCCGATTTAGATTATGGCGAGTTGAGTGTATTCCCTGGAAATTATGATGAATACATGTTGGCTGCAACACAAGCAAGAGCCCGTTTATTGGCTGATAACGCGAAGAAAAAAGCTCAGATAGGTGAGTTACAAGCCTTTGTGGCACGTTTCTCAGCTAACGCATCAAAAGCAAAACAAGCGACATCGCGTGCTAAACAAATTGATAAAATTCAATTAGAAGAAGTGAAAGTATCTAGCCGTAGTAACCCTTTCATTCGGTTCGAACAAGAGAAAAAACTATTTCGTAACGCGTTAGTTATTGAGCAGCTGAATAAAAAATTCGATGAAGCTCATATATTAAAAGATATTTCAGCGCTAGTTGAAGTGGGCGAACGTGTCGCCATCATTGGTGAAAATGGTATAGGTAAAACCACCTTTTTACGTACTTTAATGAATGAAGTGGGCTATGAGCCAAGCTCAGGTGAGTATACTTGGTCTGAAAACGTCAACATCGGCTATTACGCGCAAGATCATGAATACGAATTTTCCACAGACATGACTTTGTTTGAATGGATGAGCCAATGGCGTCAACCAACTGATGACGAGCAAGCCGTTCGAGGTTACTTGGGTCGATTACTTTTTTCAGCGGATGATATCAAAAAGAATGTAAGCGTACTTTCTGGTGGTGAAAAAGGTCGTATGCTATTTGGTAAGCTAATGATGCAAAAGCCTAACATTCTAGTGCTCGATGAGCCGACGAACCACATGGATATGGAATCTATCGAATCATTAAATATGGCCTTAGAGCAGTATGAAGGTACGTTATTTTTCGTTAGCCATGACCGAGAGTTTGTTTCAACTATCGCTACCCGTATTATCGAAATTACCCAAGAAGGATATATTGATTTTGCCGGAACTTATGATGAGTATTTAGCTAACAAAGCATAGTTCGATTATTATGAGCCGATATAAACAGACCAAGTGTTATAAACATCGGCTCAATTTCATCTGTTAAACATCATTTAAGGACTTATTTTGCTCAGTTATCGCCACGCCTTCCATGCCGGAAATTTCGCAGACGTATTAAAGCATAGTGTCTTAACACTAGTACTTGACTATATGACCCGCAAAGAAAAAGGCTTTCATTACATTGACAGTCATTCAGGTGCTGGCATGTACCAACTCAATGATGAATATGCACAAAAAACCGGTGAGTATAAAGATGGTATAGCTAAATTAGTTAAAGAAACCGACCATCCAGAAGCATTGCAGCCATATATTGATGTTATTAATGAATTAAATCCAAATAGCGAAATTAACGATCTTGAGATATATCCCGGCTCTCCGGGTATCGCTAAACGCTTTATGCGCAGACAAGATAGTACTCACCTATTTGAATTACACCCAACAGATATACAGCACCTAACGGACTTTTGCTATCGTTGGAAAAAGGCATTCATTAAACAAAGTGATGGCTATCAAGGTGTTTTAGGATTATTACCACCACCGAGCCGTCGAGGTGTCGTGCTAATCGATCCCCCTTATGAATTAAAGGAAGATTACTTAAAAGCGGTAGATACGATTATTAAAGCCTATAAAAAGTTTGCAACTGGTACCTATATTCTCTGGTATCCCGTGGTTAAACGTCAGTTAGTCGATAATATGACAACTCACTTTATAAACAGCGAAGTAAAGAATTTACTGCAAGTAGAGTTTTGTTTATCTGCAGATACTGATGAATATGGTATGACAGGTACAGGATTATATGTTGTTAATCCACCATGGCAATTAGCAAAGCAAATGCATGAGATGTTACCTTACTTAAAAGATAAGTTAGGCAATAATAATTCGAGCTTTAACGTTACTCAATTGATAGCGGAATAACTATTGTTTTGTAAAAATAGAATAATTGCACACTAATTAACGGCGGAATTGTTTAAATTTAGATAGGTTATCGTTAATTTCAAACCAATCCGCTTTAGACTCAACATAAATATGCGCGTCAGCGTGTACAGGCTCAAGCTTATCAAATGCCGCCAATGCTATTTCTATGGTGTCATCTTCCCGGTTAAATCTAGATTCAAATAATAAGCTTGAGCCACAACAAGAGCAAAACGATCTTACTGCGCCATTATCAGCTCTGTATTCTTTCAATAATTCCTTACCGGATAACCAGTGTAAATCTCGTTGTTTAGTTTCTACAAAGGTGGAAAAAGCAGCGCCATGAAACTTTTGACACATGGTGCAATGACAATGCCCGACTGGGCCTTGAAATTTTTCAACTTGAAAAGTAATTGCTTTGCATAAACAACTGCCAATATTTGTCATTTTTGCCTCACCTTCAAAGGGGTTATAAATCAGATAGGTAGACTATTTTAAACAGCTAACTAAATACATGAACAATATTCAAGCTAACTGTTTAAAATTTAAATTTTATGCCCGTTCATCAGTATAAATTGACGACATATAGCTATCAATAAGTGAGCGATAGCTATTAAAAAGCTAAATATTAGTCAACTTCATCAGCACCATTTTCTTCAAGCTGTTGTGCAGACAATGGTTTCTTACGCTTAATAATTGGCATATCACCCACGTCTTGTGCAACATGAAATACTTTCTTTGTCGCTTTTTTCGCTTTTGTCGATTTGGATTTATCTTGGTTAGTGACTTTTTTCTTAACGGTTTTAGGGGCAGCTTTCTTCGGTTTTAAACCTTTGAATTTTGCTTTCAATCCGTCGACGTGATCAAAGTTTATCGTTTGCTCTAATAGGCCTTCAACATTTTTAAAACTTAACCAATCTTTAGGACCAACTAAAGCAATAGCATCACCTTGACTGCCTGCTCTACCAGTACGGCCAATACGATGGATAAATTCCTCAGTATGCTTTGGCATATCAAAATTGATCACTAAAGAGACATTGACTAAATCCAAGCCTCGAGAGGCTAAATCTGTAGTAACCAATAATTTATGCTGCCCTTTACTAAACGACTCCATTATTTGGTTACGCTGGCTTTGATTTAATTCGCCACTTAACGCTACTGCATTTAGCTCTTTCTCACTAAGTAAATTTGCTAAACGTTCAGTGTCACTTCGCGTTGCCGTAAAAATAATGGCTTGCTGATAATCTTCATCAGCAAGAAAGTGCTGTAACAACACCTCTTTATGATCAAGGTTGTCAGCTAAATAAAACCGTTTGTTAATATCTTGATGCTCAGTAAAAGCGCCACCTATAGCAATACGCTTTGGTTTTTTCAGTAACTCTTGTGCAAAATCATTCACTTGCGCATGATCTAATGTCGCTGAGAATAACAGTGTTTGACGCTTTCTATGATCTGCTGCTTTATTAATTTGACTTAATTGTTCTGCAAAGCCTAAATCAAGCATGCGATCCGCTTCATCTAAAATCAATAACTCTAGACCATTTAAGTAAAAGTGACCTTGACTTAAATGATCAGCAAGTCGACCAGGTGTCGCAACAATAAAGTGGGGATCCTTTTCAAGTACTTTAACTTGATCATTAAAGTTTTCACCACCTAAAACCAACACGGCTTTAAACTGAGTGTTAGCGGTGAATAAACGTAACTGGCTAAAAACTTGTTTAGCTAGCTCTCGTGTTGGCGTTAAAATAACCACACGGGGATCACGCTTTGATAAGGCACGATTTTTGGCTAAACGCTGTAAAGCAGGAATAATAAATGCTAGCGTTTTTCCTGAACCCGTTTTTGATGACGCAATAAGATCATGCCCTTGCATTGCTGCAGGTATTGCTTGTTGCTGAATTTCTGTGGGCGCCGTAAAGCCTAGATGCTCTACAGTACTCATTAAACGGCTTTCTAAACCAAAATCACTAAATTGCACTTATTTCTCCTAACTTTACTATTAACTAACCGGCAGCAATACGCTCTTCAACCACAACTAGCGCTTGATCAATACGAGCGAGTACTTTGTCTTTATCAAGTAAAGCCAAGGTAATATCAAGAGAAGGTGAATTTCCGCCACCTGTTGCTGCAACTCGAAGCGGCATCCCAACTTTCCCCATACCTACTTCTAGCTCTTCTGCTGTATCATTAATAGCAGCATGAATTAATGCCGGTTGCCAATCAGCCAACGCAGCTAGTTTATCTTTCACTAATAATAGCGGCTCTTTAACCACAGGACGTAAATGTTTTTTAACGGCTTTAGCATCAAGCTCAGTAAAGTCTTCATAGAAATAGCGAGATATCTCAGCCATTTCTTTCAATGTTTTCACTCTATCCGCTTGGATTTTTACTATTTCCGCGAGTGCGGGACCATTTTCAGTATTAATATTTTGATTCTTCATATGCCAAGCTAAATGACTCGCAACATATTCAGGATCCATCGTTTTCATATAATGCTGGTTAACCCAGATAAGTTTGTCTGTATTAAAACCTGAAGGCGCACGATTACAGTCTTTCAAATCAAAAAGCTCAATCATTTCTTCTCGAGAAAATATCTCTTTATCACCGTGAGACCAACCTAAACGTACTAAATAGTTTAATAAAGCTTCAGGTAAATACCCATCATCACGATATTGCATTACACCAACCGCACCATGACGTTTTGATAAACGCTTGCCATCATCACCTAAAATCATTGGGATATGCGCATATTCAGGAATGTCCGCCCCTAAAGCCGCTAAGATATTAATTTGCTTTGGTGTATTTGAAATATGATCATCACCGCGAACAACATGGCTAACTTTCATATCCCAATCATCAACAACAACCGTTAGGTTATAGGTAGGTGTACCGTCAGAGCGAGCAATAATTAAATCATCTAATTGTTCGTTACTGATGGTGATATCGCCTTTTACCATATCTTTAATAACAACATCACCGTCTAATGGGTTTTTAAAGCGGATAACAAATGGTTTATCTGTTGGGTAATCTGTACGCTCACGCCACAGACCATTGTACTTTTCAATTTCGCCTTTCGCTTTCGCTTCTTCACGCATTACTTCAACTTCATCGCTCGTACTATAACAACGGTAAGCATTACCTGATGCTAATAGTTGCTCAATAACTTCTTTATAACGGTCAAAGCGTTTAGTTTGAAAATATGGGCCATGTGTCCACTCAAGGTTCAGCCAATTCATACCATCCATAATGGCGTCAACTGATGCTTGGGTAGAGCGCTCTATATCAGTATCTTCGATACGTAAAATAAAGTCGCCACCGTTTTTTTGTGCATAAAGCCAACTATATAAAGCAGTTCGGGCACCACCAACGTGTAAATAACCAGTAGGACTAGGGGCAAAGCGAGTAGTTAAAGTCATAAAAATCTCAACATTAAAAGCCTAAGTATTATTAATAATGACTTAGGAGGGATAAATAGGTCTCAAGAATTGGCGGCATTTTAGCATTGTGTTTAAGTTAATTCACCTTTTAACCACATTAGTTTGCAAGTGGGTATGAAAGTGCTGGATAAAATTTAACAATAATGCAGACAAAAACGCCGTAATGAACAAAAAAAAATCAAACAACACAATATTTGAAAATAATTAGCAATTTTAATAGCTTTTATGTTGACAGCTTTTTGGATCTGCCTATAATACGCCCCCACAGAGACGGACGATTAGCTCAGTTGGGAGAGCACCGCCCTTACAAGGCGGGGGTCACTGGTTCAAGCCCAGTATCGTCCACCATCTTTATTTTAAGATGCTGTGAGTAAACAGATTTTGCGGAGTGGTAGTTCAGTTGGTTAGAATACCGGCCTGTCACGCCGGGGGTCGCGGGTTCGAGTCCCGTCCACTCCGCCACTTTGTTTACG
>NZ_BAAJMC010000033.1:0-25738 GCF_057551365.1 Colwellia sp. KS18-150 | reverse complement strand
ATAAAAAATATAATCTGGGTGAAAAAAAGCTGGAAGGTATTGCTATTACTAATCAAAGGGAAGTAGTTTTAACGAATGCACAAGGTGAGTATACTTTAGCTGTAGATGAAGGGAAGTTTCTTTCTGTCATCAAACCTACTGGTTATGATGTTCAATTAACAAAACACAATATTCCTCAAAATTACTATTTTCAACATGCTAAAGGTTCGCCAAAGTATTTAAAGTACGCAGGTGTTTCGCCGACAGGTGACGCTCCGAAAAACATGAATTTTCCCCTGTATAAAGTAGATGAAAATAAACCTCTCAAAGCGTTGGTTATTGGCGACCCGCAAACAGCAGATGATCAACGGCTAAATTTTTTCAGGGATAGTAGTGTTACCGATATGCTTAGACATAACGCAGATTTTTATATTGTACTTGGTGATATTGCAGATGACTATCTTGATACTTATACCCGAGAAAAGGCAATTATGGGATCATTAGGTATAGCAGGATATCATGTTGTTGGTAACCATGATGTTAACTATAAATCTAAAAGTAATGTAAATGCTTTCGAAACATTCAAAAAAGAATATGGCCCTGATTATTATTCGTTTAATTATAATAAAACTCATTTTGTCGTTTTAAATAGTGTTGACTATTTTGGTTGGAATACCAAGGAAAGTAAACGAGGTAGTTATTTTGGAAAATTGAATGATACTCAGTTATCCTGGTTAAAAAGTGATTTAGCCCATGTACCTGATGACTACTTAGTTGTGATTAATACTCACATCCCTTTTTTAGAACAATTTACCGAAACATCGTCTATAGCTGAACTGCATCAACTATTACTCAAGAGAAAAGTACTCATGTTAAGTGGGCATACTCACGCTATAAAAACATATCAAACTAATTCGTTAATCGAAGGTGTTATAGCGGGAGCAAGTTGTGGTAGTTTTTGGACAGGACCGTATAATGAAGATGGGCTCCCTGTTGCCACAGGCATGGATGGTTCACCAAAAGGATACTTTCTTTTTGACTTTATTGGTAATGAATATAGCTATAAATTTATTCCCGAAAATCACTCTGAAGATTTTCAAATACGCATTACTTTACCTTTACCTGAGCAACCTCAAGTTATTACAGCGAACTGGTTTGTTGGAAAAACCAATGAACGAGTAACTATCTCGATTAATAATAGTGAACCCGTAACCATGGAAAACTATCATGGTTTTGACCCTTTTATAAAGCAAACACACAAAGAGAGAGTCAATGTAGATAATTGGACGCCTGGTTTATCTGAAACTAACCACCTATGGCGATATAACCTTCCCCAAAATTTATCAAAAGGGGTACATAAAATTGAGGTTACTGCCTATAAAACGAGTGGCGAAGTATATAAAAGTTATAAGTTACTGGAGTTATAGCAAAGATAACATCTCACTTTTAATCATAACTAATTAGCCGTAATCTATTATTCCCCCTATCTTCATCAATGATAGAAATTATTTTACCCCTTAAATGATGATATCAACGATTTTTTCTCCTCCTTATGTGCAGATAGCTCTTTACTTACTCGAATCGACTCCGGTGCCCGTTGAGTTGTCTTTTCTGCAATACTAAAAATAACTTTCGAAACGACGCTAATAGAGATGCTTTTTTCTTACAGCGTAGTAATCACTTTTTTCATTATAAGTACTGGGATTTTACCCATTATTAGTATTGATGGTCGGATGGCAAGGAAAAGCAAAGAGGAGGGAGGTACTCCATTTGAAAGAAAACTGAATTAAATTCAAGCGAAAAATCCTGTTCACGACAATCTATATTTGCTCAATAAGGACAATTTTTTCTTGAAGTGTTTGTTATTTTATCTTTATTCCCAGCTATTTATTCTGCGAATTTTTAAATGACTCCTATAATAAAGAAGCTAAGTTTGTCATTCACATAGAGGCAATATGATGAAGTTCTTTTATTTTCAGCTTGCAACTATGAGTGTTTTGTCAGCGAAATTATGTTTTGCAGAGGCGGTAGTACTAGATAAAAAGCAGGAAGAGACAGCTATATCAGCAGAGTCAAATATAATCGAAACGATTACGGTAACCGCTCGAAGAACGGGGCAAAACTCACAGGAAGTTGGTAAGACGATTTCTGTGTTTGATCAAGAGGTTTTAAATAGGGTTAATATTGATGATGTTTCACGTCTAAAGCTAATTACCCCAGGTTTAGCGTTTGCTCAGCGTGGTAATGACTTTAAGCTTACATTAAGAGGTGCGAATGCCGAAAACACTAATCGTGCTGAGCCAGTTCCAGTAGGAGTATTTGTTGATGGAGTATATATCATAAGGGCGGCACAGGCGGGTAATGCATTTCTTGATGTGTCATCGGTTGAGGTGTTGAAAGGACCACAAGGAACCTTGTTTGGCCGCAATACGCTAGGGGGGGCTATATTGATAAATTCTAATAAGCCAAATATCCTAGATCCAGAATTTAGTGCCAGTTTAACAACGGGTAATTACAACCGAATTAAAATCGAGGGTGTTGGAAATATCCCCATCAGTGATACTGTCGCCTTACGCGTTGCAGCAGCTCATACTAAAGCTGATGGTTGGGTTAATAACCATGGAGCCAGTAATGATTTAGGGGAATTGAACGATCAGACTGCACGTGTGTCTCTAGTTTGGAGCCCCTCCATAAGCTTTAATTTATTATTTAGTTATTTTTACTATAAGTCGGGTGGTAGCTCGTTAGGCGCTTATGGTTATCAGTCTCGCGGAACCCTGAGAGATCCTGAATCTACCTTACCTTTATCTGAAAGAACAACACATGCAAACGGTATATATGATCCGGTAAATTCTCGTGGAGGCTCTCTTGGAACTCGTGCAGATCTTGGGCCGTGGGATGTGTATCGAGATAGCCCATTCATTCGAGATGTTAAGAGTAATACAAGCTTATTAACAATTAACTGGGATGTTGCAGATATACATATTCAATCACTCACTTCTTTTACAGACGATTTTAATTTGGCCAATGCTGACGGAGACTACAGTGAGGGGAGACTATTGGAAGAAAGTCGATTAGATGACATGCAAGCCTTTAGTCAGGAAGTAGTTGTTAATGGTGAAACGAAATTGATGAAATGGGTATCAGGTGTGTACATAGGCAAGGAGAAATCCAGACAGGCATTTTTTAGAAATTGGTTAGGTTTTGCTTCTCCAACACTTGAAGAGCCAGCCGATCCGACAAATTGTGGTGGTGCACTTGCTTTTAGTATTTTTGCAACCGCAGCTGTCAGAGATAAAACTAACCCGGATGCGGTTTGCCCAAGGCAATTTTCTGGTAATCCAAACCGTATACAAAATAATACATTGGGTTTGTTTATTCATGGTATTTATAATTTTTCCGAGGACTTTCGGTTTAATGCAGGGCTTAGATACAGTCATGATGAAATAGATTATCTAGGAGGAGACACTTTACAGACTACCGGTATATTAGGTAAGAATGTCAAAGTGGCTAGTACACCTGCTGTTAATAAATCTTGGGAACAAGTGACTTGGGAAGCCGGATTGGAACTGAATATATTGGATGATAGTATGCTGTATTCAATTATTTCTACTGGCTACTTAGCCGGTAGCTTCAATCCTGATGGTAGTAGTTTCGACCAGCAAGAGGTCTTATCTTATGAAATAGGATTAAAAAACCGCTTATTTCAAGATCGGCTAGAGCTAAATTTTTCGGCATATCGAAATGAATTTACTGACATGTTGGCAGGTGTACTGGATGCTCAATCACTCACCAGAAAAGTTAATGGCGGCTCTATCAATGCAAAAGGATTGGAGATTGATTTGAAAGGAATGATCAGTGATGATTTAGCGATCACGGCAAATTTAGCAATCCAAAATTCAAAATATGAACGTTTTAGTACTAATAACCGCTTTGTTACCGGTGGTACGGGCCCAGATACTTTTATTGATTTAAGTGGACTGAATACTCCTTGGGCACCTACCTTGGCAGGTAATATTAGCCTTAGTCATTATTTAAACACTAAAATCGGACTATTCAATACTCATTTATCGTTATCCTACACGGGTGATCACTATACAACAGGCTTGCAGCAGTTTGATTTAGCTAAACAAGAAGCTTATTACCTGTTTGAATTCAGGTTGTCCTGGTACTCAGATGATGAAAAATATAGTGTTCAGTTTTATGTAGAAAATGCCAGTAATAAAGCTGTGTTGCAACACACTATTGTAGGGGGAAGTGATATAATTCAAGTCTCTTGGGGGAAACCAAGAATGTATGGCTTACAACTAAAGTATAAATTATAAACATTCCATTTGACGATTAATAATAACCTTAGACCTCAATAATGCTAAATGAAAAATACAATTTTCAATAAGATTAGCTTCATTTCATTGAAATAATCTAAGGTTAAGTTGGTATGCTATGATGTATTTATTGATCTAGTTATTAGCCCTCCTATGCTGAGAAAATCATTTATGTCGTTATTGTTAAGATTTTTATTTATTGTGTTTTTTCTGTTTAATACTCAGATAACTCATAGTTCAGAGAGTGAGCAAAGCGAAAAAACTACAGGAAATATTTTTCTTTTGTACTCTAATCAGGCTAAAGACTCGAAAATCAATGATTGGTTATCGCAAGTGTACAAAGAATTGTACTCACGTTTGGGGTTGCAAGTAGAAGTTGTCTCTGTGCCTGAAGCTAGAGCAAGCTTAATGGCTGAAGAGGGTGATATTGATGGTCAATTTGGCCGGATATTTGATTATCAAGAAGAGTTTAAGAATCAAATAAGGATTAATGTCCCTTTATACCAAGTTGCATTTAACGCTTATGTTCGTGCCGGAAAAAATATAGCATTAACCAATGGTTGGGATAGCTTCGATGGTACAAACTATATTGTAGAATACAGACGGGGTGTTGTTATTTGTAAGAATAACCTAGAAAAATATGTTGATCCCTCAGTTTTGACGTTAACTACGAGTATCTTAAGTGGGTTAATGAGACTTAAATATGGGCGGACTGACGTATTTGTTCAAGCTAATATCGGGGTATTACCCTATTTACTTTCACCAGAATTTAAAGATGCTATCGTCTCAGCAGGTACAATGGAAAAGGTAAGTATGTATCCGTATATTCATAAAAAACATGAAAAAATAGCACCTATGATTGAGTCTACTTTATTAGATTTAAAAGAAGAAGGGCTGATAAAAAGGTATTGTATTGAAGTGATGGAAGATAGAAAAAGTATTTGTGATACATTAATTTGACAAGTAGATAAACAGTTTTTTGATGTGATTTTATTTCGAATGACAGACGTTTTTAATCGAATCCTTCAACTAGTTTGTGAGTCGTTATCGTTTTTATGTGACTTTATATAGGTATCTAGCTAATTAAATAACACAGCGGTATACTCCTTATCATTCAAGCACTCTGAAACATGCATCTTTAATGATAACGAGTATGCTGCACTGAAAAATACCGGAAGACCTGCACCTCACAATATAGTTTATTAATGGTACTAAAGCGTTAAGTCAATTTAAAATGATTAATTAATTCACCCATTTTTTCGGCGTTTTCTTGCAATTCCTCGGCTTCTTCTATGCCTTTTTCAGCTTCAGTTAAAAACAAAACCGAGGCTTCATTAATTGTAATGGTATTGCGGTTTATTTCCTCTGTAACAGAGGTTTGCTCTTCTGCTGCAGTTGCTATTTGAGTTGCCATGTCAGAGATGTTCTTAATGGCGATGGTAATATCTGAAAAGCTCTGTGTTGCCTTTTCAGCATCAGAGACACTGGTACTGGCTAATTGATGGCAACCACTCATTGTTTTGACCGCTGATTGAGTGCTTGATTGTAAAATTGATATCATTGCAGTTATCTCTTCAGTGGAGCTATGTGTACGTTGAGATAGCACACGAACCTCATCAGCGACGACAGCAAAACCTCGACCTTGCTCTCCAGCCCTAGCGGCTTCAATGGCTGCATTTAATGCTAAAAGGTTAGTCTGCTCAGCAATACTACTAATGGTTTGAACAATACTACTTATTTGCTGACTGTTACGATCTAATTCAGAGATAATATCTGACGCTTGTGATACATGTTCAGCAAGTTGAGTGATTGATTGTTGGCATGTGTTGGCGAGCTCTCCGCCCAATTCACTCGTTTGTACCGTATCGTTTGAAGCGCTTGCTGTTTGCTCTGCATTAGTTGCTATTTCTTGTGTGGCGGCAGCCATTTCAGTAACTGCTGTTGCTACTTGTCCTACTTCATTTTGCTGGTCATTGGCTTGATTAGCACGAGATTGAGCAGAAATATTTGTCTCACTCGCACGTGCCGTTAAATTATCAGTTACCTGGTTTACTTGGCTGAAGGTCTCTTGTAGCCTAATTAAAAAATTATTAACTTGTTTCACAAGTAAAGAGTCTTCAGCTGAACTATCTATGTGATTAGATAAATCTCCGGCCGCTGCTTTTTCAACGGCGCCAATAACTAAGTTGGATTCGACAAACTGCTTATTGCCTTCATAAATATAATAAGTTGAGACAACCAATGACATGACTGCAAAAATGACATGGTATAATAATGGTGCAAATAGGCCTAATTGGGTTTGTTCGCCCCAGGAAAATATGGCAATAGGTTGCCCCCATAACTCTAAACCAATGCTTTGGCAATAAGTTAACGACAAATGATGTACCACTGTTAACGTGACAAATATTAATAAAGGCAGAAAGTCACGATAACGAATTAAGATGGTAAAGCCTAAAAAGAATAAAAAGTGGCCTTCGCCTAATCCATTTGATTGCTGTACTGTAATAACTAATAAAGCGGTAAGTGCGGTTGCTAGAATAACTCTACTTAGGGTTGTTCCCGCCATTATTTTATATGCTATGATGCAAATAGAGCTTATCACTAAACCGCCAACAATCCCTAAAGTATAATAACCGTGATGTTGTGAGGTGATAAATGCAATAATAGCTGAAAAAATGAGCACTGAAATGAGTAATATTTTATCTGCGATTTTGAAGTCTATTTCAAGTTTTTTTTTCAATTCTGATGGTAAACTTGGCTGATAATATATAAATAAAGTTTTGAACATGAGATTCTCCTGTTGAAAAGATACTTGATGTTATTGTTATAAGTTAAATAATTTTTGTTGTAATGTTTTTACTGAAAAGCTGTTTGGGTTATATACTGTTATAAGTTTCCAATGTTCGATTTCTCGCTTTAACAGATAAGTTTTTCCTAAATGCATAATGTCATTGTTATGTTGTTTTATGTTTAAACCAAACTGAGCCGAGACCTCGTCCAAATAATCAGGGGGGAGATGCACTCCGACAAATGCAGGATGGAATTGTTTAGCAAATCTTAAAGCTTGGGCTGAATCACTATGTATATCAATATCAATAAAAATAACCTGAGGCCATAAGTTAGTGTTTTCTTGTGATTCAAGCAACTGCCTTAGGGTTGTTAACGTCATAGGGCAAACATTACTACAAGTTTGAAAACCAAAAAAGACTAAAGCATACTCGTTGCCATCTTGATTTAAAAATGATGTTTGGGCATCTTTGTTTATGTCTAATGCCATAAAAGGAATTAAAAAAGTAAATGATAATAGCGTTAGCCATAAAATAAGACCAATCGCTTTTTTCGTTGTTTTTTCTATTTTCATACAGTCTCAGTAAATAATAAACATCTCTACACTCTAGATAAATAGTTAAATATATTAATGTCTTAGGTTGCTATCGATTTAGGTATTTCTAAAATAAACTCTATCCCTTGGCCTTGCTTGCTTAAACACCTTATCTTACCTTTTAATGATTGTGTTACTATGTTGTATACAATGTGCATTCCAAGGCCGGTACTTCCTTGCCCTCGTTTAGTGGTAAAGAAAGGCTCAAATATTTTCTTTTTATGCTCGGTGCTGACACCACAGCCTGAGTCTCTATAGTTAAAAATAACATCTTGTTCTTGTGTGGATATATCAAGTTCAATATTTCGTTTATAACTATTGTCAAATCCATGGATGAGAGAGTTCATTACTAAATTAGTGATGATTTGCGTTAACTCTGACGGATCTCCCCAGAGATTAATATTCTCATCACAAGTTAAGACTATTAGAGATTTATTCTTCTTTAATGCCGGTTGTAAGCTATTTATTATTTTTTTAATATAGTTTTTTACGTTATAGGTACGTAGCTGTTTACTGGACTGATCAACCGCAATTAACTTAAAGCTATGAATTAAATCAGCAGATCTTTGTAAATTCTCACTAATTAAATTTGCACAATGAATAGATTCTTCAATAAAGGTTTTCAATTTTTTTCGTGATAATTGATTGTCATTAACACATTCTGATAGCTCTTTTGTCGTTTCACTAAGATGAGATGAAGCTGTAATTGCAATACCAACAGGTGTGTTGATTTCATGAGCTACACCGGTCACTAATGCTCCCAAAGAAGCCATTTTTTCTGATTCAATTAATGATGTTTGTGCGTTATTTAACTTGTCTATTGTTACTTTTAAAGCTATATTTTTTTTCCCTAACATTGATGGACTTGGGAAGTTTAAGAAAAAAGGCAGCACAATCCATATCGTAATCCCCGTAATAACCGATGATATAGCTGTGATTGCTTTAATTATCGCTGAAATGCCATAGATTGGCTCCCAGATAATAATCGCACTTACCAAATGTGACATGCCGCAAGCTAAAAATATTATTGAACCTGCTAATATAAAAAACCAAGGGTAAGGTAGGTCTTTTCGCTTTTTGACGAAGGTAATTACTGCAATGGTAATCGAAAAATAAGCTAGGGAAGTGAAAACGTCTGAAATTACCGATGTCCATAAAATATCAGGTTTCCACAAGTAGCACATGCCATGAGGCATAAAATTATCAGTACTAAAAAAATTACTCATTAAGTAACCTCTTCACATTAATACACATATTTAATAGTAATATTAGTCTAATTTTTCATAGGTGTAAGAGATAATTTCTGTTGTGCCAGCTTGCTAATGAGAATGTGCTTCCCCCCCTTTATTAAAAGCCACAAAGAGCAGTAATAATGATGCCGTTAATGCCATGAAAGCATTAATTAAATAAACATCTCGATAGCCTAATACTTGTGCAAAAACAGCAATGACGATAGCGCCGATAATATTACCCATATTCGTAGTACTCCAAAATAAGGCAGAGGCCGCTCCTAAGCGAGTTGGCATCAGATCTTGAAACCATGTCATACCTAAACCTGCAATAAAACCTATCATTAACGCATTGCCTATTTGTAGGGGAAACAAAATCCACAGTTCATCTGTGTACCAAAAGCCTAAGTAAAGTAATATTGGGGCAATAGCACCAACACACACTAAAGATGAGAGTGCGAAACGGGTACCTAGCCAACCAGCAAAAATCATAATTGGAATCTCTATTGCCGCTGCGGTTCCCATTAACCAACCTGACCAGCTGACATCAAGTCCTAGCTCTTTAGTTATATATAGGGGGAGGGCAATTAGGTAAGTCTGATTACAGGCAAAGATCAATGAAAATGCGATTAACGTTATGATAATAATAGTGTTGTTACTACCAGACTCTATCGACGTTTGTGTGCTGGTTTTTACTGTTTTAGGTAACATAAACCAAGCAATGATACTGCCAAGTATGTATAAAACACACATCAAGATGTAATGTTTTTCAAAGCCTAAAGCACCTAAAGAAAAGTAGCCTAAAGCAGGCCCACCAACCCAAGCAAAAGCTGAAAAAGCACGTAATATTGAATTGAACATTACAACGTCAGCTCTAGCAAAGTTTTGTTCAGCGTAATCTCTTGCGTAAGCAAAGGTTTGAGCAATACTGGCAAAGGCTAAACTGAAAAATGTAGTACCTGCTACTAACGCTATTTCATAACTTGGCGCTTTAGCGAACATGAAACAAGCGGTGGCACCTGAAAGCATACCTAAAATGATTAATGGTCGCCTATCCTGCGCCTTATCTGACAACTTACCTAATAGCTGTGAAAAGATGATGCCAGTTACAGCGGTTAGTATAAAAAAGGTACCAATTAAAAAAGCACTCACATTGAATCTTTCATCAACATAATAACTTAATGTGGGTAAAACCAGCGAAAATAACAGAGCTTGTAAGCTTGCGTTAAGATAAATAATGTTAGTAGGTAGGGTAAATAGTTTGGTTTTTTTCATGCTCGTAAATTGCCATTATTTAATCAGTATTTCTATGATTTCAATCAAACAGTGAACCGGTTCATGTTTTTGTGGTATGGTACCTTTAAAATCTATTATGTTCAATGTTTTTACCCGTAGCTTAAACACTTTAAAAGCTACAAAAAGTTAGTTTACCATGAAGCAACTTTGTTTTATAAAAATTTACTATGGAGGGAGATATACAAATGAAAAAAAACTATTTAGTCGCCTTATTACTACTAGTTATGAGTAGTATATGTTGGGCAGAACCAAATGAAGATACCAAAAAACCTAATATCGTTATTTTTGTTAATGACGATGAAGGCTTTCATCATATTAGCCATTATGGCGCAGAAGTGAATACGCCTGATATTGATAAATTAGCGAAAGAAAGTGTTACCTTTACACAAGCCATAGCCCCTTCGGCAGTGTGTACTCCTAGTCGATATTCAATTATGACGGGCTTATATGCGGGTAAAAATAAAAGTAAAACTTTCTTAGAAGAAAATAAAAAAGGTCAACCCTATAAAATAGCATGGAATACTTTCTTAACAGCTGAAGATATTACCATGCATCAAGTAATGTCGGAAAGCGGTTATCGTACCGGCTTCGTAGGGAAATGGCATTTAGGTCATGAGCATACAGCACCGCTACCTGTTTTTACCGGTAAGGAAGACTTAAATCTTCTCTCCACCAATAAAAAATTACAAAAGCATCAGTCGATATTAGAGCATTCGGTGCAAGCGATGATCAAAGCCGATTTTGTCGCCAATATCATTGCTGAAAATAATGAAGAGATACCGGTTGATAAATTACAAATTCATAATCCAGAATGGGTAACTCAAGGCGCTATTGAGTTTTTAGATACAGTATCTGACGAAAAGCCTTTCTTTTTATTAGTGGCATCAACTAACCCTCATGGGCCTAGTGCAACCTTGTCATTAAAAGAGGATCCCACTTATACTCCAGAAGGGCGTATTGCTGCGCCAACGCCTTATCACCCTAAACGAAAAACAATTAAACAACGATTGCAGCAGCAAAATTTAAAAGTGAGTCACCAAAATGTCAGTGCTCTTTTTGTTAACGACCAAGTGGCGGCTATTCAACAAAAGCTAAAAGAAATAGACCATGAAGATGATACTGTGTTTATTTTTGTCAGTGATCATAATAGTGAGCCGGGTAAAGCGACAACTTACGATGCTGGTGTACGCATACCTATGTTAATGAAATGGCCAAATGTAATTGAAGCGGGCAGTGTCAATGACAATATTGTACAAGTGACTGACTTGTTTTCAACAACCCTAGACATTGCAGGTATTGATATTACATTAGAGCAAGATGGTAGCAGTGTGTTACCGGCAATACTAAAGGCTAATCCGTTACGAGATGACGCTTATTTAGAAATGGGCTGGACGAGAGCAGTACGTACTAAGAACTTCAAGTATGTTACTTTTCGTTATCCACAAACAGTGATTGAAAAAATGCGTAGTGGCGAGCTGTCTGAGGCACCTAACCATTTAGATATCGTATTGCAAGGTCAACCCAATATCACCATGCAGTACTATCCCGATTATTTTTCACCTGATCAGCTTTATGATCTTAACGCCGATCCTAATGAGCAACGTAACTTAGCATATGATATTAATTACGCTGATAAATTAGCGGAAATGAAAGGTCGACTGCAAAAGTATTTAAATAAATTTTCTTATCCTTATGACTTGTCAGATACTGAATTTATGCGCTCTGAGCAGTTCAAGGTATTAAAAAATATCACCTTATCGAATGCTAAAGCCAGAATGCCTAAATGGGCAAAGCATGTTAAGTTTCGTCAAGGGCCTAAATTAGCTGATTAACTGAGAATACTAACTTAGACAATACTTATTTTACTTTGAGCTCGGCGATAAAAATTAAACCGAGCTCGTGGGTTAATTATTTAAACTCGCCAAAGTCATGGGGCATGGGTGTCACATATTGGCTTAACCTTTGTTGTAAGTCGGCAAGTATTGACGCATATTTCGGGTCTTTCGCTAAGTTATGTTGCTCGTTTGGATCTTGCTCTAGATTATATAGCTGATCAAAATCAAAATAGTGCGGATGCAATTCGTGGGCGTTATAACGAGAACGCATTAAACCAGCCAAAGCGTCATTGGTTACGGTTAACCCTTCTTGATTATATTTACCCGGGTTGGTAATGGCATCTTCTTGAATATCTGATGGGAATCTCACGGCAATATACTTCCATTTATCGGTCACTAAACCGCGGGTATAAGTGATTTCTAAATAAGCTTCATCTCTTAATTTATCTACTTCGCCTGTTAATAACGGTAACATGCTTGTACCATCAAGTGACTTGTTCTTATCGCTAACACCAGCGGCATCTAAAATAGTGGGTACTATGTCCACAGCACTTACTAAGCTATTGACTTGTTGAGGCTTTATTCTATCAGGCCACCAAACGAGTGCCGGCGTATTAACCCCACCTTCATAATTGGTCATTTTTCCACGTCCACCATGCGCACCACTATGGTCGCTAGCAAAAATAATCAAGGTATTGTCTAGAATATTATGACTGGCTAACTTAGTGATAACCGACTTAATGGCGTCATCAATCCATAACATAACCGCGGCTTCTTCGGGTAAACCGGCTTCCTTTACGCGAGCAAATACAGTTGCTCGAGAGGGTTGAACTTGCGGTGCTTTGCTTAAATAACCCTGAGGGGTAATGCGCGCATCAGCTTTCATTGAAAGCGTTGGCGCTGGTACATGCGGCGTGGTAGTGGCCATATAAAGGTAAAATGGTTTGTCATGATTTTGCTCAATAAAATTTAGCGCACCTTCAGTGATCCATTCTTGATTATGGTGTTGTAATTCTTTGGGTAAGGCTAGGGCATGTAAATTATTAGTATATAAACGGTCGATATGGTCAAACCCTGAAGTTTGCTTAATAATTTTTGTAAACTTCAGATAATTAGCTGTCACTCGGTGAGCAACATTGTCATCACGAGCATTGGCATTTTCGGGATTTGTTAATTGCAAAGGCTCATTGTCGAAGTTGTGGTACTTCCCAACTAATCCGGTAACGTAGCCACTACCTTTTAACATTTCAGCAATGGTAGTATCTTGCTCGTCAATATGGGTATTCCATCGTAAAAAAGCAGGCTCGTTTGTTGAGTATTGTTGACGTAAATCATGACTATATGAGGCGTAACGTCCGGTGAGCACATTATATCGGCTAGGTGAACATACAGGGCTAGTCGCATAGTAACGATTAAGTTGTGCTCCTTGCTGTGCTAATTCATCAATAGTAGGTGTTAATACTTTGCCACCAAAAGTACCAGCGTCAGTGAAATTCATATCGTCAGTGTAAATAACAATAATATTTGGCATTGGTTTTACTTTTGCCACTGGAATTTTGGGTGTGTTTTTTGCTGATTCTTCAGGCGTAGTACAACCTGAAAGTATTATACAGATAAGCACCAGACAATAGCTGAAAGGTTGGGTTGTTGTTCTCATAGTTATTTCCTATTCGCTTTTAATTAATTGGATCGCTATTACTTGATCGAGTTCATCCAATGTAGAACTCTTATCTACTGCGGTCATGGTGAGTTTGAGTTCGTTACAATCTTTTGTGAGTTCAATGTTGCCAAGCACAAAATTCTTAATATCGGCTTTGAAGGTTTCAGCTTTATCAAAGTCTTGCCAGTAAGCACTTTCATTACGAATGAGCGTGCCAACTTCTTCAGTGGTGTGATTGTTTAATCGACTCTCTAGGGCATTATTACGGCAATTAAGCGAAAAAGTACGTGCTGACGGTGCTAACATTTTTGTCATTAACCGAACCAGATAGCTGCCAGGCTGATGTACTTTAACTTGATAACTTGCCCAAGAATCAATTTGATTCCAATTAGCGAGGAAATGATCTTTATTCATTAAATTATCGCTCGTTGCTGAGGGGGATAACGCATATATTTGATTGAAAGCTTGATTGTTATAACCAATTTGAAATGTTGGCATTTGCAGTGCGTTAGGCTCAGCTAGTACTTGGGTAAACCAGTGCTTAAGATAATCATTTAACTGCGATGCAGTTTCTGGTTTTTCTTCTATGATATTACTTGTTTCTAAGGGATCATTAGCAATATTATAAAGCTCAGTGGTATTTTTATGTGCTTCATTGCGCACTAATTTGTAATCACCAAAACGGACGGCAAGACGCTGGTTTTCAAAGGTGATTTTTTTTCGGTAATCGCCCGATAGAGGGTAATAAAAGCCACTGGGATCAAGTTTATTGTAAGGGTAATGGGTTACAGAAGGGGATGCGTAAGCGCTTATTATATGTCTGTCTGCTACTTTTTCTCCGTTAAGTACAGAGACCAACGATAAACCATCTAAGTCTAAATTTTCGTCTTGTTTTATTCCTGCCCATTCTAAAATAGTTGGAAATAAATCTTCTATTTGGCTCAGTTGTGTATTGCTAGCAGCTTGATATTTAGCTGGCCAACTAATAAACAGAGGTGAATGTATACCGTTCTCCCAATTATCGCCTTTTCTGCCGCGTTTATTGTTTGGGTTTCTTTGCGCCCATTCTGAGTCTGACAAACCAAAGCGGTAGCTTTTTACCCAAGGGCCATTATCACTAACAAAAACGACTATAGTATTTTCTCGCAGTTGTAAGTCATCAAGTGATTTTAATACTCGGCCAATATTTTGATCCAGATTATCTATCATGCCATAGAGTGAGGACATTGCATGTGACAGACCTTTCGCTTTATATTTATTAATTGCTTCCTCGGGAGCGCGCCAAGGATTGTGCGGAGCCATGTAAGGAATGTAGGCGAAAAAGGGTTTATCTTGGTTACGGCTAATAAAGTCGATTGCAAAATCGGTAATTACCTTGGTTGCCGAGCCTTTGGTTTGTAATTCAACGCCATTCATTAACCCTTGGTTGTCAAAGTAGTTATATAAACTGGCGTAATAAGCTTCGTCAAATCCTCGATCCCAGGGTAAATAACCGTTGGTTTTACCGCTATGCCATTTGCCCCACATACCGGTAGCATAACCGTTTTGTTGTAATTCATTGGAGATCAATGTTTCGGATAAATTAATATAGTCTCGGCCGCCATGAACACCGGAAACCCCTGTTTTTAAAAAATTTCGGCCAGTCAATAATGCGGCTCTAGATGGCGCACATAATGATGATACATAAAACTGCTCAAAACGTACCGATTGCTCGGCAAGTTGATCGATGCTCGGTGTTTCAATAAGCGCATTCCCATGAGAAGCTATATCATCGTACCCTAAGTCATCCACTTGAATTAATACAATGTTAGGTTTATTCGATTTGTTTTCTATTTGTTGTTGGCTAGTATTCGAAATAGCTTTTTTCTGGCTAATAAAATTACAACCTGATAAGCAAACTAGTATAACAATAAGAATAACGGGGAACTTGAGGACTTTCATATGAGTATCCTTCATATTAAGGGTAATATTTATGTGTGAAAAAACCACAGAGTTAATAGTTAACTCTGTGGTTGAGTCTAAACGCAAAGTTAGGGATTACAGCTTTGTAATATAACTATTTAGGCCTTTTAAAGACAAAGCGACAGACTCTAGGGGAGATAAATTATTAGGGTACTCTTCTTGTTCAACTACTATCCACTTCGTACCGCCAACGCTGATATTTTCTTGAAGTAGCGATAACCAGTCAATAGTATCTTGGCCAATTAAAGGCAATTTACCCGTAACATCATCAGGTAATTTTACCTTGTAGTGAGTGGTGTAAGTTCTGTTTGGGTATTTTTCTACATATTTAACAGGGTCTTTACCTGCATACGTTGTCCAACCTACGTCCTGCTGCATAACTACTGAGTTGTCAGTGTGACTAGCAATATAATCCCAATAGGTTGACTGTTTGAAGTCTTGGAACTCTTCTTTATGGTTATGGTAGCCAGTTTTTAAACCATATGGAGCCAGCTTTTTGGCTAGTTTATTTAATAAATATACAACTTCCTCAACGCCTTTCGGATCAAATGCACGCTCATCCCATGGAATAATAAGTGTTTCAGCACCTAAAGCTTGATAAAATGTTGCTGTTTTTTCAAAGTTTTCATTGTTTAGTTTTTCAAAGGAAACATGAGCACCACTGGCTTTTAAATTTATTGAAGCGAGAAACTGTTTAAGCCCAACAGGGTTATTTTCAAAAGAGCCAAAGTCACCCGCAAATTCAACACCGGCAAATCCCATGTTTGATAGTTTAGTCAATGTCCCTGTAAAGTCAGATTTTACCTCGTCTTTTACCGACCATAATTGCACACTGATTAGCGGCATATTTTTATTCACTCCTGTAGTTGCTTCAATTTCATTTTTAGTAGACAAGCTACAGCTTAATAAACTGCAACTGATGAGCAGTAGTGACAGTGATTTAATTATTTTCATAAAAATTCCTTATAGTCGTTTAGATTTCATTTCATTTGTACAATAGTCGACCGCTCTGGCAGTTAAAGCCATAAAGGTCAGACTTGGGTTTTGTGCAGCACTTGAGCAAAAGCTTGAGCCGTCAGTTACAAATAAATTGGGGACATCATGACTTTGATTGAAGCCATTTAAAAAAGATTCTTTAGGGTCCCGCCCCATACGTGCAGTACCTAATTCATGGATGGCAAGTCCGGGCGGTTTGTGACTAATATAGCTATTAATATTAGTGGCACCAGCCGCTTGCATCATTTTCTCAGCTTGCTCGGCGGCATCTATCATCATGTTGGTTTCATTTTCGGAGAACCTACAGTCAAATTCTATTTGTGGCATGCCCCACTTGTCTTTCTGGGTAGGGTGTAAGCGCATTTGGTTTTCAAAACGCGGTAACATTTCTCCTTGTGCCGACAAACCAAACTTCCACTTTCCTGGCCGGCTCACTTTATTTTTAAATTCAACACCTAAGCCATCTAGCTGCTGCATATTTTGCCAATTTTCACGGTATGTCCAGCCAGCTAAACCGTAGCCTCTTAAAAAGTTACGTTTTTGTGTTGAATTATAATAAAAGTTTGGAATGTATGTGCTAGTAGGGCGCCTACCAAAATCATATTCGTCTTCAAAACCTTCGATATCACCATTAGCGCCGGCATTGTAATTATGATCCATTAAATAATGGCCTAACACACCAGAGCTATTACCTATGCCATTCGGGAACTTTTTAGAGGTTGAGTTCATTAGTATCTGGGTACTGCCGATGGTGGATGCACAAACAAAAACAACTTTGGCAAAGTACTCTCGCTCTGATAAATCATCATTATCAATTACACGAACACCTTTTACGCGATTGTTTTTTTCATCATAAATCAAACTATGGACTACACTGTTTGGCGCTATATGTAAGTTATTGGTAGCCGCCGCAGCAGGAAGTGTTGAGCTTTGTGTTGAAAAATAGGCGCCAAAAGAGCAACCCGCCTGACACTCATTTCTCGCTTGGCATTTCACTCGACCTTGTGAAATATGTAGTTGAGTAGGTTCGGTTAAATGAGCTGTTCTGCCCATAATGTAAGGCCTGTCAGGGTAGACTTTTGCTAACCTTTGTTTAATTAACTTTTCTGCTGAGGTCATTTCAAAAGGTGGTAGAAATACACTATCGGGTAAATTTGGCAGGTTTTCTATCGAGCCACTGATACCAGCATGTTTTTCAACATGACTATACCAAGGGGCAATATCTTTAGTTCGAATGGGCCAATCGTTGCCATAACCGTCTTGTTTATTAGCTGAAAAATCAAACTCACCTAACCGGTAGGATTGTCTATGCCATAATAATGATTTACCCCCGAGTTGATTTGCTCTGATCCAGCTAAAGTTGGTACCTTGTTTCGTGGTATACGGTAGATCATGATCATTTCCAAAAAATTGCTTAGTCGCATCTTTAAATGCATAGCACTGCTGCTGTATTTTATACTTTTGTTCTATTAAAAGGTTGTCTACTTTTGTGCGATGGGCTTGTTGCCAAGGAGCTTTGTTTTCGCCGATATAATCTTTTTGGTGTTCAACAACACGGCCGCGCTCTATCATAAGTGTTTTATAGCCACGTTCACAAAACTCTTTTGCTGCCCAGCCACCAGAAATGCCTGAGCCAATAACAATGGCATCGTATATTTCAGTGCTTTTATTTATATAAATTGATTCTGTCATCTTCTCTCTCTAATCAAATGTGCAATTAATTCAGAACAGTACGTTAGCTAATAATATAAGCCTTGCGACCCCCAACTTGATTGGCCTTCTTTATAAGGAACAGAGCCTTTATAGCCGCCGGGAACAGGAACATAACGTAACTCTTGAGAAGCTCCAACTTCTGAGGTGAAATAGCCGAAACATATTAATTGCTTCAATTCTTTAAAATCAACGCGTTGATGTTGAGTGAACTGTTTAGTTCCTTGATCTAAGTCCGTTAATAAATTGAATTGTTGTTCAGGTGATGCATGGTTAAAAGCAAGTGAAAATTGTGAATCACAGGTTTTATCAATATCTACAAGTAAGGCGGTTATCTTCTCTTGAAAGTTTGTTGAATAACAATGAAACAATTGGTTATCAATAAAACCATGTGTATCTACTTCCTTTGCGCCTAAGGTTTCTGTTTTAGGGATCACAATGGCACATACATTTGAGAGTATTGTTAATTGCTTCAAAGTAAAAACTTTTCTTTCTTTCAATAACGAATTTTCACTTGGAGAATATGCCATGGCTACAGAGAGTCCATTATTTGCTAATAATGAGCTTGCTGCTGTAGTTCCAAATAAGATTCCTAATTTTTTTAAAAAAAGCCGTTTAGAATTATATGGTGGTAAGTTCTCTGGTATTGGTGACATGTATTCTCCTGAATTTATTGAATCTAATTATCAATAAAATTACTTTTATGTTCACGATGCATCAGGTTAGTCTAACTTTATAGATTGATGAACCGGTATTGTTAAATCGGTTTCTTATGCAACTTTTTCGGCGTTGTTTCTTTGTTTTAGTTGGGGGCGTTTGTATAAGTTTTGTTATTTTTTAGTTTTATAACAAATGGTTGTGTTTTTTGTTTCGTTTTTGTCTTTTGTTGTTAAACGTGGCTTTGTTTTTGAACCTGTTTTAATTTCTTTGTTTTTGGAATATGATTTGATTTCTATTAAGTACATTTATATGAGAGCTTTTATTAAGTTTTATCGTTGAGAAGTTAATGACAAATATAAAAACAATTTTACAACAAGTTGATGTATTACAACTTATAGATATATTTGATTTATTACCGGATGTAATTTTTTGGATAAAAGATAAAAATAGTTGCATTGTATATGGTAATAAAGTTTTGTTAGAGCATTTAGGTTTTAAATCTTTATCTCAAGCCATTGGAAAATCAGACAAGGACTTTTCTAAGGCGAATATTGCGAAACAATTTTTGGTTGATGATCAAAAAGTTATTTTAGGTGAAAGCATTACAGATAGATTTGAAATGAATGTTAGTAACAAAGGAGATCTTGCTTGGCATGTCACCACTAAAAAGCCGTTATTTAATAAATTAGGAGAAATAATTGGCTCTTATGGGATCACTCGAAACCTTCAGAGAACAGTGAATAGTTTTTCTGGAATAGATCTTCTAACTATTCCTGTTGATTATATTCGGAAAAATTATCACTTAAATATTTCTATAGAAAACTTAGCGTTTATATCTCATTTATCGGTTAGTGCCTTGGAAAGACGCTTCAAAAAGTACCTATTAAAAACACCGAAGCAATTCATAACTCAAGTTAGATTAGATAAAGCAAGAAGTTTAATTGTTGAGACAAACTTACCTATATCAGAAATAGCGTATCAGACAGGCTTTTCCGATCACAGTTACTTTAGTCGCAAGTTTAACTCAATGTTTGGAGAGTTACCTTCCGTAATGAGGGATTTATCGCGACAACAACATTAAAGCAATTAGGATTTTGAATTTATAACAGTACCTTTCAATATAACTCGATATTAATATTTGAAATTGGTTTTACGTTTTACTTTATAAAGTTATACATCAGTTTACTGGTCGTTAACCTTTAACATATATTTGTTGGAAAATAATGAATACAAAAAATAGTAATAAATTATTTCTTTGGTCGCTAACCTCTGCGTTAGCCGGATTTCTCTTTGGTTTTGATACAGTTGTTATTTCTGGGGTCGAAAAAACCATTCAGTCACTATGGGGATTGTCTTCTGGAATGCATGGAATGGCAATGAGTGCTGCTCTTTGGGGAACAGTGATTGGCGCTTTATTTGGTGGGTGGCCATCAGATCGCTTTGGTCGAGTTAAAACCTTGATATCGATAGGGCTTTTGTACTTTATTTCTGCCATATGGTCAGCATTGGCAAACGATCCATACTCTTTTATGGTTGCTCGCTTTATTGGAGGCGTTGGTGTTGGTATCTCGACTATTGCAGCTCCCTTATATATTGCTGAAATATCACCTGCTGATCAGCGTGGACGTCTGACTGGCTTGTTTCAATTTAATATTGTGTTCGGGATCCTAATTGCATTTATATCAAATGCGTTTTTAGGAGGGATCGGAGAAAATGCTTGGCGATGGATGCTAGCTGCTGAAGCTGTACCAGCGTTCATATATTTTGTTTTATGTTTTTCACTTCCAGAAAGTCCACGCTGGCTAATTGTTAAACGTAAAATGATTAAAGAAGGCAAAGAAGTTTTAGCATTAATTAATAGCAATGAAACGGAAAGTTCAATTAATAAAATGGTAAGTAATATAAGTCGAGCAACATCAACTTTTGCAGAAAAAACACCATTTTGGAGTAAAAGGTTAACTTATCCAATTGTACTAGCATTTTTAATTGCATTTTTTAATCAATTATCTGGTATCAATGCTATTTTGTATTTCGCTCCTCGTATTTTTGAAATGACTGGCTTAGGGCAAGAAGCTGCTTTATTACAATCTGCTGGAATAGGTGTGACTAATCTTTTGGCAACCATGTTAGGTATATGGCTGGTAGATCGTGTTGGTCGTAAAACGTTACTTTATATTGGCTCTTTAGGATATATTGCTGCATTAGGGCTTTGCTCATGGGCTTTTTTTAATGATATTTTTTCTATTGTTCCTTTTTGTATTTTCTTTTTTATTGCCGCTCATGCGGTTGGTCAAGGTGCAGTTATCTGGGTGTTCATTGCTGAAATATTTCCAACGGAGCATCGAACCAATGGTTTATCATTAGGTTGTGGTACTCATTGGGTTTTTGCTGCATTAATGACGTTGTTTTTCCCTACGGTTGTCACAAGTTTCGAACCTAGTTATATATTTGGTTTCTTTTGTCTAATGATGGTTATTCAGTTAGTTTGGGTTTTTATTATGGTGCCTGAAACTAAAGGTATTTCGTTAGAGGAATTACAGTATAAATTAGGAGTCTCCATACCTGAGGAAATCGATGAAGCGTTGAATAAAAAACCAGAATTGAAGGAGGCATAAAGTGCAGAACACTTTTAATATTGTTGGATTAGGGGAGGTTTTATGGGATATATTTCCAGATGGTCCACGTTTTGGTGGCGCACCAGCAAATGTAACTTGTGCAATATCTGGTTTAATAAATAATGAAGCGAAAGTTAGCTTATTGAGTGCTGTAGGAAATGATGAGCTTGGAATTAAGGTAATAGAAACATTAAAAAGTAGAAATATTGATATTTCCGCAATGCAAACAACTATGTTTGAAACAGGAACAGTCACTGTAAGTTTAGATTCTTCCAAGCAAGCAACGTATCAGTTTGCGGAAAATACAGCCTGGGATAATTTAATGTGTTCTGATTCTTGGTTGCAATATGCAGAAAAAGTCGATGCTGTATGCTTTGGCACACTTGCACAACGTAATAACACCTCTCGTCAAGCAATTCATCGCTTTTTGGGAGCTGTTAATGATAAAACATTAAAAGTACTTGATATTAACCTTCGAGCTCCTTTTTACACACCTGAAACTATCAGACTATCACTTGAATTCGCTAATGTATTAAAAATAAACGAGGAAGAGTTGCCTATTATTGCTGATATATTATCGATAAAAGGGGACTCTTTAAGTGTATTAAAACAAATTCAACATCAATACCAGTTGCGTTGTGTTGCGCTAACTCAGGGCCTAAAAGGAGCTTTGTTATTACGTCAAGATGAATATGTTGAGGTACCAATAATTCCTGTAAAAGTAGTTGATACAGTTGGTGCGGGTGACGCCTTTACAGCAGCTTATATTATAGGTTTATTAAAACACAAACCCCTTAAAGAAATAGCTGATTACGCAACAAGAGTCTCATCTTATGTCTGCTCTCAACGTGGGGCTACACCAGAACTTGCAAGTGTGACTTCCCTTTAAATATTCATCTTAGAGTTAAATTATTACATCAGATAAAACAGGAAATAGAATGAGCTATTTTAGTAACGAATTTCTACGTCAACATAGTGAAAGTATACTCGACTTTTACACGCCACGTGTTGTGGACCCACAAGGTGGCTATTTTCAAAACTTTTATGATAACGGTACTGTTTTTTCAGGAAACCACAAACAGCTCGTTAGTAGTACCCGCATTGTTATAAATTATGCTTTATCAGCAGTGACTTTTAATAACGATAAGTATTTATCCATTGCTAAACACGGTTTAGATTTTTTAGAAAATGTACATTGGCTACCTAGCAGTGAAAAATATGCTTGGACTGTCGTTGATAACAAGCCTGATGATATGACTCAGCAAGCTTATGGCTATGCTTTTGTTTTATTAGCCTACGCTGCAGCTAAAAAAGCCGGAATTATTTCTACAGGTGATAAACTTCGCTCAACCTTTGAATTACTTGAAAAAAGGTTCTGGCAAGGCGAATATGGTTTATATGCGGATGAAATAAGTCAAGGTGGTGTATTGAGCCATTATCGAGGTCAAAACTCAAATATGCACCTGTGTGAAGCTATGATTGCGGCCTATGAAGCAACGGAAGATTCATTATATTTAACAAGAGCTAAATTAATTGCATACAACATAGCAGTTAAACAAGCGGCTTTAACTGATAATTTAGTTTGGGAACATTTCACAGTTAATTTTCAGCCTGATTGGGAATATAACAAACAAGATCCAAAGAACCTATACCGACCTTGGGGCTTTCAACCAGGACATCAAACAGAATGGGCCAAATTACTACTCATGATTAACAGTCATTCACCAGAAGCTTGGTTAGTTGAAAGGGCTATATGTTTGCATGACAACGCGTATTCTATTGCATGGGATAATGAATTTGGGGGATTAATTTATGGTTTTGATCCAAAAGGGGAGTGGTGTGATGATGAAAAATACTTTTGGGTTCAGGCTGAAAGTTTCGTATCTGCAGCTTTGTTGTATCGACAAACAAAAGATCCCCAATACTTAGCTCAATATAATGCTATTTGGCAGTATTGTGATGACTATTTTGTTGATCATACATATGGAGCATGGTTTAGAGTATTAAGTAGAGAGAATAATAAATTATCCATAGAAAAAAGTAGTGCAGGGGCTAAGTGTGATTACCATACCTTAGGTGCATGCTTTGAAGTATTAAAAGTTATAAATGAGTTTGACACCAATGATTAAATATGAAAAATACAGTATTTCTAATGACTATTTAAGTTGCTCTGTTAGTGAATTCGGCGCCGAAATTATTAGTTTAAAAAGCAAAATAGATGAGCATGAATATATCTGGCAAGCTGACCCGGCTATATGGGCTGGATCTGCCCCTATATTATTTCCTTTTGTGGGTAGGCTAAAATCTGGTGAATATACGTTTGAACATTGTAAATATAGTATGCAGAAGCATGGTTTTGCTCGTACTCAATGTTTTTTATTGAAAGAAAAAACGACATCATCATTGACCTTGTCGTTGTGCGCGAATGATCGCACCTTGCAAATATATCCATTTGAGTTTTTATTAGAGGTAAATTTTACACTTGATGATCGTAGTTTAAAGGTCACTTATACAGTGTTTAACCAAGGAACTTCAGCTCTTTATTTTACTATTGGTTCACACCCCGGTTTTTCATTACCTAAAGATGAATTTGGTGATGGCAAGTGTAAATTAATTTTTTCTGAGCAAGAAAATAATTATTGTCAACTCATTGAAAATGGACTGCTATCTGAAGGTACTTTTCCCGTAAATTTGGTGGATAAAACCCTGATTTTAACCCCAAATTTATTTGAAAATGATGCGCTTATATATAGGGATGTTGCTTCTTCTAAAGTTACATTAACGCTAGATGAGCGCCCTTTGTTATCACTTAACATGGGAACAAACAAACATTTGGGATTGTGGGCTAAGTCAAATAAACCTTACATTTGTATAGAGCCATGGATGAGCACGGATGAAACAGTGAATTCGCAAAGCGAATTAGAAAATAAAATAGATATAACTTGCTTAGCTCCTGGAAAATCAAGTGTTAATTATTATCAAATAAATATTCTTTAAATTTAATATAATTTATTCCGTAACGAAGGGAATTTGGGTAAATTAAAATGATACTCAGATTGCTGGGAGTTATAAAATAGTGAGTACTTTTTAAAATCAATAGTCTTTAAGTTATGGTCGTCTGTTAACCATAGAAACTTATTTACATTTACTTTGGTGATTGAGTCAAACAATAAGGCTTGCTGAGTATCAGAGATATTAACCCCCTTGCTATGATCAAAAATTTTAACTAGTGCCCAAGCTGCTTGCATAAAATGCCCACCGACTGTAACGTCAAGGTTACCTTTTTCTACCGCTTTAATTGCTTCAGGAAGCCAGCCAATACCGCCAATTGAAATGTGTTTACTATTATCAGTATTAACAAGCTTAGAAATTGCTAAGGATAGTTCATCCGATGCTGCCCAGATGACATTGGTGTTAGGATACCTTTGCAGTAATCCTATGGTTTTATCTTTGGCTAGATCTGATTGCCACATGGTTTTTACTGTTTGATTAAGTATTGTTTTACCAAAAATTGACTTTTTCAAACCAAGCTCTCGTCTTGTGGCTATATTACTATGATCACCACTGATAGCTATAATTGAAGGAATAGCATTCGAATTACTTCTATGTACAGTCAATAATGATTCATTCAATAACACTCCTGCTTGTATATCGTCATAAAAGACTTCTCCCAGCCAATACTTATAACTCTCTCCTGGTTCTCTAGCTTGCTTTCTTTCCATATTCTCCATATTTCTTTCTAACGAAATAAATGGGATCTTGGCTTGCTCTAATATATCGAACGATTGAATAGATTTCCCACCATGAGGAAGAAAAATAATATAATCAACTTTAGTGGGTAATTTGGTTAATGCTTGAATAATTTCATAATTGCTAAAGCGATTCCCACCACCATAGTTAACTATTAGTTCAATACCTAAATTATGTGCTGCGTATTGGGCCATTTGGGTTGTTAAATCCCAGAAAGGTCTACCGGGTTTGTCAGGGTTTATCAGCAAAACTTTAGGTGTTGATGGTTGTGAAAGTGCAGAATAACTGAATGTTAAGAAAAGTGAAATATAAATTACTTTTATAAACTTAATAATAATA
>NZ_BAAJMC010000032.1:0-29264 GCF_057551365.1 Colwellia sp. KS18-150 | reverse complement strand
AACCTTACAAAAGTGAGGCCTTAATAGTTTTTAGCATGGTACATTTAATTTAACTGAACGCTACAGTTGGTACTGCATTGACTTTAATAGTTTAATCGTTGCCTTACTGCCCGAAAACTCAGTCATATGATTTCCCTCAAACTCAGCACTTACAGTTCCTTTAAAGCCTTTATCTACTAATATTTTTAATAATTGTGCATAAGCTATGGTTGATTCTTGGCCTTGCGCAGTAAAGTGATGTGCTTTAGCACTAACACCCCGAGTATACGGTGCAAGATCAATTATACCTTGTGTTCGATCGTAAAGTCGTGGCGGTGAAGTATTCCAGCCTCCCAGAAAAAAGTTGTCTAAATCCGCAAAAACACCGACATTTTTATGGTTAGTCATTTCCATTAGCATTGCCAACCAAGCCCCATTATTAGAAGCATGGCCATGGTTTTCCACCAAAACTTCCAATTGATATTGATGGCCTAGTTCACCTAATACTTGCAAGCTTTCCGAATTTTGCTGCAATTGCGCTAAATAAGTACCATCACCATAAGCGTTAACACGAATTTGACTACAACCTAGCTCTGCTGCAGCGTTAAACCAAGGCAAGTGGTTTTCTATAGCTTGTTGACGCCGTTCTTTTTTACTACTACCTATACTCCCCATCTCACCACACATTAATAATTTAAAACTAATACCATCATTTTTGGCTCTAGCTTTAAACTCATTTAACCAAGGTGTATCGTTAGCATGACCAAACCATAAGGTATTGGCTAAATCAACTTGATTAACACCTAGCTTTCTTGCTTGTTCTGTAATTTGTCGAGGATCCATCTCTCCTTTAAGTACTAGATCTGGCTCTGAATGTAGTGCTTTTAGATACCAAGGGTAATTATCACGGCTATTGCCAAAAATAGCGCGATGGAATGACCATTGTGATAAGGCAATATCAAATAAGGTTTTTTCGATTTTTACTGTATTTAAACTTTGACTAACATGTGTAGTTAAATCCGGTAAAAACAAACTCGTTGAAAATGATTTTAACAAGTTTTTCTCCGCATTGTAGGGGATTCAATAAGAGCTTTAGGTAAAAAAGCCCATTGTTAATGGGCTTTTTTACCTATATAAACGTTGGCTTACATATTAACTCGTACACCTAAAGTTAAACGACGCTCAGCATAAACACGGCCATCAACATGTGAATCCCATTGATGATAGTTTGTTTGCACTTCCTCAGTAAGATTAGAACCACGTAAACTTAAGGTTACATTATCATTTACGTCATAAAGAACAGAAGCATCAATAAAGTTTGTTGGCTCAGTATAATATGCAAAACTATAACCTCCGTCTGTTTTTATGCTTTGAAGCATTTTACTGCGATAATTCTGAGCAACACGTACTGACCACTCATCCTTTTCCCACCATAGCTGTACGTTAGTTTGATGTTTAGAGCTACCTATACTTGGTAAAGTATCGCCATAGTAATCACGACTGTCACCATCACCTTCGGGTGTATATGTATAATTAGTCGTTACACCAAACCCACTCCAAAATCCCGGTAGGAAATCAAAACCTTGCTGATATCCAACTTCAAAACCAGGATCACTCCATTTACCAGATGCATCAAAATTCTCTCTTGAATTAATCGGTACAAAACCAGTTTGTGTTTTTGTTGAGATATCATAACCACGAACAACACCATCACTATCAGTAATGTCATCACGTAGTACATCTCCTGAAATTGATTGTGTATTACCTTTCACGATAAATGCACCAACACTAAACAAGCCGGTATCACTGAAATACCATTCATAAGACATTTCAGCATTATCATTACGATAAGGTTTTAAGTTAGGATTCCCTCCTTGTGAGCCACCCGTAGCACAAAAAATAGTCTCGCCGGACGGAGTTTTAAGCTCACATGTTTTCACTCGATTAACACTTAAACCACCAGCTAAATTATTAGTATCTTGAGTCGAAATAGTCTCAGTATACGAAAATCTTAAGATTTGCTCTTCGGTTAAATTAAGGGCGACATTAATTGCAGGTAAAAAATCTGTATACTCGTTAATAGTAGTTTTTTGTACGCCAACCGGTTGTCGAATACCTGGTCCAATTAAATATTCTTGGCCATTAAATTCAGCAACGGTTCCTACTAATGCTTCACTTTGTAATATATCAAATTCTGTTTCAATGTATCGCGCACCAATATTCGCCGTATAAGATAAACCAGCTATTTCACCATCTAAATTAAATTGAAAATAAGCCGTTTTAGTGGTTTCCTCTACTTCATACATGTTAGCCGCATCTGGTACTAAAACATTAGTACCATAAATTTCTTCATGCCAAGCAATAGGATCTTTCACCGCATTATTGTCAATAAAATATATGGTACCTAAACCACTAGTACCATGAAAGTCAGTAACACCTTTAACCATGCCTTTTTCATTCAACTCAGTAAATGAAATAGGTTCAACATACGATTCACCTGTTACGGGTGCATCTGTTGCTGAATCTGCCCAACGTGCTAAAAAGGCATCGCCATATTCATTGGTACGCGCTATACCGCCATACCAACCTTGTTTTGTAACTACACGCTTACCATGACGTAAGCCAAAATCAACAGAAGAAAACATCTCTAACCATTTTGAGTCAAAATCGAATTCATAAGAGCCATCAATGCGGAGTATATCTAGTTCAGCATTACTATAGGTACCATTTAGGTTACTTGATTTATTGCTATAGCGATTTAAATTACTACCAAATTTCTCTGTAGAACCATCTTCAAGAATAACATCGTCAAATGCCCAATTCTGTGTACCGTTGGCATAATTAATACTCACAGGTATTTGAGTGAAATCGCCAGCTTCGGTACCGTCAGGCAAGTGAGCAGGAACCCCAGCATACCCCCATGGATTGGCATTACTGATAAATGCACCACCTGGGCCATGGTAAGTATCACCAATTTGAGAGCCATCTGTTATAAAGGAGTCTGCAGTGCTGTTTGTTCTATCGCCATTAGCTTCACCGTGAGCCCAACGGAAATTTAACGTTAGTGCATCCCCATTATCATAAGATAACTCTACGTTAGTATTTAACGCTTCTTTTTCATTAACAGTTGTACTTGATTGCGCTCTTATGGCTCTTGCTTGGTAATCAGCGGTTTGTACGGTATACAAATTACCTTCACCGATAATAAACTCATCGCCATCACGGGTAATTTGCGGATATTCAGTTACATTTCCAGGCGTATACCAACCGGTAACCCCAGTCCACGCTTGACTTGCCGTTAACGCGTTAGAGTATTCATATTCATCTAATTTAGTATAAAAAACATCGCCCGTGACTCTCCACTCGTCAGTAATTTGATACTGAATAGCAGCATTTACCCCAGTTCGGTCACGATCGATGAATTTGCTACCTGCTTGGTGGCCTTGGAAGCTATAATAAGAGTCATTAAAGTCACCATCACCGTTTACATCAATATTATCTTCAACAAAATTACTCGCTTCGGTCGCAATAAATGACCATCCGCCCCACTTACCTGGATTACCACCTTGTGAACCATTGGTATAATCGGCTAAGTGGCTATCTGATTTCGAAATATTGAGCGTAAAACCAAAGTCACTTTCGTTGTTAAAGCCAATAAATGCAGAAGCCGAACTATCAGTTTCGTCACCTAAAGAACCTTGTGTAACGTCAACATTACCTATCGCAGTCCAACCATCTTTAAGCATAAAAGGGCGATTAGACCTTAAATCGATAGTTCCACCTAAGCCACTTACGACATTTTTAGCCATTGATGACTTATAAACATCTGCGCCAGACAACATAGTAGATGGTACATCAGTAAAGTTAGCTTGCACATTGGTAATACTACCCGCGCTCAGCATTTGCTCACCATTTAATGTTGTAGCAATATTACTTTGGCCACGTATATTTACTGTTGCCCCTTCACCTGCGGAGCGGGTAATTTGAATACCAGAAATACGCTGCAATGAATCCGCAACTGTTGCATCTGGTAGCTTACCGATATCTGTCGCTGAAATAGAATCTACAACACTTCCAGCAAAACGTTTTGTGTTCATGGCTTCAATTAACGAACCACGAATACCGGTAACCTGAATTACCTCCATATCTTCTTCGTCATTTTGTACTTTTGCTGTAGCTTCTTCTGCAGCAAATACTGGTGCTGCACTTATTAATATACCGGCTACGATACTGGCAGACAGTAAACTCTTTTTAAATTCTTTACTATTGGAAGACATATTCATTCCTCTTTACATCAGATTAAACAATGTGATGGCTATGGAGTTGATATCGAGGATATCCCCCCATAATTCCATCACTTTTATTTGTTACTTATTAATTAATAAGTAATTATTTATTATTTATTATTCAAATAAAATTTTATCAATATGGAACTGTGCGTTAAGCTCTTCGGCATCAGCTCCTTTAAACACAACACCCAACCCTTTAATATCCAAACCGGCAAATGCAGATATATCAATCGTCAGCTCAACAGCTACACCATCAGTCATGTTAACAGCGCCGCCATCATTCCATGCCCAGTCACTATCCTTAATAAACACGGTTCCAGTAACTGCATCACCCGCATTTTTAACATATGCAGTTATCCTTAAAGTCGTTACATCGCCTAGTGAAATAGTAGGATATGTCTGTAACGCAATATCGTGACCTGTTGGCTGAAGGGTACCCGCTAATGAATATTCACCATCAGCAGCCCAGTCTTGCGATAGTTGAATACCGTCCACAGCTCCCCAATTATTTTGTAATTCAAACCCGGCAACGTCACCGGCAACACAGAAACCTTGATAAGCACCTGGTTCAACTCTTGGCGTATCTGCTGCTGTAGCACAATTTGGATCAATAACTACTGGGCCAGGTTCATCTACGGGGTCAGAGTCACCTATAGGGGTATTTGTACCACCTGGAATATCCTCAAGATTCAGCACACCGTCAAAAGAATAATTAGCGTCAATCGTTGCCGAATCAGTAACGCCATCAGGACCAATTAGAGAACTACTATTCCAAGTTTCAGAATTCCAAGTAATAAAGAATGACCACCAAGCTTCTTGTTCATGCATAGTAGCTACATTTGGAATAGTACCTGTTTCCGTTAATGCCACTAATTTTTCACCATCATGGCGATTTTTTAAGGTTGCATATTGGCTAGTAAAGGTAGCGCTGGCATCATTTTTCGGATCGGCATAGCCATCGTAACCAACAATATCAACATAGTTATCACCTGGGTACCAATCTTCACTTAATGATTTAGTATGGGTAAATACCCAAATTAAATTATCTAAACCATGAATTGTAGTCATGCGCTCATACATTAAGATCCATAATGTTTTTAATGCTTCAGGACCAGCTGCCCCCCACCAGAACCATGTACCTTCTGCTTCATGTAATGGTCGCCATAGTACTGGTACTCCCGCATCTTCTAGCTTTTGCAATTCAGTGGAAACAATATCAATATCATTTAATAATTCACCATATTCCGCACTATTTGTATCAGCTAACGCAGCTGCAAGGTCAAAAGTACTTCCTTCACCTGGCCTATTACTATCCGAATAAAAACTACCGGGTGAGCTTGGGTTACCACTTGGTGCGCGCCAGTGATGTAATATAGATACAATAATATTTTTTGCATCTTGCTCAGCAATAATTGACTCTGTTAGCCCTGTTGAATCGGTCGTCGACGTAACTGAGTAATCCATGAAATCAAAAGCAACAATTGCTGGGGCATCATCACCTGTTGCAGCAACAATTTTATTGTATTCTGTTAATGGAAATACATCCCCTACTTTGCTTGGAAATTCAGTTTGTCCTGTAAAGGTTGACATGCCGTAATTTTCTTGAAGTAACGACATTAAGTCTTTTGCTTCTTGAGTAGCATTGTCGTTAACAAGTGATGTTATCACAGCCTCGGGGCCATCTGGCTCTGCCGCTGGTAAGGTCATAATATAATCGACACGGTAGTAATTCCAACCACCACCAACTTCAATAATGTTATCACCTGCGTTTAATTGAATAACTCCAATTCTATATTCAGTAAACCCTGCTTCAGTTGCCGTAAATTCATAACCAACGCCATTTACCGATACTTTTGCACCTTTAGCGCTGTAAGGAGAAGCTATGCTGGCATAAAGTGAAACAAATTTTTCTTCGTCAGAATGTATGGTATATTCAACCGTTGCCCCTGCTGTCATATCAGCAGTATGGCTATCGCCTCTGGCTCCTGAAATATACTTATCGTGACCTTGAGTTACCGCCTCAACTCCCTTTAATACAGCATAAGTAGGATCTTCAATTTCGTAAATAAGTCTAGCGTCAGGATCATAGATTGTTATGGTCGTTTCAGCAATCAAGGCTGCGCCATCTTCATCCACAGCAATACTACCATCACTTTCGTATCCTGTAATTTCAAATACTAGGGCTTCAACTCCATCAACCATTGGTGCGGTAAATGAAATATTCGGTTGAGTCCAATCTTCAACCCCTTCAATAGCAGTACCACTTTTTTGAGACCAAAGGATAGTTTGCCCTGTTGTTGTACCGATTAAACGACCTTGCAAAGAAGCCTGTGCTCCTACTTGAAATTCATTACCGTCTCCAGCAATAATCCCTAAAGGTCTATGTTCTGGAGTATACTCTACGGTTTCTATATTTAATGATTTCTCTTCAACACAACCGGCAAGCCCCCCTGATAATGTTGTGGCTAGTAGTATCGTACCAACAGCTCTTAAATTAAGTTTATTATTCATAGTACACCTCGTGTATCCCCATTTTTTGTTATAAATTATTTGTGGATTTTACCTTACAATAACTGAACCGGTTCACCTACATCTAAATAAAATACCAGTACATCTTTAAATAACAAAGGTGAACCGGTACAATACAAAACTAATCTAAATGATTTTATTTATTTTTACAACTTAAAATAGAATAGTTATTTAAAATTAATTTCAAAACATGTTGAGGATAGTTCATGAAATCTCGTACACAACTAGCTAGCTGGCAAATACTTCTAGAGTCTGTTAACAGTATAAAAAATACCCATATGAATGATTTGTTTTCTGAGGACTCGGAGCGTTTTGACACATTCTCTATTCAATTACCTGCTTTCTTGTTAGATTTTTCTAAAAACCTCATAACTAAAGAGATTTTTAATAATTTAATAGACTTAGCTAAAGAATGTGACCTAGAAGCATGGCGTGAGAAGATGTTTAGTGGAGAATTCATTAATAAAACAGAAAATAGAGCTGTACTGCATACTGCGTTAAGGAATCGAACTTCGTCTCCTCTAATAGTTGAAGGTCAAAATATTACCGCCCAAGTTGAAAGTGCTCTTGTAAAAATGAAAACCTTCACTGAACAAGTTCGTCAAGGAAAATGGTTAGGATATTCAGGTAAACGTATTACAGATATTGTAAGTATTGGTGTCGGCGGCTCAAACCTTGGCCCTCAAATGGTAACCGAAGCCTTGAAAACATATAGTGATAGCAGTTTAAAAGTGCACTATGTTTCAAATGTTGACGGCACTCAAATTGCCGATGTACTTAGGCCATTAAACCCTGAAAACGTTTTATTCATAATATCCAGTAAAACATTTACTACTACCGAAACTATGACAAACGCTCGCACTGCGGTAAAGTGGCTAACGTCTTCTTCTTTTGACGATAAAGCTGTAGCAAAACATTTTGTTGCCGTCAGTGCAAATAAAGAAAATGCTACCTCTTTTGGTATTGATGAAGATAATATTTTTGATATGTGGGATTGGGTAGGTGGTCGATTCTCCTTATGGTCGGCCATTGGTTTACCTATTGCTTTAGATTTAGGTTTTGAGAAGTTTATTGAGTTATTAGAGGGAGCTCATGAGATCGACAACCACTTTTGTGATGCTCCACTAAATCAAAATGCGCCAGTTATCTTAGCTTTACTTAGTGTATGGAACTGCACATTTTTAGGTTCACAATCACAAGCAATTCTACCTTATGATCAATCTTTACACATGCTTTCAGCTTATATGCAACAAGCTGAAATGGAGAGTAATGGTAAGTCTGTAACATGGGATGGTAGTGAAATTGACTATCCAACTGTACCAACTATTTGGGGTGAAGTAGGTATAAATGGTCAACATGCTTTTTACCAATACTTACATCAAAGCAACAATATAGTCCCTGCTGATTTTATTGGGTCCGTTCAGAGTCTTACTCCTGTAAAAGGACACCATCAGACCTTAATTGCTAACTATTTCGCTCAAACACAAGCCTTAATGCAAGGAGTAAACGAGGATCAAGTTCGAGCTGATTTGAAAGCTAAAGGAAGACAATCTGATTACATTGACAAAGTAGCTCCACATAAAGTTCATAAGGGAAACCGTCCTACAAACAGCATATTAATGAAACAAATTTCACCTAGAACTATTGGCAGTTTAATTGCTTTGTACGAACACAAAATTTTTGTTCAAGGTATTATTTTACAAATATGTTCATTTGATCAATGGGGTGTTGAGTTAGGAAAAAGTTTAGCTAATAAAATTGAGACAGAGCTTGAATCAACTGAGATAAATGAGTCACTTGATAGCTCAACAGCCGGTTTAATTAATTTCTATAAACATAATTTATAAAGAATTCTAAATGTTTGATTCATAGAGATCGTTTCAATTTTGCGATCTCTAAATCATGCCTGCAGTTTGATAGCTGAATTCGTCATTATTAGCTGGATAAAAACCTTGTACCTCGTCAGTAAAAGATATTTTTTCACTTACTTCAAAGGATTTCTCCATTGTTTTTTTACCATTATGACTGTTTTAAAGGTGTTTCCAATTGTAATACTGCTGCATTCAGCAAGAAGCTCATGAAGTTTGCTAGATTTTATATTAACTGTGGTAAGAACTCAGTTTATCTGTTTATTGTGATCCCTCAACTTTATCATTTCAGTGAGGAGATGCCGGTTTATTTGGACTAAAGTTTATTCTATACAGCATAAATTTTTCTGTACTTTTTTGCGAAACTTCAGCACCACGAACAGTTTGAAATTTCTGAATAGGAAATGGCATTTCTTCGATAGTTTCTTCAACAAAATTAAGAGCATTGACGGCGACTCTACGCTTACACAGCCTTAAAGATTGCAATCATCAATTGATGTGTACTTATAGCTTCTACTTTATTGGTATCCATTTGAACTCTATCATCAAGAATAAGTTTGGAAAACCGTTTAAATTCTGATTTTTTTCGGTAAATTATTAAAGGCAAACTAGCGCTAAATTTTGTGTATATTGATAAAGTTAAATTCACTTTAATTTTTGCTGTATTTTCTTATTCATAACAGCTAAGTATAGGAAGGATGTCTCCGAATAACACATTGACACAACATTATCATTACAACTAATAGATGCGCTGTATGAGGAAAACTCAGTTTTACCATGGTGGTACTTTCAATGTAGGTCTTGGAATTATGTTCCAAAGGGAGCGTGCTCAAATTATATACAAAACTTCCTTCTATAAGAGTCTTATCCAGAAAAGCATTATAACATAATCGCTAAAATATGAAAAACATAACGTAAAGTTGCTGCACTATATTTTTCAGCAACGTTATTTTTATCTTTCATTGACTCAATATAGCTTTTTTTAGGGTAATCAAGGTATAAACTCATTCGCCCTTCAGGAAATACACCTTGTTTCTTTAAGCTTTTTTGTTTAATTATGATTGGAATTCCTTGACTGATATCACGCCAGTCTTTAATTTGGGTTTTCTTATCATACTTGTCATGCTCAATTACCTCGAGGTAAAGTGACCATCGCTTTTTAGGAAAGATATTCACTATAAACGCCATAAAGTATTCAAATTGCTTCCGTTGCTTAAATTGAATAGCCGATGATGAGCGAGTTGTATTATTTATAAAGTAATCAACACACCATAAAATATGTTGTTTATTTTCATGATAATTACTTTTTAACTTCTTTATAGCCATTCCTGCATCGGTTAACTCTATTTTAGTTTGGGGCTTTTGAGGACATAACTGCAATAGCCGTTTTTCTACAGTATTATATTCTTTAAATAACCGAGACTTTCCCTTTGAGGTTGTTATCTTAGCAAGTTCTTTTGCTTTTTCTATCCACCTTTGAATAACAACTTCTCTTATTTGATACTCATGCACCAATTCGCTAATACTTACACCTTTTTCCGCTTGTTTTAATACACTAAGACAATCTTTATAATCAATCTTACGTGCTAAAAACTCACTATCGTCATAATTTAATATATTATTTTTCTTAGATATTTTTAATTTTTGGCAAAATGGTGATATTTCATCAATAAGTTTAGGAAATAATTTATTTATAGGTATGTTTTCTGGTGATAATTGTTCCTTTTTACATAACCTTGTTAAAAAGTTACTTGATATACCGCTAACAGACTTAATATCACTTATTGAAAAATTTACCTCAGCACGATTAAGTCGCTCAAATAGTATCCTATCAGCAAAATGAAGATAATTTGAAAACGTGGTTTCTGGTGTTGAATGCCCTGCAATTCCGGCTAACACCCAATAATTATCTCTAGGTGCTGAATTATTGTTACCGGGTAAAAGCATCTGTTGTATTGCGCTAATTTGCTCAGGCTTATATTTGCAAATTTCTTTCAACACCTTACCTTGCCTTTCAATAATAAGGTGTAACCTTGATAATGCAGAGTGTCTAAGGTGATGAAAGGTAAGTGGTAACCCTGTTAACGCTTTTAAGATACTTGAAATTAATCCTCCTATATGGCTACCATCATATGGTAAAGTAGGCGTTGTACTCATTGAAAATAACAAGCTTTGTGGGCTTTTTGTTACGAGTTTTTTCCTTTCTTTAAAGTATTGGCTGAACAGGTTATTTTCATCTTGCGTTAAAAGTACCCTAATAGGAATTTTTCTTAGTGAGCTACTTGTTTTGTTATTATCAAACATGTTTTCTCGAACATATAACCATTGTTGCGCAGAATCTTCTATATTCTTTATTTGTAGCTTTAATAGCTCTCCTCTTCGTAAACCAAGTCGATATGCCAAAATAACAATACATACAACACCTTGAGCTTCTAGATGGTCTAAGCCTATTACTTGTTTTAGTGCTTCACATAATTTAAGAAAAGCAGCTTCTGAGATAAAACCCGCCCTAACAAAGTTTTGCCTTTTTCCTTTAGACAAGGCTTGATTATTCGTTAGTATTGGAAAATCAAATTCTTTAACGCCATAAGCATGTAAGTCATTTAAAAGCGTGATTTTATCTTGCCGACTCTGCTCTGTATGCGTTGAATCAATCATAATTTTATATAGCTCTTCAAAACTCTCTTCATCTAAATAAGCAAATCTAATCTCATGCATATACGTTAACCATAACGTACCTATTTTGGAGAAGTACGTATTAGCAGTTGAAACCCTAACCTTTCTTTCTTCAAATAAATAAATCAACCATCGAACCATAAATATCATAGCCTCAGGAAAGTTTGATAAATCAATATTTTTTAAAGACTTTAGCGCTATATCAGGAGTGTTTTTAGTCCCGTTATCAAGTTTTTTTCTTAGCGACGCCCTGATAAGTTCAAGCTTTTCTTCAAACTTACAATCCACTTTATTGCTCCCTTGGCTTTTATTTCTTACTTTATTAGTGCCAAGCTCAAATTTTTTAAAGTCCACCCTGCCTACTTTATTTATCGTAGGATTTAATATTGCTTGTTGATAATGAGGTGTCAGGGATGCACATGCTACCTTTCCGCTTGCGTACTCCACTATGGTATTAGGTAAATCAACACCTGAATGATTTTCTAAAACGCCCCCAGCGGCCTGACAAAACACCTTAAAATTACTAGGCACCTCGACATTAGCCATTTTTTTCATATATTGTTGGATTAGAGCCCAACATTCTTTTTGATCTAACTTTATGGTTTGAAAGCCATGTGTTTTTTTTATTTGTAAAAAGTGATTTATCCAAGCAAATGATACTGAGTCAGGGTACCAACGTCTCAAAGTTAATGACGATTTGTTATCATCTAATCTATAATTTGCATCTTGTGAAGCAGATTGAAATATCAAATCAGACCAAACTAAATCGTTAAAATTAACGAATGGTTTATCTTCTTGAGCTAGTTGATTAGCTAAAGCTACAAGTGCTTCAGGGATACATAAACCACCAAAAAGTGCTGCCGATATTAACGATGATGTCAGCAAATATTCAGATGAAGATGAGTCACATTGTCCCATGGCGTAAGTTAAGTTTTTACACCAATGATATTTCCACTCATTAAGCATTCTAACGTTATTAAACCAGCTTCGATTTCTTAATATTGCTCCTCTTTTGGCTTGAATAACGTAAGGTGGTACGGGTAAATAGTACTTCCCTAGCCTATTTCCTTCATTTATATAAGTAGATAAACAGTTTCTAGCTATTCGATAATCATCAAGTTGATTATATTTTTCCTTAAGCTTTTTAATTAACGCTTGGATTTGTAATTCATATATTGACTCATTAATTGGCGCATTTTTCAGCTCGGTAAGATATTCACAAATTAATGTATCGACTTCATCATTTATTATGTTATAACGTTTTTTTCTGGCTAGAGCACGCTTGGATTTCCGCTCATTAGAGCCAAATCCTTGAAGATTATTGCCCATAATGGCCTCTAAGTCCTTCAACGGCTTTAATATTCAGATCATCAGTTAAAAGTGTATTTATAGTGCTTGCGACAGATCGTAAATCAGACATAGATAATGCTGAGAACTTTGACATATCAGTGCTACCGATACCATTGTGCCCCATCCATAGATCAACAATTTGTCCTGAAACACCGCGTTTTCTCAACGCAGTTCGCATGAAATGACGATGCCAATTCAACGCTAGTGGAAAGATTGAGTTAAGTTTGTATTGTAAATTTGTAGGTATTACGGGGTTGATTTTATCTTCATCAATGAAAAAGAATAAAGAGTGTCTACCCATTTTTGCACCAATAATTTTCCCCTTAAGTTCAGGAGATATATTAGAAAACTTTAGAGAAATAGAGTCTAAATGCGATAAATATTTCTTTATTTGCTCACGAGCAACATCAGGTAAAAATAGGACTCTTGTCGATAATGTACTTCTAGATTCTTTATCACAGAGATATACAGTGCCAGCACGAATATCAAATATATCAGCGCTCTCGTAAGGATTTTTAACGGGTCTATGACCTAACGCTAAATTTAATAGTAACAGTGTGTGTATTGTATATAAGTTATGAAACTCATTTAGATCGTATTTTGTACTATCTAACTCCTCTTTTAGCTTAGAAAAAAGCATACAAACATATTGAGATTTCACCTGTAATTTACTGCCTACATAATCTACTTCCTGCACTTTAGAGTCCAATTTATCGTTGCAGATTTCATCTTGCTTCTCTGTCACTTCAATAATATCTCCGTATTCTTTACCTGCGGCCTGATACAAGTAAATTAAGTATTTTTGATGCAGTAAAAGTAAACGTTCACTAGATACTTGATAATAATATGAGCCTGCAACTTGTTTAGGCTCCCAGCCTAAAATCATCGCGGTTTCTACACTATCTGCTCCATGTTGTTGCAAAAAAGTAGCTAAAAAATTAGCAATACGTGCCTGTGTTATCCTGCAGCCATGCTTCTTATTCAGTTGCGTTATTTTGCTTGATATATTTTGTTTCAAGCTCTGTAAGTCAGTGTTTTTATAATTTCTTTGTTGCAGGTAATCACTCAGCGCTTTTGGCAAAGATAGCTGTACACTCCCTGTTGAAGGGGTAATTAATTTTAATCTTTTCTTCGGTTGTTTATGCTCGGGTAAAACGGGTTCAAAAACTACTGCCAATCTATTATTAAAAGGCGGGGTTTCAATTTTTTCAAGATGGAAGTCAGGGCTAAAAATTTGTTCTAATGAACGCCCAGTGATTAAAGACAAGAAGATATAATTAGCTTCTACTGATGATACATTCTCCTCAAAACAGTACTTTACTAACACAAATACTTCATAGGATGTAAGTTGATTTACATCACTAGTGAGATATTTTTCCCTTCTCAATATATGATTAATTGATGCATTAGCTAAAATATTTTGCTTAGTTAATGATTTTTTAACATCGCTTGGTGCAGCTAAATCTACAGAAAAAAGTCTTGCTACAAGGGTTTGCTCAGCCTCTCTTTCAAGAAAATTATAATCATATTTAGTACTATCAAAAGAGGCTTGACCTATTTCAATTACATCCTCCTCTCCCTCTTCTGGAGCAAATTTTGATGGTTTAATTGTAATTTCAGGATCTTCATGCTCTCTCGTCCCTCCTCCTTTATTTCGTTTCTTATACTCTTTTTTATTGAGTTTATAATCTGAAAACAAGCGTATAAGATTTCCGATTCTCGTTATATTTGATTCACCTTGTTCAAAACTTTCTTTTAACTTGACTAGTTCTTCGATTAAATTTTCCAGCTCAATATCAAAGCTGGGCATGGTTGCAACCAGCATTTTATTGTGAAAATTGATAAACTGCCGACAGCTAGTCATAACCCTTATGATGATATCTTTGTAATTTTTTTGAGTATAAAAATGATGGCATATAATCAATACTCTAGCCTGTAACAAGCACCAATTATCAAAATATCTATAAGGTCCTGGAGGAAATTTAGTTAAAAATGCTTGTACTGGATGTAATCCAACCTCTTTTGATTTTGTGATTTTATCTGATATTTTTATTAACTCTTTTCGTAATTCAAAGACAGAAACACCGGTAATATCATCTAGCTTCAGTGTTAATATTTCATTAGTTTCATTATCTGTTTTCAGCTGGTATATTCGAATTATTGCTGCCACATACTCATTTAAGACATCTATTTCTTTCTCTGTTAACTGAAGGCTTCTTGGCATATCTTTAGCTTTCAACGAGTAAAAATCTTGTAAAGACACCTTAATTCTCCGCAGTTAATTCATCGAATATTGATCTTTTTATTGTAACCTTAGAAGGAATATTTTTAATTTGAGCACTTAAAACCTTGTTCGATTCATTTGATAATTTTTGAATTATTTTAGATGAAGACCATGAGTAATGTTCACCCAATAAGGTTTTTCTTAAATCTTTAGGTACATGCTGCATGGCTTTAGACAGTTGTGCTAACCCAGTATTTCGATGCATGCTTTTGAATTCACATGCCAATAAATAAGACCATGATGCTTGCTCAATATATGCTAAATCATCCTCGTTATGTAATATAACCCGCACTTCTTTTATGTTTTTTTCACGACAAATTAACAGCCAGAACCAGCCAGAAAAGAACTTATATTGAATTACTTTCTTATTACTTTCCATATCAACAAATTGCTTTTGCACAGCATGTATCGGCTCTAAATCTTGAAATTGTTGAATCGTTTCTGTGGGTAATTTACTTAACTGTTTACGATATTGGTAATAAGATTTTTCACTTAATTTATAAGACTCAACTGCTCTCCTGTGACAAGATAAATGCGACTTAAGGAGCGATATATTTTTAATGGTAACCTTTTTGTTATTACTCATATGCTCCTCTCAAGCCAAATCTAAACAGTAGATAAATAATAAGCTACAAATGGGCAAGGGTCAAAAGCAGCCTAAACGGAGTTCTTTTGAATAAAACTTATGAGACAAAATAAATTAAAGTGAAGGTAAAAATTGTTCTCAAATGGCTTTATATGAACATCATAAAATTTGTAATATATTAAATATATTCATATAATTAGCTAATAAAAACCATTTATGACATTTAACAACTAACAAGGGTGGTGCACTTACAAGGCGGGGGTCACTGGTTCAAGCCCAGTATCGTCCACCATCATCAACATCCTAGAACACTCTGTATTGATATCATTTCTGATATATATGGACGATTAGCTCAGTTGGGAGAGCACCGCCCTTACAAGGCGGGGGTCACTGGTTCAAGCCCAGTATCGTCCACCATCTTCTTTCCATTTAGAAGTAAAACTACAATGGACGATTAGCTCAGTTGGGAGAGCACCGCCCTTACAAGGCGGGGGTCACTGGTTCAAGCCCAGTATCGTCCACCAATTCTTTGTTTTTATTACAAATTAAAATTTAACTTTTTCCCTAATTTTTACCCTTAAAGTGTAAAGGTCGTAATTTCGAATAAATTACAAACTTAAAACCACAATAATTCCTCCTCTTTTTTTTGCGATTTTTCGACTTAAAAAAACCTCATTTTCAACAGATTTTTTTTATCTGTGACAAGAATGTGACAAATTAGTGACAGTTTTGAAAATCAGCATTTTTGATGTCTTTTGCTAATGACCTTTTCCTTGATTCTGTCACATAACCAAAACTAAGATGAAGATTAAGTACTATTACTAACCGATTAAAGTTACTCTGCCTACAGTTCAATTACTTCTATTTCAACCATCATCACATTGTAATGCTCAATAAACCCTGTTTTCTCAAAAACTAATTTGAACTTTCAATAAAACGAATGAGGTCAACTTCACCAAAATCTAAAATATTAATAGCATTGGAGTGACATTATCGACTCACTTATCGGTTTAAAGTTTTAAACTCAGTACGCTCACTTTCTAACTCGGTAAGCTTTATGATTGCTTGTCTGACTTATAGACAAATGAAAAATAATACTCAAATATATCTCGCATCATATTAGACAATAAATTGCCTTTAAGATTGGTAATCATTTTGAATATTATGTTTCTCTAATAAATTGATTCGGCTTTATTGGCTTTTAGTAAAGCGATATAAACTGTATTTGTTATTAAAGCTTTTTGTGGGAGCAGCTTTAACATCTCGTGATAAAAATAAAGGTTATGAGTTAATATAGAAACTTGAGCATATTCTGATGGCTTAAGTATTCGCTGATATATTAATGAAGTTACCTCATAAATGTTGTTATGAGGTAAACTTGATATTGGACCGGCTATTACAATTATTTTTTAACTTCCAACAATTCACCTATATCACAATCAAGGTAAACACATAGCTTTTCTAATACTTCAAACTCAACCCTTATAGCTGTCTCTTGGTATAAGCGAGTAATTGTACCTCGGTTAATATCTACCTCTTTAGCTACATCAGAAATTTTTAATTTTTTCTCCCCCATGATGCGGGATAAGTGACATTTTATCATCTTCTAAAACCTTTTATTACCTACAGGAGAATAAAAAGACTTGCAAAAGATTATTTAGCAGGTTATATTATTCTACAGGAGGTCATTTAAACCTTCTACTATTGATTTTTCATTATAGAGGATTATTAGCATGACTCAAACATTTTTAACCACATCAGAGTTATCAAAACTCATTAAGTACGACAGTCGCACTATTCGTGATCGCTTAAAAGATTCGGTATTGCTTGAAGGAGTCCACTACATACGCCCTTTTGGTGGTCGAAAAATCTTATATATCTGGGAAGCAATTCAAAAGGATATTGGCAAAAAATCGACCAATACGTTTGAAATTCCAATGGCAAATGGAGGAATCGCTCATGGGGCATATTAGAGTAAGAAAAGAAACAGGCAAGTTGTACTTTGATTTTAAGTATAAAAACCTGCGCTGTAGAGAACAAACAGCATTAAATGATAACCAAACTAACCGGAAAAAATTAAAAGGTTTACTAACTCAAATTGAGGCACTCATTCTGGTGAACCAATTTGATTATGCTAAACAGTTTCCTGATAGCAAAATGCTGTCAAAACTCGAAAAGTCGCATAAAACGATGATTCAAGTGACAAACGGCACGCCAAACTTTGAGGACTTTGCCAATACTTGGTTTGATGAAATGCAAGCAAGTTGGCGTATCAGCTACAAAGAAAAAGTACGTCATATTTTAGATAACCGGATACTGCCAAGGTTTGAAAAAGAAGATGTCGGCCAAATCACCAAAGCAGATTTAATGCAGTTTCGCGCACAGCTCGCCAAAGTCACGCGCAAAAACGGCAATCCTATTTCTGCAGGCCACATTAATAAGCATATGAAAATCTTAAGAATGATTTTGAATGAAGCAGCCGACCGTTATGATTTTACAACACCTTATCGCAATATTAAACCGCTTAAGGTACCTAAAACAGACATTGCACCATTCACGCTTGAAGAGGTTAATTTAATCCTGACCACTGTACGTGCAGATTTTGTTAACTATTTCTTATTGCGTTTCTTTACTGGTATGAGAACAGGAGAAATCAATGGTCTTAAGTGGCAATACGTAGATTTTGAGAACCGGCTTATTTTAATTCGGGAGTGTCTACTTAACGGTAGAACTGAGTATACAAAAAATGATGGTAGTTACCGTGAAATTCAAATGTCACAACCGGTATTTGATGCCCTACGTAAACAAATGCTAATAACAGGTGATTACGACTATGTTTTTGCTAACAAGAATGGTCAGCCACTTGATAATAACAATGTTGCTAAGCGTGTTTGGCACCCTCTACTTCGAAACTTGGGTTTAGAGCCTCGTTCTCCCTACCAGTCACGTCATACCAGCGCTACGCTCTGGCTTGCATCAGGTGAATCCCCCGAATGGATTGCAAAACAGATGGGGCATTCAACCACAATGATGTTATTTAGGGTCTATTCACGCTTTGTGCCCAATCTAACACGCAATGACGGTAGTGCATTTGAAAATCTTCTTAAAAAGAATCTTCCAGGAGTAAATCATGACTAATTCACCTTATACCCAATTAATGCCAGCAACTGTAGAACAATCTATTCAACCTTTATTGACTGAGGTAAGTTCTTTTAAACGCTTTAAAGGTGCATACAATCTTGTTGGAAGTACTGAGCGTATTGATAAATCAGGTAAAGCCTATTGGATAATCAAGCTTTCAGACATCAGTACCAGTATTAATGTCTACTGCTTTAATATGAATGAGTTCGTTGAGCAGTTAACAATTAACTCAATTGTTCATATTGAAGCAACCTTAAAGTATGTAGATGGCCATCAGTATGTTCGCTGCGCTTTTTTGCAATCACTTCCAGGTAGTGTGAGCAATCAGCTGCTAAGCATAAACTTACTGCCAAGTTGTTATTGCCCAGCACCTGAAACGCTATTAGCGCTTAAAACCTTGGTTGATAGTCTCTCCTCACGTCATTTAAGTCGATTTATATCGGATGTTTTAGTCAGTAGCGATGTTGGTATTAATTACCTTCAGTGTCCTGCAAGTCTGCGTCACCATCACAACTTTACGGGTGGCTTACTCGCCCACAGCGTTGATGTAGCCAAAACACTGTTAAGGGAGAATCAATTTAAAGGAATTGAGCGCGATATTGCCATTATCGCCGCACTAATTCATGACATAGGTAAAACAAAAACCTTGTCCGCAGATGGTCAAAGAACACATTTAGGGAGCTTAGTCGACCATGATGAATTAACGTTGGAAATATGTGCTAAAGCTTTTGCAAGGCTTGATAAATTTGAGCCTCAAAGTGCTTTACTACTTCGCCATATTCTTACCTGTGCAAGTCCTGGAAGTCGCTATGGCTATGAAGCAATAACAACTATTGCATCAAAGCTTCAGATAGCAGATAAAGCAAGTGCTGCAGCGCACTATACACCTACTTCACTTGCACAAATAGCTTAATCATAGGAGAAAAACTCATGACAAATACCAACTCACCTTTATCAAATCAAAAGAATACCGCCTTTTTGAGCAGTGTAATCAAAGTAAACAGTGAGAGTAACCCTGATGCACTGAGCAAGAAGCAATGGGCTTTGAAGTTTGAGGATACCCTACCTGGATGTTGGACACTGCAATACCAAACTGAGCTAAACAAACGCTACTCACATTATCTTGATGAGATAGAGGCTAGTGTGCAAGCAAGTCAACATGATATTGAACTCACTGATATCAAGAGCAAACTAAATGCAACGTTTTCTCAAATTCTACTTACGGTACAAGTAACCCCATTTATCAGTAACATTCAGCTTGTACTTAAAACAAGTGATGAAGATGAAGTGTCGCTTTGCTCGCTAAAAGAGATAGCACAGGAGTTTGATGATGAGTTAAATTTTAAGAATCAAAAGATTAATCTTGCGCAAGCATTGAACCAAAGAATTCCTGACTTTTGTTTACCTGCGGGTCAGCAACTGTTGTTGAGAGTATCTGGCGGTATTTTGCTCACTGACAACATTTTACTTGTAGCCAGCTACACATAGACTTACTCCCACATAGATATAGTGACAGAGATGTCACTGTGTCTCCCCTTCTCTATTTTCTTATTTCACCTATAGGTATTTCTCATGAGCCATTCAACTAAAAATCAATATGATTACTGTCACTTTAAACTATACGCGCAACTAGATAATTTAAAGCGCTTTGACATGATGACCTCAATCACTTCATTCTCATTGGCAACAGCTTGTTGTTATATCGATGATGAAAATCACTTACAAGATATCATTAGCTTTATGTCCTTTGAGCAGCAAAAAGGGTTCAAGTCACTTATTAGTACAATACAAGAAATGCCACCTACTCCCGAGTTTGTGGTAGAAGTACAACAGATGATAATGAGCGTTTTCAAAAATTTCGAAGTAACCATATCAGTATTAGCAACCGTCTCAGATATTTTGGGTGTTATCTTCAGTGATAGCTTAACTGGACAGAAAGAGAGTAAAAATAAGTTTGAAGAGAATAGTGGTAAACAACCTGAGTTAACCCCTATTTTTTCCAAAGAAAGACTAGCGATTGAAATGAAACACAGAAGACCGAAGGACATGCCAAAACTTAAGGAGCTTAAAGCATTAGGACCAAACAAAACACTATATTATTCAGAACGTAAAACGATTAAATCGTTATCATCGCTAGCGACATCATTCCCTAACTTTCAATCTGTGATTGCCCAAGTAAATGCTGCCTGCCAAGTAAGTTTATTAACAAAAACGCCATTATCATTACCCGTCATTAATTTGCAAGGCTATCCCGGTATTGGTAAAACGCAATTTGTTAATTCCCTTGCAAAAACATTAGCGTTAGAGTTTTTTACCATTAATGCTGCCGCCATGACTGGTCGATTTGAGCTATGTGGTGGTAACCCTCAATATGGCGATGCTGATTTGGGGGCGATAGGCAGAATTATGTGCTTTGAGGCAAAGTCAGCATCGCCCATTATACTCATTGATGAGTTATGTATGGCTAAAGATAATCATCAAGAAAGTATTATTCAGCCACTGTATTCCTTTTTTGAACGAGAGCAGCGTAAGTGCTTTAAAGAAAACTTCTTGAACATTGAGTTAGATTTATCTGGCGCTATTATTTTTACCACCACCAATGATTTTGAATCACTAAAGCCGGCACTAAAGTCTCGTGTAGTGAATATAGAAATTGAAGCACCTACGCCAAAACAAATGCAAGCAATAGTCCAGAGCATATATGAACAGTGTTTAGCTGACATGAAGCTTGAAAGTTATTTCTCTAGTAAGTTATCAACTAAATTACTTTCAGCCCTTTGCCACCTACCACCCAGAAATGTTTCTGAACAATTAAGGCTAGCCATCGGCAAAGCATGTGTTCAGGCTAACGAAAAAGATCTGGTGATTTTAAAGTTAAGTGATTTAAATATGTTAGATAATGAGAATAAGGTAAACCAAAACCAACCTAATACCGTCCACTAAAAAACTAGATTGAAGATTAAAAGGCTCAGTTGCAATAAAAAGTTGTTTCTGAGCCTTTTTGTAAGCTTCACTACGATCAATCTCTTACAATCATCATATAACTCTACCCTATAATCTAAGTCAATTTAAATAACTTTTCATAATAGCCAAAGTCTCATTAGAAAATTAATTTTTGAATAGATTCTCTATGGCGGTTTCGCCCCCAAACCGAGATATAACTTAGGATCATTTTTACAACAAAGTCGACTATTTTCTAAACGAAAAAATGACCTCAGAGCGGGCTGCTAAGATACGAATATAGGCATTAGCCTTGGCTTATTTAAGGACACATCAAGGCAGGATGTATCTGGCAGTGGTTATGGATTTACATTCTCGCCGTATTATTGGCTGGGCTTTGAATAAGGGTATGACGGTTGATTTGACAATAAGAGCGATGCAATTGACAATTAACTTACGACTGTCAAAAAAAGCGGGCTAATCGAATCACGCCATCAATGAGTGGTTGTTAGGCTTGCTTAGATAATACTGTTGTTGAAAGGTTCTTCGGTAGTTTGAAAAATGAATGGCTGTTAAATATTTATCATTTAACCAGGGAAAGCATGACGAACGATGTTGAAAATACATCAAATACTATAACTCGGTTCGTCTATATACGACGTTAAATGATGTGTCGCCGATCGAGTTTGAAAATGTAAGGAAAAAGTGTGCGGCATAGCTTGACCAGATCAGAAATTTGAAAGGCTCTTAAACATAAGCAGTAATACTTTAGCTATCATTTGCAAAGCCTAACAAATGATAACTTAATTGATCCACTGTTTACATTTTGACGCGAGCTCGGAAATTTCGTTCTCCTCCATTCTAAAAATAGAAATTTCATCTAACTTTTTTGCTCCAATATTTAGATAGAACTTAATTGCTGGGTCATTAGTTTTTAAAGCCCACCACTCAAAACGTGCACACTTTTGTTTCTCTGCAAGTTTCGATAAATAGCTAAGCGCCATTTTACCAATATTTTGCCCTTGGAATTCAGGTTGAACATACAAATCATCGAGGTGCAATCCTCGCCGACCAGTAGCTGTAGAAAAGGTATAGTAAAAAACAGCAAAACCACAAGCCACTTTATTTGCGTAAAAGATGATAGCTTCTGCATCGGGAGTTGATTTAAACAGATTACTTTCAATATCTACTTTAGAAACCGACAATTCAAATGGAAAATTTTCAGCAATTGCCAATTCCTTTATAAACTTCAACAATAATTCTGAGTCTTCAAATTTTGCAGGTAGAATTTCTAACATTTTTATTCCAAATTAGTTGTATACAGCATTATTCCTTAATACTCATCAGTTGTTCATATTAAATCGTTCATTCGAAATTAGACACATTGTTGATTCAATAAGTAGGTTGTATCAAAGTAAACAAAAGGCTGAATATTCTAACCTTTAAATAAATTTAATTAGGTAAAAGCCTTTGAGGTCAAGACATATATCACCTATTTTTCATAGGTATTATTTAAGAGTCTGAGTTGTATTAAACGAGCCTCAACACCGTGACTAGCCTAATGCCTCGTCCAACATTTTTATTGTTATATCAATAGTTTTTATCGCATTATTATATATCATCGATTTCTCATCGATGATTCCAACGATTAAAACTAAAGAGTTATTTACACTATAATCATATAAAATTTCAGGATTGTGAACTTTAAAAGGTTGCCATTGAATTGCCTCAATTACCCAGTTTTTTACATTATGCATTGCTACTTCTCGATGAACATCTTCGAGGCGTTCAATAAACAAGTATTCACTTTCTAAATCTTGTAACTTTCTAATGATATGAAGATTACGTACATGCTTTATTTCACCGCTGTTGACTAAAGTGTGATAGACACTACTTTTTTGTCTGAAGTCTGAGAAATTTTTTATTTCTGTAATGATACGCCCTAATTTTTCAACTAATGCCCTATCACCACTATTTATAATGTCAATTGCATCAAGGAACCTTGATTTATACTTTTCACCGTACTCAATTTGAATAGATAGGTTTTGTCTATCCTCTTTAAGTTCGGCTCTCATACTTTGGTAATATTGACGTTCAAATTTTCTGTTATCCTGGTTTTTATCCCAGTTGTCAACTTGAACAGCAATCAAAATACCTACAGCAATTAAAGATATTTCACCTATGACATAAAATACATATCTAAATAGCTTGCCTTCATTTAACAAATTCAGCCTGATTCTTTTAAAAAACAACAACATTTATATAGGTCCGCTTAATGTATTATTCTAAATAATAGTACTACATAACCCTATTGAAACAATCACAACAGCGCAATCATTAATATCATATCTAGGTTAATAAGCCCTAGTGACTGAAGAGGTTAACTTTATACATTGACATATTTTCACTTTGCTCCCTCTGCTTGCAACAACCAACCGATAGCCTCTTCCCTAGAGAAAAAGGAACGCATGTTTTGATGTTTTTGACTTGGCGCAAACGTCAACAATACATCCAAAAAGACCTCAGACTTAACGACTACCGCCTTTGCAACTAGATTTTTTGTGTTTAACCACGCATTAAATTTCTCGACTTCAGCTAAAGCATCAGGAGTTGCGCCTTCAGAGTCTAAAAAATCAATTAATAACTTAAAGCCTCCAGATTGAAAACTTAAAATAGCTTCAGTAATACTGTCGTACATTTCAAGTGTTCCCTCGACATTAAAACTTCCAACTGCCTTAACAATAATCATGTCATTACATTTTTGAATACTGCTGTCTCCATGCTTTCTGTTCATTCTTTTTTCCTTGAAGTAATTATTTAAATCGCATCTAAGAGATAAAGCCTTCTATATAAATTGGGCACGAATTGATGTGTACCTTTTGTTTAGTAATACTCAAAGTGTAAAAAGAATTAATCAGCATGTTGTATAAAGGGCTATATTCCATGTGAATAGGAACTTGGATTGCGATGGTTGCAGGCTAGCGCCGGACTATTAACTTCACCAATTCAATTAATAAAAAAGTAAATAATAACTTGAGCTAATACAGATAATTATTGCTTGTTCTTTAAAACACCACAGCGCTAGAACAGTAACCAAGAGCTTATGGCTAAACTAACCAATAAAGTAGAACTCAATAAAATCAAATAGCTCGAAAGAGAGAATGTGTAACGGTCAACTCAATTTAGAGACTTGTTTAGGCACTTTTTAGTAATTTCATTTCATATTCTGCTGGTGATATATTTCCTAATTTATAATGTCGCCGTCTTTGATTATAAAACGGTTCAATATAATTAATAATATCAGCCATAGCTTCTCGTCTAGTTTGATAACGACGATAGTTCACTCGTTCTGATTTCAAGCTTCGGAAAAACGTTCAGTAACCGCATTGTCTAAACAGTTCCCTCGACGGCTCATACTGGAAATTAAGCCATACTCTTTCAATGAGCGTTGAAATGTCTCGCTCGTATATTATACACCCTGATCGCTATGGAATATGACATTATCATTTGACTGTCGTTTATTAGCTGCTAGCCGTAATGCTCTAGTTGTTAATTCGCTGATAGGCTTATCTGAGAACGCCCAACTGATCACTTTTCGTGAGCATAAATCCATAATAACCGCTAAGTACAAACAACCTTGCTGTGTGTGAATATAAGTGATGTCGCCAGACCACAAGGTATTTATGTGCTCAGGGTTAAATTGCCTATTTAAATGATTAGGGGCAATAATCGACGCTTTACCGCCTGATGGATAACGGTGTTGTTTAAGCCGTTTAGCGATAAGTTTCAATCGTTTCATCGATGTTCTAACTTTGTGAATGCCTAAGTCAAAGCCCACTGCTTGTAGCTCAATTAGCATTCTCCGCTTGCCATAAGTCGCATCCATATCAACGTAAACTGTCTTCATGGCTGCCTCAAGTTTTATTTGCTTAACATCAATGATTTTAGGCTTAGTTCGATAATAAAACGTACTCGGTGCGATAGATAAGCATCGACAAACTTGTTGAACATTACTTCCTGCCGTCTTCAGTTTTGCAGCTATTTGCTGCCGCTGTTCATGTCCATAGCGAAAAAGGCCGACGCTTTTTTAATAGTTAATTGTCACTTTTCAACTGTTTTACTTGTTTTTCAAGTTCCTGAATGCGTATTTGCTCTGGCGTTAATGCACTTGGTTTAGGAGTAATTCCTCGCTGCTCTTTCCGGTATTGAGTAACCCAACGTTGAATTGATGATAATCCAACATCCATCGCTGCGGCTGCATCTTTATGTTTATAGCCATGCACTACAACTAGTTCAGCACATTCACGTTTGTATTCTGATGATAATGTTTTCTTTGGCATTTTAACCTCGTTATATAAAATAATAATACCTCTAACGAAGTCTCTAGTTAAATTGTACCGTTACAAAACGAGCCTGAACTAACCCGGATGTTGTACAGAAAATGCAGAAGTTGAATCGTTTTTTCACTCATTAAAGGCGGACTTAATACTAGATAATAAGTTTGAAACGAGTCATAAATTACTTTGTAAATTAAAAGGGTATCTCAATTATTTTTACAATAGACAGAGGTCACATTCGAGTTTAGGATATAAAACACCTACTGAATTTGAATTAGCAGTTAATTGAAAAGTGGATGGTGTCCACTTTACCGGGTAAAGATCACAAAAAACAGTTGATAATATGATAACTGAATATAAACAATCTGAAATGATGAAAGCATTGGGATTAACTCGAAAACCCAAACTAGGGAACGTCTCTGATGAAGTCCAAGAATTGATGGTCCCAATTCCTAGGCACAGCGAAATGGAAGTGCTTGTAAAAATAATGGCATCTACACTCCATATTGATGATATTGCATTAGCTCAAGGTACAGCTTTAGGGAGGTTTCTCGGACCTAAAGAGGTTTCAAAGGAAAAGCCTTATGTTATGGGTTCCAGTTTTTCTGGAATTATTATCGATAAAGGAGAGAAGGTTACTGAATTTAATATTGGAGATGAAGTTATTGGCATTCCAAGCAAGATAGGAGAACATGGCTCATGGGCTACTTATCGATGTTTAGACAAAAAAAATATTAGATTAAAACCAAAAGAATTATCTCATGAAGAAGTTGTGCCCATGATTCTTGCCGGCTGTGTAGCTTACGGAATGATTCTGTATTCAAAAGTAAAGAAAGGAGACCATTGTTTAGTTATTGGTGCTTCTGGTGGCATTGGGAGTATGGTTGTCCAAATGCTAAAAGCTAAAGGAGCGGTTGTCACAGGTTTATGCAGTACGAGAAATATTGATGTTGTAAAGTCAAGTGGAGCTGATTTTGTCATTGACTACCAAAAAGAACGGTTCAGCGAAAATCTAACAACTAAGAATAAGCAAATGGATCTGGTTTTTGATTCTGTTGGTGGAAAAGAGTTGGAAATGGAATCATTAAAAGTACTACATAAAAATGGGAAGTTTCTAACTGTCTGTGGTCCGGTTCAATATATTGGTTCAGAAATACTGAGTTGGAGAAAAGTAATTGGTATGTTTTGGCATGTCATATATCGTTCAATGATATCTAAGCTACAAGGTCCCCTATATCAGTTTTCTGAAAAACTTCCCTCAGAGACAATTGATGAGATGTTGAGTTTTGTAATTAAAAACGACATCAAAATTCCTGTTGATGAAGTCATACATTTAAATCTCTCAGAACTTCAGGTTGCTCTTAAACGCCTGGCTTCACATAAAGTTACGGGTAGGATTATAATTGATATGAGTGAATAACTTTCTTAAAGAAGTGGCAATGTAAAAATACATAACAAGTGAATTGAAAGCATTTGAAGGGGACACTTTTTACAAAATTTAGTATTAGATTTGAAGAACATTGCTGTTAGTAAAATTTAGTGGAACGCTTCAAAACTCTTATTCAGATGTTACTGAATGTAGGCTTTTGGCACAGAGAAGTCATAAAATCAAATTAGTGAAATGTTTGGTTTCTTATCCTTTCTGACCTAATCAACTGTACGATTAGGTCAAATCTAAAATTGAAAAGTGTCAGATCAGATATGAGCTACTGCACTTTAAGTTATATTAAGTTTTTCAAAAAACTCGTCTTTATGGTTTCTTGATAGTTTTAATTTAACTCCGCTTTTTAAATAAATTGAATAGTCCCCCTTACTTAATGGTTCAGCTCGTAACACCTCCTCAATATTAATTACGTGAGAACGATGTATTCTGACAAATAATTCAGGGTTTAACTGGCTATAAACGGTTTTAAGTGCCTGCCTAGCAATGAAAGCGGTATCTTGAGTGCAAACTTTTACATAATTCCCTGATGTTTCAAACCACTGTATATCAGATGTTTTAACAACTTCAATTCCTTGTTCTGTTTTAAAAAGTAGCTTTTCAGGAAAATGGTTTTTCTCTCTATAATCTTGAACAAATTTGGGTAAATTATAATCAGAAATTGTATTTTTGTATTCTCTATATCGATTGAGCGTATTTGCTAATCTTCCTTTATCATAAGGCTTAAGCAAATAATCGACTGCATTCAATTCAAATGCTTTAATTGCATATTGATCAAATCCCGTGATAAACACAATACTTGAATTGCAATCAAACTGTAAGTTAGCAGCTACTGATATTCCGTCTAGTTTTGGCATTTGAATATCCAAAAAGACTAAAGATGGCTTATGTAATTCTATTTGCTCAAGTGCCTCAACCCCGTTAGAAGCTTCAGCTACAACATTAAAGTCTTGATGCTCTGTCAGGAAATAGACAAGCTTTTGCCTAGCGGCTGGTTCGTCATCAACTACTAAGACACTATGAATCACTTTCTCTTTAGATATGCTATTACTCATCATATATTCTTCTTCTTTACAATTTTTTCACATTCTTTCAAAAGGCAATATCAATTCAACAGTAATAATGCCTAGCTTGGGTTCATTTAGTGTTAATTTCCCTTTGTTACCGTAAAGGACATTAAGCCGTTTTTTTGTATTACTAAGGCCTATTCCATGTGAGCTTACCTCTGGTTCACTATCATGATATGTATTGGAGATCTCAATGTATAATTGACCATGTTTCTGTTTTGCAATTAACTCAACTTTAGTCGATTCATTTGACGGTTCAACTCCATACTTAACGGCATTTTCTAACAACGGCTGTAATACCATGGCGGGTATCTTGGCACACTTTACGTCAGGAGAAATATTGATATCTATAAGCATTTTATCTGCAAATCTTAGTTTAGCTATTTCTAAAAAAGACATCATGACTGCCATCTCCTCCTCAAGTTTTACCCAAGGTTCCTGCGATGTAAGTAATGAATAACGAAGTATGTCTCCAAGTCGAGCAACAATAGAGTCCGCCCTATCTGCACTTATATATATTGTACTAGATATTAAATTTAGTGTATTGAATAAGAAATGAGGATTTAATTGGTTCTTTAATGCATCTAGCTTTGCAATAACCAACTCTTCATTTAATTTAGCAACAGTTAATTGTTCATCTTGTACTGAGTTATAATAAATTCTCGAATAACTACTAAACATTATAGCCAAATACATAGGGATTGTTTTTGGAAATTCGAAAATATATCGCTCGAACAAATCCCCAAAATCATATAAAGAACCTATAAATAGCCAGTG
>NZ_BAAJMC010000031.1:0-30635 GCF_057551365.1 Colwellia sp. KS18-150 | reverse complement strand
ACTGTATTAACTACTTTATCTTTTTAATCAATAACTGAATGAAGTTTAACCTTAAATAAATTACAATGTTATTGAATCAGTATAATTAGCTGATATCGTTTCCTTTTCTCTTTCTGGAATAAGTAAAAAAACAACGTTGAGATAATAGTAAATTATAATTTTGCTTTTTAACTTAATATTTCTACAATCTTATATCAGACTCATCGGTTTCTAATACATATTTTACGTCATATAAGACATGATTACTCTTACCTAATCCTCTAATTCTTTCGACCCCCATATTTTTAAACTCGTCGTGATCAACAGCAAGTATAATACCATCGTATTTATTCTTTTGTAATTTTGAGGTTAATTCTAAGTCGTATTCGTGTTTAACCTCTTCGATATTTGCCCAAGAGTCATAAACATCTACATCCATATTAAAGTCTTTTAATTCTTTTATTATATCGATAATTTTAGTATTTCGAACATCTGGACAATCACCTTTAAAGGTAAACCCTAAAACTAAAACTTTTGCTTCATCGATGTGAATCTTTTGACTAGATAGTTTTTTCACCATTTGAGTTGCAACATAAGCCCCCATCCCATCATTTATTCGACGGCCAGCCAGAATTACTTCTGGTCGATAACCTACTTCTAATGCTTTATGGGTTAAGTAGTATGGATCTACACTAATACAGTGCCCACCAACCAAACCGGGTTTAAAATGTAAAAAGTTCCATTTAGTACCAGCTGCTTTCAACACTTCTTCTGTATCAATATCTAATTTATTAAATATTTTGGCAAACTCATTGATAATTGCAATATTTAAATCTCGCTGAGTATTTTCAATGACTTTTGCAGCTTCTGCTACTTTGATTGAACTCGCTTTATGCGTTCCTGCAGAGATAATTGACATGTATAGTTCATTTACAAAGTCAGCTACTTCTGGAGTAGACCCAGAAGTGATTTTCATGATTTTAGTTAAAGTATTAACCTTATCTCCAGGGTTGATTCGTTCTGGTGAATAACCAGCAAAAAAATCTTGATTAAAAGTAAACCCAGAAGTTTTTTCAATAATAGGTAAACATACTTCTTCTGTCGCGCCAGGGTAAACAGTTGATTCATAAATGACAATATCACCTTTACTTATTACTCGACCTAGCATTGCTGAAGCTTTTTCTAAAGGTGATAAATCTGGAGTACTATTATCATCTATGGGTGTCGGCACGGTAACTATATATATATTGGCACTTTCTAAATAAGAAGCTTCACAAGAAAACTCAAGCTTATCTACCCCAGCTAATTCATCAGAACTAACTTCTAAAGTGCTATCTTTCCCGCTTAGCAATTCCTTAATGCGCTTTTCATTTATATCAAATCCGATAGTGCTGTATTTTTTCCCAAATTCAACAGCTAATGGTAAACCAACATAACCCTGACCTATTATGGCAATTTTTACATTCTCTAGAGATAAATTCATTTTACATACTCGTATATTATTTAACCGAAGTTGATAATTATTTAATTACTAAAGTAATTTTAAATTAACTTACCTTTGAATCATTCAAAATGACTAAATTAGTATTATTTTCAAAACTTGCTAAAGCTAAAGGAAGTGTCAAATAACTGATTTCAATAAAGTCTCTTCTATCCAAAATAGCATTCCGATAGAGAAACCTTATTCTGCTCAGCATTTATTTTATTATTCAGAAATTGTAACTTTAACAGGGCTAAAGTCTTAACCTTGAGACCTTTTTGTTGATAAACTTTAAATTGGTTACCAAAATAAATCGATAACCTTCTTCAAGGACTTTAAAATTTTCAGAATTATACTAGAGTTTATTTTTTAGTACAGCTCTAAGCTTATTAGAAATGAATTTATTTACTAGTCTCGTACATTAACATTATGTAAGTGAGATGCGTCAATCCATCAAAAAACTCTTAATGATGATTCTTCACTACAAAGAACCGTTAATAAATTAGAGTTAAAAATCGTATAAAACAATCTTCTTTAATTCATTTAACTACTCATTAATGAGCCTAGCAATATCATCATATGAGTTATTCTTTGTTAATTTAACTTCTCTTAGAAAAGTAACGAATTAATACAATAAGTATCGATAAAATACCACCAAGAATAGTACCTAAAACCACAATTAAAATGCGCTTAGGACCTGACTTTTGTTCTGGTACTTGTGCTGGATCTACCGTTTTTAACACGTATTCTGCTTTTACTTGTGTCAACATCATATTTTTAGTTTGCTCTTCAATAAGCTGATAAAAAACGGTTTCCATACTGGCAACTTGAATTTTTTCAAGTTGATTCGTCAAGTAATTAATTGAGTCTTGCGCTTCTTTTTGATCTTGTGCGCGCATAAATTCGTTAATGTCGGCGATTAACCAAGCTAACCACTGCTGTGCCATAGCCGGAGAAAAATATTCAATGTCAATGATTATCATTGACGTGGTTTTATCTTGAGACACATTTAATATGTTTGAAAATTCTGTATATGCTTCCCAAGAAGAAGGGATTGTTTTTTTAGGAGGACTCACTTCTCTAATCCATTGTTTTAATGATTGATCATATAGTTCATCATTCAAGAGTAAAGCATCAGATTCCATATCCCATTTTTCAGCCGCCATCAGCGGTACTAATAAATCATGTTTAGCAATGAAAGTTTCAATAAAAGAACGTGATTTGATTATTTCAAGTGCCAGTGCCGTTTTGTCACCACCACCACCGCCTAAATTAATACCGGCCATGCTAGCTAAACCGCCAAATTGTCCTGCAAGAGCACCTAACCCAGCTGTACCACTGTCTGCAGATACAGGAGCTAACATTGCAGAAGCTTTGTAAACATTAGGTTTAGATAGTGCAAAGAAAATAGAAGCAACCGCAAATATTGTGCTAATAGCAATTATAGTGAACTTTCCTGCCCAAATAGCTCTCCATAATTCAGCTAAGTCGATTTCATCATCCTGTTGCTGATTGTGTTGTATTTGAGCGAAAAGAGCTTGCTGTTGCAATAAAGCGGCGTTAGCTGAAGAAAGGTTGTTTTTACCCATTCCTTGTGTGTTATTGTTATCCATATTTCTACTATAGTTTTCTTCTATTTTTTTAGACACTTAATTTCACACCAATCAAAAGCTAATTATATTCGTTTGGGCTTGATTTAAGACCTTACAAAAGTTGCAATATTATAAAGGGGTTGCTTTGTTGATGTAAAGGGTAGAGCCCCCTATCATTTGAAATGATTATTAAAATAAGTTTTTCTTAAGAGGTTTAATAAATAATGAAAAACAAGTTAGCTATATAAATAGTCTATAATATCAAACCTAACAGAGTACCTACTCGTTCAAATAAAACTATATTTTTTTCAACATGTCACAATACGATAATTAGATCTGAACATATAATGACGTTTCTTAGTACTTAATGAAAAAATAATTAAACAAATAGAAAGTAAAATTAATAAAAAGCCATTAGGTTCATTTATTGGTAATGCACTTTCAATATTATGGATAAAACTCTGACCGTTATTAGTTGTATTCATGCTGTTAAGTTGTGGAGTTGCCCAGGTAAAATCTTGATATCGCTCTCCTTGCCCTTTTAACTGTAATGAATAGCCAACAGGAGTATTATTTGCCTCTACAACACCGATGTCAGAGCTTAGTAAGCCTTCAGCAATACCGCTAGTAGCAGTAAAGCTTCCTTCATACGAAATAAATTGAATTATATTGTCATAGGAGTCGGCTAGCACTATTCCATCTGGTGAGCCATTTTGTATACCTGCGATATGAACTGACGTAAAGCCAAAACCATTACTTGAATTATCAATCGTCAAGTCGCTGAAGGTGTAGTTTTTATAGTCAGTACCATTACTACCATTGTAAAAATGCAATGACCAACCTGATAAGTTAATTCCTGAAACTCCTGCTAATTCAATAAATTCATCTTGATCTGCGCCACTATTGTCGTAGTGAAACTCATTGATAAATACATTAGGTAGAGGACTTGCTTCAACTAATATAGGCGTAAATACATGAATAAATAAGCCGAGAGATATGATAAACGCAATTGTGTGGTAAATACGTAAAAACCATTTGTATAGCATAGTTAAATCCTTTTATTTGTTAGTACATTACGTTCACTTCATGTGATTACGTTTTCCACAATAAGATTAGACAAGAATTTAAAAATTGCTAATTATTTTTCTGATGTGTATTGATTTACACTTATTCAATGTATCCACTCCTTTGACCAGCTCAGGAAGTACAGTGATTATCAAAGCCTTTAGTGGTGTTCAATAAGGTGGAAGATTAACTATTAATATAGGGAATATATTTAACTAAAACTATGAGAATGAAATCATTTAATGTTCAGAAAAATGATTTCATTCTCTTTTTTGGATTATAAATTATGATAAGCGATTAAATACCACTAATCGCTGCGATGGCAACGGCAGTGTTATACATAATCGTTGTAGCGCTTGTCCATAAAGTTAGGTTATTCATGTATTCTGAATCAAGTGGTACGACAACAGTATCACCTGGTTTCATGCTTGCGCCATTATTGCTAGCAAACCAGTTACCATTTTCCACCATTCTTATACCGCCGTTAGCTGCAATGATATAAATTCTATCTTCATCTGCACGTTTCTTACTACCGCCACTTTGAGCTAAGTAATCTTCAGCAGTTAGACTGGCATCGTATATATGTGATGAGGTTACTTGTACTTGGCCAATAACATTTACAGAGTTTTTAAGTGTTGGCACATATAGAACGTCACCATCTTCGAGCAATACATCATATGCATTATCTTTGACCACTTTAGGCAAATTTAAGACTAAACGTCCAACAGGATTTAACTTGGTCAGATCACTTAACATCTCTTGAACTTCAGCATATGATTGCGAGTAATTTTGATCAGATAATGATTTTGATGCCATTTCGATACGTAAATCACTGGCTAGTTTAAAGAGATTTTGTTGTTCTAACTCTTGCAATTTAACCCGTGTAAAAACCGACCCCTCTTGATGCGCGAAGCTAGTGAAACCGCCTGCTTTAGCTATGAGTTCAGACAAGCTTTCACCACGACGAATGGTATACTTACCAGGAAAAACGAATTCTCCTCTCAGCTCAACAACATGGTTTTCACTCCATGCCGGAATTTGATGGATATTCAATCTATCTTTACTTTGTAGAAGAATATTCTCTTTTTCTTGCCCCTGTAATGCCGCACCTAAATCAACTGATATAGAGCGTTTACTAACAAACTGGCTGCTAACTTGATTTCTTGTTACTTCGGCGCGCGCTAGATAAGCCGATTCATCTAAACCACCGGCGGCAAGAACTAAATCATTAACCCTAGCATTCGTTGCTAAAGGGTAAATACCAGGGAACTTAACTGAACCATCCACTTCGACTAATTGAATGGCTTGACCTGCCCCGCCTTGGCGTTTAAGTTTTTGGATAATAGGTAGTAATAATCGTTGGCGAGAAAATAAGGTTAATTCTTTAACATCAAGTTCTTCTTTCACTTTGCCACCTGACATTTGCGCTATTGATTGGTTAATCAATTTATCAGTTTCTGAAACATCCATTTCGGCAAGTTTCTCTGGATTACCGTATTTAGACCAAAATTGCTTGGTTTTGAACTTATCTTTTGCTAATTGCTGCTCTTTTGTAGACAACTCATCTTGAGTGTAAGCAAGCATATCAAGATTTAAACTACTTTCACTCAACTTATCAACTTGCGAGAAAACTAAAATTTTATCATTGGCTTCTAATACTAAATTATCTGCTGATTCTGGATTTGAAATAGCTTTCGATAATTGAAATTGCAACACTTCAATATTACGTGCTAAATCTATTTCACGAATAATGAGACTGTATTGAAGGTCTGCATTAACTAGAAGATGAGAGCTTACTTCAGGTAATAAATCAGTAACTTTTTGACCTGCCTGCCATTGATATTTACCTGGGCGAGTAATAGCACCAATTAACGTCACTGACTCAGCAAACATATCTGCAGCTTTCATCACTCTAACGGCATCACCTGCTTGCACTTTTGTCGAAAGCTGACTTTTGTCGGTAAAATCAATATTGATCACGCTGCGTAAGTTATTGGTATTATATCGCTCAACTATTGTTGATTTAGCATACGCACTTGGCAACAAACCACCTGCCATATTAATGATATTCTTGAAGTCATCATTTTTTGACAGTTCATAAATAGCTGGACGACGTACTTCACCATCAATAGAAACAGTGTCTCCAACGGGAGCAATAAAAACTACGTCGCCAGATTGTAGTAACACATCATTGCTTGAATCACCTTGGATCAATAAATCATATAAATCTAAACTTTTAATTAGCTTACCAGCACGCTTTAACTGAATATTACGTAAACTACCAATATCACTAATGCCACCTGCAGCAAATATTGCATGAGTGATACTTGACAGCGAACTCAAATTATAAGGTCCAGGTCTGTATGCATCACCTAACACGAATACTCGCATAGAGCGTAAAGAAGCGATACCAACGACGACATCAACACCTATGACTTTTTCTTTAATCTTAGCAATAAGTAAAAGTTTCATTTCGGCATATGAAAGCCCTGCCACAGAAAATGGGCCATGTGTTGGAAATACAATATCTCCTTCACGATTAACTTCTAATTCTAATTCTTGGTTTTCTTTACCAAATACTTGAATTGAAATTTTATCCCCTGGTGCCACCATATAATCAGCAGGTATTGCTATATCCATCGTGGGAGCAAAAGTTTGCGGTGCATTGGCAAAAATATCATAACCAAAAGGTTTTAGTTCTTTTACTTCCTCGAAGTCTTCATCTTCTTCAATTTCATTTTCTTGAATCGGATTACCTTGAGCATCGAATTGAGTTCCTCTAGGATAGCTTGTGGTATTTTCTTGTAGATTAAAAGAAGTACCAGAAGAAGATATTTGTGATTGAATTGCATTAATATCGATTCCCATTGATTGCGCTAACGCTTTTTGTTGAACAGGAGGTAAGCTTTGAAACTGTTCAATTTGCGCTTGGCTAATTTGTGCGGAAAATACAGCCGTGGATAAAGCGAAAAGTACCGCTGGAAAAATGAATGTGGTTAGTATTTTTTTAGTTAAGCTTATCATGAGCGCAAAGAGATTCCTGTCATGCGAATACGCACAGTAACCTGAGCGTAAGTATAATAAATAGTTGTATATGCTATTAATTAGCAACGCCGAAGTTTATCAGTATATTTCTAAGCAAACAATAAGATTTGCTTGTTACAAATGAACCACAATCATAATTAAGCTTAATCAGCATAAATTACGATTAACCCGTTATTTTAAAGTTATAAATTTCTCCTTGGCAGATCAAAGAAAAACTAAACAATCATAAAGCAGAGAAAGACTAAATTTACCACTGATGAAATTGAAGGGGAAAGATTTCGCTACACATAACAAAGCGTCAAGGAGTTTGTTCGCCATTCAAACTTGCCTTTAAATGCTAGCAAAGGTATAACACCACATTGTATACATTTTTTGTGTTTTTATTAGAAGACATTAAAAAGTAAAAAATACAATTAACGCAATGATATATTCATAATAAAAAATATATGAACACTAGGATTATTTTATGACACAAGCTAGTTCGGGCACATTTTTTGGTCAACCCGAAGGCCTCAAAACTTTATTTTTTACGGAAATGTGGGAACGCATGAGTTACTACGGCATGCGTATGTTGTTAGTTTTATTCATGACAGCCACATTACAAGAAGGTGGCTTAGGCTTAACTGTTGCATCTGCAGCAGCGATATATGGCTTATACACAGGTAGCGTATATTTTATGGGCTTACCCGGCGGCTGGATTGCCGATAGATTAATTGGTGGACAAAAAGCGGTTTGGTATGGCGGCTTAATCATCATGGTTGGCCACATTATTCTAGCTATTCCTAATGATCACACGTTTTTTATTGGTTTAGTTTTCGTTATTTTAGGTACTGGTCTACTTAAGCCTAATATCGGTGCTATGGTTGGACAATTATATTCTGACGAAGATAAAAGAAGAGATGGTGGTTATGCCATCTATTATATGGGCATAAATATTGGCTCAGTTATTGGTTATTCCGTTTGTGGTTACTTAATGGAAGATCAAGAAAACTATGGCTGGCATTGGGCATTTGGTGCTGCAGCAGTTGGTATGGCAATAGGCCTTTTCCAATACCGTAGAACAATTGACAAGCTTGAATCCGCAGGTGCAGAGCCTGAATCGCCATTATCAGCTAAAGGCAAAAAAATAAGTTGGTTAGCAATCACAACAATTTTAATTGTTATTGCTGCAGTAATGGCAATGACTATGTCTGGCGCCATTACTATTGACCCTGTTTCTGTTGCTCAATATGTTGCGGTTACTTTTACCTTAGTATTCTTTTTATATTACGGTGCAATTTATTTCGGCGGTAGTTTAACTCCAAGTGAGAAGAAACGTTTATGGGCATTATTGCTTGTTTGTGTTGCATCAGCCTGTTTCTGGTCTGGCTTTGAACAAGCCGGCTCATCAATGAACTTATTTACTCGTGATTACACCGACAGACTAGTAGGCAGTTTTGAAATACCAACAGGTTGGTTCCAATCTCTAAACGCCATCTTTATCGTATTATTGTCACCCTTTTTTGCAGCTCTTTGGATTAACTTAGGTAAACGTTATGTTAGCCCTGCTTACGGTATTAAGTGTGCAATTGGCTTGATCATCATGGCAAGTGGCTTTATCGTAATGTTCTTTGCTGCTCAATATGCTGCTTCAGGTATGAAAGTTGCTCCTTACTGGTTAGTTGCTACCTACTTCTTACATACTGTTGGTGAACTATGTTTAAGCCCAGTTGCATTAAGTGCAGTAAGTAAATTATCTCCTCGTCGTTTTGCTGGTCAAATGATGGGTGTATTTGTATTAACTTATTCAATAGGTAATATTATTTCAGGCTTATTAGCCGGTAACTTCGATCCTAACCGTGTAGACCAACTTCCTAATTTATATATTCAAATTAGCTTATTCAGCATTGGTATTGGTATTGTAATTTTACTTATTGCTTTTAGAAGCCGTTTTTGGGAAAGTTTAGCCGAAGACGAAGCTAACGAAACAGCTAAAGTTACAGCAACTGCTTAACTTATCGCTAATTGAGCGGTGAACAGTTAGTGTTCACCGCATCTCATTTGTTTTATTGATACCTATCATAGATGAATAATTCAACCATCAGTCGTCAAACTCTCAGAGCTGATACTCGAAAACAAAGAAACTCATTAAGTGATGATTTTCAAAAACAAGCCTCACTACTTCTCGTTGATCAATTAAAATCCCACTCTTTACTCTGCAATGCTAACAATATTGCCATTTATCTCGCTAACGACAGTGAGCTTGACCCTTCATTATTGATAAAGTGGTGCTGGCAGCATGATATAAAAACCTATTTACCTGTTATTCACCCTTTTAATAAAGGTCAGTTATTATTTTTGCATTACCATGCACATAGTGAAATGCACGTAAACCGATATGGAATCTTAGAGCCTAAGCTCAATGTAAACGACGTATTACCCAGCTCAGAATTGGACATTATTTTCACTCCATTGGTTGCTTTTACTCATTTAGGAGAGCGTTTAGGTATGGGAGGCGGGTACTACGATAGAACTTTGGCCACTTGGTTTACTAAATCCAAACAATCATCAAAGAAAGCATCTAATAATAACTCATTTATTAAACCTTATCCGATTGGTTTAGCGCACGATTGTCAGCTTGTTAAAACGATACCTACCGAACACTGGGATATACCTATTCCTGAAATAATCACCCCCACTAAGCACTATCAATTTTTATAATTTGCACTTTTTAAACATCCTCTTTAATTTAATTGTTTTATCTCTCATATATTCACTCAGTTTTCACTGCTATAATATCGGCAAAATAGTATTGGAAGTATAGAAATGACTCAAGATGAAATGAAAAAAGCTGCGGCAATCAAAGCCTTAGACTTTATTGAAAATGACACTATCGTTGGTGTAGGAACAGGCTCTACCGTTAATCATTTTATTGATGCTTTAGCTACAATAAAAAATAACATTATCGGTGCTGTTTCTAGCTCTGAAGAGTCAACAAAGCGTTTACAGTCACACGGCATTGAAGTATTTGATTTAAACAATGTTGATGAATTAGCCGTTTATATTGATGGCGCTGATGAAATCACTGAGCATATGAGTATGATCAAAGGTGGCGGCGCCGCGTTAACGCGTGAAAAAATTGTCGCTGCTGTTGCTAAAAAATTCATTTGTATTGCGGATAGCTCTAAACAAGTAGCAATACTCGGTGACTTCCCATTACCTGTTGAAGTTATACCTATGGCGCGTAGTTATGTCGCACGTGAAATTGTAAAACTTGGCGGCGACCCAACTTATCGTCAAGGAGTCATTACTGACAACGGTAATGTTATTCTTGATATTCATAATCTAAATATCCTCGACCCTAAAAAGCTAGAAACTGACATTAATAATATTGTCGGTGTTGTCACCAATGGCTTGTTTGCTGAGCGTGGCGCAGATATTTTTATAATGGGTAGTGAAGATGGCGCAAAAGTAATCCAATAAAGACATCCATGCTATGTCACTTAAGTTGTAAAATTAGCCAAATAAGTGCTTTAGAGTTGTTACACTATATGTTATCTTATCGAAATTATAGATATCTAGCCGTCTAAACCATTTAACAGACTAAACAAAGATTAATAATTAACGTTATAAGCGAAGCCAAAACTTATGAGCACAAATCAGAATTCATTAGCAAAAGACAAAATTAAAATTTTATTACTTGAAGGGGTTCATCAAAGCGCCCTTGAAGAGTTAAGATCTAAAGGTTATTCAAATATAGAGTACCTTAAAACGTCCTTATCTGACGCTGATTTAATTGAAAAAATTGCTGACGTACATTTTATTGGTATTCGTTCACGTACCCAATTAACGGAAGCAGTATTAAGCCATGCGAAAAAGCTTGTCGCAATCGGCTGTTTCTGTATTGGTACTAACCAAGTCAACATCACTGCAGCTCAAAAATTGGGTGTGCCGGTATTTAATGCTCCTTTTTCAAACACTCGCTCAGTTGCTGAGTTAGTATTAGGCGAAACCTTACTACTTTTACGTGGTATCCCTGAAAAAAGTGCTAAAGCGCATCGTGGTGAATGGTTTAAGTCAGCACTTGGCTCGGTAGAAGCTCGTGGTAAAACTTTAGGTATTATCGGTTATGGTCACATCGGTATGCAACTAGGTATTTTGGCAGAAACGTTAGGCATGCGAGTACGTTTTTATGATATTGAAACTAAACTGCCTTTAGGGAACGCAAGTCAAGCGCCTTCATTAAATGCCTTATTAGGTGAAGCAGACGTTGTTAGTTTACATGTTCCTGAAACACCACAAACACAAGAAATGATTGGTGCTGCAGAGTTTTCAGCAATGAAAACTGGTGCTATATTCATTAACGCATCACGTGGTACTGTCGTTGATATCCCAGCGCTCGCTGAAGCCTTAACAGATAAGAAAGTTGCCGGCGCTGCAATCGATGTTTTCCCAGTAGAGCCTAAAGGAAATGACGATGAATTTATTTCTGAGCTGCGCGGTTTTGATAATGTTATTTTAACGCCTCATATTGGTGGCAGCACCAAAGAAGCTCAAGAAAACATCGGCTTAGAAGTAGCAAGTAAATTAGCTAAATACTCTGATAATGGTTCAAGTTTATCTGCCGTTAACTTCCCTGAAGTATCATTACCTGAGCATGTGAATACTAGCCGACTGCTGCATATTCACCACAACCAACCAGGTGTGCTAACACAAATCAACCAAGCTTTTGCTGAGCATAGCATTAACATTGCTGCCCAATATTTACAAACTGACGATAAAATTGGTTATGTTGTTATTGATATTGAGTCTGAAGATAGCGAACAAGCTTTGAAATCATTAAAAGCGGTTAATGGCACTATACGCGCAAGAATATTACACTAGTTAATTAAAATAATATTTTGCAAAAAAAGAGAGCTTAAGCTCTCTTTTTTTATATGTACATAAAGCGCGAATAAATTCCCGCCTAATTTTAATTAATAACTACAGCTGAGCATCGTGCTGATTTTCAGGTAAGGCTAACTGAAATGCTTCCAGTTTATTACAGTTTTCAACGACACGTTTGATATAGGGATAAGCACTCATATCAACATTAAATCTATCTGCATTATATACCTGTGCCACTAAGCAAATGTCCGCAACCGTTACTTGATCTTCAAAGCAGTAACACCCTGCACTCTTAACTAGCTGTTTTTCAATAGCATGAAAGCCAATCGTCATCCAATGATCAATCCATTGAGATTTTGCTTGAGCATCTACTTTCAAGTCAGACGTTAAGTATTGCTGTACTCGTAAATTATTTAAAGGGTGAATTTCACAAGCAATATCTAACGCCAATGCCTGTACTGTCGCTTTTATTTTAGGGTCATCCGGGTATAAAGATAAACCAGAATAATTTGCTTCCAAATAATCAATTATTGCTAATGATTGATTAAGTGTTAGTGTGCCATCAACTAAAGTTGGAACTAAGTGATTAGGGTTAATAGCATCATATTTAGCTTGATGCTGCTCTCCGCCTTTTTTCACTAAATGCACTGATTCACTTTCAAAAGCAATGCCTTTTAGATGTAAAGCAATTCTCACCCGATATGCAGCTGTAGAGCGCCAATAACCGTATAGTTTCATGTGTAAACCTTTATTATTGTTATAATAACAGTCCATTCCTTTAGACAAGCGACTGCGTCATTCTTAGCTTAAAGGGTCAAAAAGGTTACCCTTTATATTCAACTACTGTTTGCTCGATAGTGCCAAAAATACTTAAGCCATCAGCATCAAACATTTCAATGCGAACCTGATCTCCAAAACTCATAAAGTCGGTAGATGGTTTACCATCAGCGATAATTTCTAGCATACGCTTTTCTGCTAAACAGCTAGAACCCGCTGAGCGGTCGTAATTTGAAATAGTACCAGAGCCAACAATACACCCTGCGGACAAAGGACGTGTTTTTGCAGCATGAGCGACAATAGTAGGAAAATCGAAGGTCATATCGACACCACAATTTGGTTGACCGAATAACTCATCATTTAAATGTGTCGTTAATGGTAGATGTAATTTCGCGCCATCCCATGCTTGCCCTAATTCATCCGGGGTGATCGCTACAGGAGAAAAGGCACTAGACGGTTTTGAGGCAAAAAAACCAAAACCTTTAGCAAGTTCACCAGGAATTAAATTGCGTAACGAAACATCATTAACCAGCATAAGAAGTTTAATATGAGATGCAGCTTGCTCAGCAGACGCCCCCATAGGCACATCATCAGTTATGATTGCTACTTCTGACTCAAAATCGATACCATAATCTGTAGAAGCGACTTTAATATCATCACGCGGACCAATAAAAGCATCTGAGCCACCTTGATACATCAAAGGATCTGTCCAGAATGTTTCAGGCATTTCAGCGTTTCTCGCTTTACGTACCAATTCAACATGATTTACATAAGCACTTCCATCAGCCCACTGATATGCACGTGGTAATGGTGATTCACAATGGCTTTGATCGAAGTTAAGAGTATCTGAGATCTCGCCAGCATTTAATGATTGATAAACCTGAGCAAGTTTAGGCGATAATTCCTGCCAGTTATCTAATGCTTGCTGTAATGTCTGGGCAATATCAGCCACAACAACTGCTTTATCAAGAGCACGACTAACAACAACTAATTGTCCATCGCGAGTATTATTTTTTAATGTAGCTAATTTCATGAAAAAAACCTTATCAATCTTTGCACAATCACTTTGTACAAAAAGGTGTATTACTAGGAAGATGATAAGATTTTACGAACAATTTGGGCTTTGCGACAAGTTATTGGCAAATAGAGGCTATTGTGTTGCGGAAGAAATTCTTTACATGAATTTTTCCACTTCCTTTGATAAGCTCAGAACGAGCGGTGTTAATACCGGCATTCTTAACTTATCAAAGAAAATGTCATAGGCAGTCTATGTAATAAAGTAAAAATTTTGACGAAAATTAAATCTTCACTGTTTTTTTATTAATATCGTATTCACGTAACTTGTTGGCGATAGCCGTATGGCTTAAACCTAATTTTTTAGCAAGTTGTCTTGTACTTGGGTAAGCTGGATATAACTTTCTTAAAAGATCTGCTTCGAAGTTTTTAACTGCGGCATCGAGCGTTCCTTCAAACTCTTCTTCAAGATACCCATGCTCTCTCGTGTACGCAGGTAACTGAAGGTGTTCTACGTCAATTTCGCCACCCTCTAGCAGAGATGCTGCACGAGTTAATACATTTTCTAATTGTCTGACATTCCCTGGCCAAGGGTAATGTTCAATAAAATCTCGACATTCTGGTGTTAACTTTAAGTTATGGCGGCCAATACGTTGTCCAGCATGAGCAATAAAGTATTCCGTTAAGGGTAGAATATCACTGCGTCTTTCTCTTAGAGGGGGAATATTCAATCCAAAAACATTTAACCGGTAATAAAGATCTTCTCTGAAGTCTCCTATGGAAACTAAGTTTAATAAATCTTTATTGGTTGAGCTAATTATACGAACATTAACGGTAATTTCTTGCTCTGAATTGACACGCCTAAAGCTACCGTTTTGAATCACCCGCAGAAGCTTACTTTGTAATTTAGTCGACATTTCGCCTACTTCATCAAGGAAAACACTGCCGCCATCAGCCAGTTCAAAAATGCCTCGTTTACTGCTTTCCTGCTCTTTTTCACCCACACCAAATAACTCTGATTCAGCAACATCATCAGGTAAAGCGGCACAGTTCAATGTCATAAAAGGCTGTTCAGCTCGTTCACTCGCTGCGTGACAAGCACGTGCAAGTAACTCTTTCCCTGTCCCTGTTTCGCCGATAATAAGGATGGATGAATCAAGTTGTGACATGCGCTTAGCTTCTCTAATTACTTTACGCATTGCAGTGCTTCCAGCTTGTATACCAGAAAAAGTGTTTTCATTCGGCTGCTTAAACGCATTAATCTGTTGGCCTAATCGCGCTTCAGATTTTAAAATAAGTACTGCACCAGCTAAGATTTGTTTATTCTCTTCGCCACCAACATTACTCTCACCCGCGACATTAATAGGCATAATATCAGCGACAAAATCTTCACCTTGAAATTTCAATCGACGAGTTTGAGCTAAAACATCATCACTTTCTAACCAGCGAGAAAAGTTAAAGCCTTTTAGCCATTGACTAACATGCTGGCCTTTAATGGTACTTTCATTTGTTCCCATAATGTTAGCGGCAATATTATTAACAATACGAATATTGCCCTTAGCATCGATAGAGATAAAAGGATCAGGGAAAGTTTTGATTAAGGTTACTAACTCATTTCGCTCACGCTCTGAAGGCATAAAGGGAGCTGTTCTAACATCGCCTACCCCTTCAATTAAACGTAGTTGCGGCATAAATGTTTGTAAATCAGTAAATTCTAAATCAGGGATATTAATAAAAATTCGACCTGGTTGTTTTAATTCTATGCCACGTACATTAATACTGTGCTCAACAAAAATGCCTAATACTTTTTGTCCCATACCGACACGGTCATGACAGGTGATTTCCAAACGCATGCAATAAGCCCTTAATACTAAGTGGAGTAACTCGTTAAAATCATTGTAAACTAATTTGTACAAGAAAAAAGCCTTAATGATAAATATCATTAAGGCTTTTGTGCTAATTTGTTATAAGACCCTCATAACAATTATATATTTGTACAATTTCTACAGTAATTCATCCGTTTTTGCTGCGCAAATAAAGTCATTTTTATGTAAACCTTGAATGGAATGAGTCCACCAAGTCACTGTTACTTTTCCCCACTCAAGTAAAATTGACGGGTGATGAAATTCAGCCTCAGCCAGTTCGCTCACTTTATTCGCGAATGCCCAAGCAAGCTTATAGTTTTTAAATTTATATTCTCGCTCTAGCATCATGACGTTATCTCTAACCTCAGGTACCCAGTCAGGTATTTGTCCCAACAAGGTTTTCAATTCATCGTCAGTAACTGATGGGGCATCGACATGACAAGCCTCACATTGCTGTGTTGATAATACTTCACTCATTGTTTAATCCTTATTTTAGTGCTTACGCAACTTCTTTAGGTGGAAATTTCGCGGCAAAAATGCCTAATTCTTTAGCCTCTTCAATTAGCGCCATAATATCGTCAACTTCATACTCTCTAATGCTGTCTAAGTCAGTAACTTTATTTAGCATAAAATACACTGGCTGCATGATATCTATTCGGTATGGCGTTCTGAGAACATCCAGTATATTTGCCTTACTCAGTGGTTTTCTTTCCGCTTTGTCATCTGTTAGTGCATAATCAGTTTCACTTGGCGATGAAATAATACCGCCTCCATAGATTCGCAAACCTTGCGGGGTATCGAGTAAGCCAAATTCAACTGTAAACCAATATAGACGCGCTAGAAAAACCCGTTGCTCTTTACTCGCTTTCAACCCCATTTTCCCATACGCTTGAGTATAGTTAGCAAAAGATGGATTTGTTAGCAGCGGACAATGACCAAATATTTCATGAAAAATATCAGGCTCTTGTAAATAGTCTAATTCATCTTCACTGCGTATAAAGGTGGCAACAGGAAACTTTTTCTCTGACAATAATTTAAAGAACTCACCAAAGCCGATAAGCGCTGGTACTGGATAGCATTGCCAACCAGTGGTTTCACGTAATACTTTAGAGACATCATCTAACTGAGGTATTTTATTGGTAGGTAGCTGTAATTTATCCAAGCCTTCAATGTATTCATCACAGGCTTTATCTTTTATGTGTGCTAATTGGCGCGTGATTAGAGTCTGCCAAATTTTATTTTCTTGTGGTGTCCATTCGATAACACCCTGCTCGTTTGCATGCTTAGAAACATACTTAGTGTGCTTTGCCATTGTAATAACCTTTCTATCCTGCCTTTATTCATTATAGTTTTTTTAAAGACATTTGGGCGCTGAGCACCAGTAGTTGTATTTATCTTAAGATAAAAAATTAACCAGAGGGAAGTAAAACAGAGCGGACAAAAAAGCAGCAGTAATTATTATTGTAAAAATATGATTACAACAATAATTACAGTTAAGAAGAATATTAAAAGATATTAAGATTTCTTTGAAAGTAAACCTTTGATAGTTGTGAGCATTTCTTTCCTAACATGCCCAAGCTTAGGTTTTTCATCAAAAGGTATTGGGCGACATAACTGCATAGTTTTAACCCCTAAACGTGCCGTTAGCATTCCTGCTCCAAGGCCTTGGGCTAGTCGACCGGAAAGTTTTCCCAATAAATCAGCACCAATCATATCGGTGCCAAAATCGGTGATCAGCTCACTGGCACCAGCATAAATCATGTTAACAAATACTTGCTTAATCAATTTAACACGGCTCCAATAGCCAAGTTTTAAACCATACAAACCAGCAACTTTGTTTATCATGCGTAAATTTCGCCACAGCATAATCAACATATCAATCAAAGCGACGGGACTTAATGCGACCAATGCGACAGATTCAGTGGAAAATTTAGCAACTTCTTGCATCGCTTTTTCATCAACTTTACTAAGCACTAAACGAGAATACAGCTGTAATAGCTCAGCGGATGAATGTTCGCTATTAAGTGCTTTTTGCCAAGCTTCTTCTTGTTCAGTAACCAGATCACAAGGCAAGTTATTACTGATTTTTTGGCAAAAATCCTCAACATTAATAGTATTTCTAGTATCGCCATCTAATGTAGCACTTTGTTCGTGCTGATGGAGTAAGTGATGCGCTTGCTGCTTTAGTGATTGTCGGCGTTTAAATTGACGTAACGTTGACAATTCACTTATTAATGAAGTGGAGGCTATCACCACTAAGCAAGCTAAAATCCCCCCATAAATACTGGTTAAAATAGGTTCATTTGCAAAGCCACTAGTAAAAAATTCAACCGTTTCAACAGTAATAACAACCGAAAATAATATAAATGCTATACGCCATAACCAGCGAGGCTTATGCTTTCTACTGCCAGCTTTATCGTCAGACATTGCGGTTTGTTCTAAAGCAATAGGTAATTCATTACTCTCTTCTACAGGTAAGTAATCTTGATTATCGAACAATATTTGCTTGCCATCTTCAGCCGCTTTACTTGTCGGTTCAAATTGACTGCTTGAGAGTTCATTATCAGCAAATAAAATTTGCTGCTGGTGTTTTTCAAGCTGCTTTTCTTCTACATTTTTCATATCATTTTGTCTGCCAATAAAAACTGTAATACTTGATCCATACGAATATGAGGCAAGCTCTGATGCATCGTCATACCTTTTGGCGGTGCAAAGTTGATAAAATTAAATGCGGCTGTTTTCCAATAAGTCTGATCAGGTAATTGCTCAGGTACTGAGCCAGGAAAAACGGTAATCTTTTCACCGGATGAGCCGTTATCATTAGCCACCAACCTATTCCCTTGAATGACTGAAATTTGTTGTCCTTGATGGAAACTTTTACCCGATTGTGTGCTTTTAACTGAAGCAATAGCTAAGGTTTTCATTTCAATCGCTTCGTAATTAAGTTTATGTTTACTTTGAAAAATTAATTGGTTTAACAAAGAAACCATAGGCGCATGCTGCTCTGCAGTGACATGATCAGCCTTAGTAGCAGCAAACATTAACTTATCAATTTTCGGTGAAAATAACCGCGACAATAAACCCGATTTGCCATAACTATAGCTTTCCAAAATCATGTCTATGGCGAGCTGTAAATCAGCGAAGCTTTCAGGGCCACTATTTTCTGAGCAGGCATTCAACGGTGATAAACAGTCGGCTAAAACTATTTGTCTGTCAAAGCGTACAAAGTGTTGCTGATAAAACTTCTTTACAACACTTTCTTTATATTCAATAAACCTTGCTCTGAGCATACCAATAAAGCTGTCATCACTCGCATTTTGATAATCGTTACCATCAATCTCATTGAGGTTTGGAAATGGAAAAAACTCTAATATTGGCGCTCCAGCTAATTCTGCCGGTAAAATAAACCGACCAGGTTGGATGACCGATAGTCCTAATTGATGGCGAAAGGTATGTAAAAGCTCGGTATATTCTTTGGCTAACAATGCTAATTGCTCTTCATCAGCAATTGCAAAGGGATCAATTTGAGCAACCTTTTCTAAAAACTCACTTGCATGTTTTGCTCTTGGCTCAGTTAACAATAATGCATGAGTTTGTTCAGACCATTGCTCATACGTTTGTTTAAGCATGGGTAAATCAAGTAACCATTCACCGGGGTAGTCTGTAATATCAAGCGTTAAAGTAGCCATGTCAGCACTATATTTTAATAAGGATTTTTTCGGCTGATAACGAATTGCTAACCTTAACTGACTGATACCGTGAGTAGGCTCTGGCCAAGACGGTTGTTCACTTGTTAATGCCGTTATCGCTATATCATAATCAAAACGGGGAATCGATAGATTTTTTTGTGCAACACGTTTAGCCGCAATAAAATTTCCCTGGTGTACGGGATCAAAGAAGCTTAGTTGCTGATTACTGCCTTCATTAATGAGCTGATTAACTAAAGAGGTAATAAAAGCAGTTTTACCACTACGGCTTAAGCCAGTAACCGCTAAATTGATATGTTGATCTAAAGTTCTATTTAACAGTTCACTTGCTTTATTCTTTAATCTATCTAAGCGATGTTTTTTTATTATTGCCATGCGTTATTTAACTACAGATTGACCTGCATTTTGAAGAGCTTTAAAAACTGAATAATTTGATAATAAAGATTTTTTTGGATAAATAACAGTATTAGTCTGTACTATTAAAAATTATTTTGGATGACACCTGATGATGCCACACAACTTGACGCCTTTGAGGCATTTAATACCATTTCATCTAAGAAAGTGATCGCTTAGCGAGAATTTAAAGGTTTAGAGGCAAGGCATTGATTGCAAATAATAGTTACTCAGGAGAATAAGCTCCTGCATTCTCTAATAAGCTACGTCCATGTAGCGTTTTTGTTAAAATCAATAATGCAGCATATAAGCCTTTAAATCTCGCCCTTCGGGAACGCATGGGCATCATGATAAAGGCACAAAATTTGATTGATATAGAATAACTATATCTAAACATATTTTATTTTTTCTCATATCGCCCATGTCGTTCTGTGTGGTCACTTCTTTAGATGGATTGGTATAAGCTTGAACTCACTTATAGCTTGTTGATTTCTCGCGACACGGTAAACTCTGCCGAAGTAACATATTGCTCTATACCTTGTAACTGCTTTTCTAACGTCATAAATTTACGACGAATATCATGAAATGCTTGTTTAGGTGGCTCCCCTGCTTGCCAAATTCTCGATTTGACTTTAATAGACTCGTTAGCTTCTTCATTGTCATAATCTTGCTCTTGATAGTGACTTTCTCTAGCTGAATGTCTACCTTTTGCTTGGTGGTAAGTTTTATGGCCTCCTTTATCTGACTGAGTTCCAGGCTTTTTGTCTAAGATAAACCATGCTGCGATATAACCAAAGATTAAAAATGGCATACCAAACAAGACACCCGAAACAACCAAAATTCGAACTAACCAGGTTTCCCAGCCAAAATAGTCGGCAATACCCGCGCAAACTCCGGCTATTTTTCCAGCCGCTGGATTACGAAACAATTCTTTGCGTTTTTCACTCATAATTTGTTTCTCCAGTCAGGGGTCTCCGCATCTAAAATAGCTTCAAGTGTTTTGATACGATCCGCCATTTTATCCGCCATTTCAGATAAATCAGATAATTGAACATACTCTTCTTCGCTCAATCCTTGGCTAACTTGCCCTTTACTGCGGTAATGTAATACAAGCCAAATAGGGGCAACTATCACCATAAAAATGATCACTGGTGCCATAATGATGTCATGCACAATACTTCTCCTTAATGCTTCTTATTCGTTTGTTGATTTTATTCTCGTTGAATAACGAGCAAATCTTACCTCACGAAATTAATTTTTGGTAACTTTAACGCTACTTCTTCTTCATTTTAGCTTTTAATGACGCTAATTCATCATCAACTTTTTCATCTGATTCTAATTCAGAAATTTCATCAGCTAATGATTTACTACCAAGATCATATGACTCGACTTGTGATTCAATATCATCAATTTTACGTTCGTAGCGGTCAAAACGGCTTAAAGCATCATTAACACGACCACTGTCGATATTTTTCTTTACTTTTAAACGTGAATTTACCGTTTTTTCACGCATGATTATCGCTTTTTGTCGTGCTTTAGCATCGGCTAATTTCTCTTGCAATTGAGATATTTCATCTTGCAACTTAGCAATATGCTCTTCCACATGTGCTAGCTCATCTACTAGAGCTTTTGCATTTTCACTGCTCTTTTTCTTTTCCATCAAAGCAGCACGTGCTAAATCTTCTCTGTCTTTACTTAATGCTAGCTCAGCTTTTTCTTGCCATTGCGCTGCTTCATTTTCAAAACGTGTTACTTGGCGAGTAAGCTCTTTTTTGTCAGCTAAGGTTTTGGCAGAGCTTGAACGTACTTCAACAAGTGTGTCTTCCATTTCTTGTATAATCAAACGAACCATTTTCGCAGGATCTTCTGCTTTATCTAATATGTTGTTAATATTAGAATTGATAATATCGGTAAACCTCGAAAAAATACCCATAACAACTTCCTCTTATCTTTAATTACTATTTAAATGTCTACTCATAGTTATTCATGAATTGCGCCACCTTGACAAAATAAATTAAGCAACTGTTTTTAAAGACTTAATTAAATAATAAAAAAAGACTGTCATCTGATTGATTAATAAAATACACTATTTGTTAGTGAAATTAACTAATACCAAGTCTAATAAGTTATTTTGCCTACAAGGTGAGTGCTTTTATAAGCTTAGGTAGCAATATTAGGTCAAACCATGGCTCGTTTTAATCAGCAAGACAATCTTCTTGGTCAATCTAACAGTTTTTTAGAAGTATTAGAGCAAATATCGCAAATAGCCCCATTAAGTAAGCCCGTGTTAATCATTGGTGAGCGTGGTACTGGTAAAGAATTAGTCGCAGCGCGATTACATTATTTGTCTAAACGTTGGGAACAAAGTTATTTAAAGTTAAATTGTGCCGCATTAAATGAAAACTTGTTAGAAACCGAATTATTTGGCTACGACTCTGGTGCATTTACTGGTGCGAGTAAACGCCATGAAGGGCGATTTGAACGTGCAGATAACGGCACACTATTTTTAGATGAAATTGCTAACACTTCAGGCCTAATACAAGAAAAACTGCTCCGTGTTGTTGAATATGGCGAATTTGAACGTGTTGGTGGCTCACGCACTATTACTACAGATGTACGTTTAGTGGCCGCCACCAACGAAGATTTACCCAGTTTAGCCGCCTCAGGACAATTTAGAGCTGATTTACTCGATCGATTAGCTTTTGATGTAATTACTTTACCTCCTCTTAGAGAACGGCTTGAAGATATCACCATGCTAGCAGAGCACTTTGCTATGAATATGGCTCGAGAATTAGAGTTTGAACTATTCAGCGGTTTTACCGAAAAAGCCAAGCGCAGCATGCTTGAATACCACTGGCCTGGAAATATTCGTGAATTGAAAAATGTTGTTGAGCGTAGTGTCTATCGTTGCAATAACCCACATTTACCCGTACATGAATTAATTATCGACCCCTTTGAGTCTCCTTTTAGACCTAGCCAGCAAATTAAAACCTTAGACCGTGTTGCAACTAGTCAACCAAATACGTCTAATGCTGAGCCGTCTCACTCAGTGAATGACTCTATACAAAGCAATAACAATGAAAGCTCTGCAGAAGCTCAACCATTAAATACGTTAATTACCACTGAATTCCCGCAATCATTGAAATCATTGTCGCAGAATTATGAAATAGATTTAATAAAGTCTGCTTTGGCTCACTGTCAATTCAATCAAAAGAAAACCGCGCAAGCTCTTGAGCTAACTTATCATCAATTAAGAGGTTACTTAAAAAAATATAATTTACTCGATGGTAGTGTCGCTGATGAACTTTCTTAATTCAGCCATCAGCGCTGTTTTAACCGTACTGATTCTGAGTGGCTGTAGTGATGAAGGTAAATTATCTTTAAGTCAGCGTAGTATAATTTATTGCTCCGAGGGCTCTCCTGAAACCTTTAATCCCCAATTAGTCACATCGGGTACTACAATTGATGCTACTTCTAATCAATTGTACGATAGATTAATTGCCTATCAAGGTGAAGAAAATGAACTAGTGCCAGCTTTAGCTAAGTCTTGGCACGTTACTCGCGATGGTAAAAAAATTACTTTTTATTTACGCAAAGATGTTCCTTTTCATCAAACTGATTATTTTACCCCAAGCCGAATGCTAAACTCTGATGATGTTGTTTTCAGCTTTAATCGCATTCTTGACCCCGAACATCCGTTTCATATTATTTCGGGTGGCCATTATCCGTTTTTCCAAAATATTGAATTTGAAAACCTTGTTGAACGTATAGAAAAAATCAATGATTACACTATTCGTTTTCACCTATCTCGCCCAGACAATACTTTTTTAGCCAATTTGGCGACAGATTTTGCCGTTATTCTTTCTGATGAATACGGTCAACAATTAAAAACAAAAGGTGCTGAGCAAAATATTGATATTATGCCGATTGGTACTGGGCCATTTAAATTAAGAGAATATAGAGTTGGCTCGTTAATTCGCTTTTATCGACATGATGAGTATTGGAAGGCACCTGCGCAAATGGAGCAATTAGTTTTTGATATCACCTCAAGTAACACTGGTCGATTAACAAAATTATTAGCTAAAGAATGTGATGTTAGTAGCTACCCTATCGCTCATGAAAAAATTATTGAGCGTAATGATTTATTATTAGAGTCGGTGACGGCACTTAATGTGGGTTATTTTGCTTTTAATACCACCAAAGCACCGTTTGATAATGTGTTAGTCCGCAGAGCGCTTTCCTACGCAATTAATAAAGAAGTATTGCTTGAGACCATTTACCAAGGACAGGCGGAAGTGGCTAATTCTATATTACCAAATACTTCGTGGGCCTATGATACAAATACTAAAGCGCAAGAATTTAATTTATCGAAAGCGCAAAGCTTGTTAACCGAGGCGGGTTATCCAGATGGATTCACCATGGACTTATGGGCAATGCCAGTACAAAGGCCATACAATCCCAACGCTATTAATATGGCAAAATTGATCCAAGCTGATTTGAAAAAGATCAATATTAAAGTAAATATTGTTAGTTATGAATGGAATACTTTTTTGCATCGTTTATCCTTAGGTGAGCACCAATCTTTTTTGTTAGGTTGGTCCGCTGATCATCCCGACCCTGATAACTTTTTTACCCCAATGCTTAGCTGCTCAGCAAGTCATTCTGGTAGCAATAGAACTTTTTGGTGTAATCAGGACTATGATGATATTATTCAAAAAGCCTTGAAAACGAACAATATTAAAAATAGAAAACAGTATTACACCCAAGCCATGGCCCTACTTTCTCAAGAAGTTCCTCTTATTCCAATAGCACATTCAAAGCGCTATCAAGCGCGTGGTAAAGACATTAAAGGCTCAATCATCGCTCCATTTGGTGGTATTAGTTTTTATCAAGTTACAAAACAAGCATTAGCGAGTGAAGGCAATGCTCAAGCTGATAATGAAGCAAGCACTAACAAGGCGATAAATTAACATGTTTATTTTCACCTTACGGCGCTTAAGCTTATTTATTTTTACCATGCTATTACTTACATTATTATCGTTTAGCCTAAGCTTTTTATTCCCCGGTGACGCTGTTATTAATTTATCAGGAGCTATCAACGCCACACCAAGTCAACTGATATTGTTAAATGAGAGCTATCAAACAAGCAGTAATATTTTTGTGCAATACATAGCCTACTTATCTCATATCTTACAAGGTGACTTAGGGTTATCAATGGCAAGTCAGTCGGTCATTAGTCATGAAATTTTAAACTTACTACCTGCGACTATAGAGTTAAGTATTGTCGCACTACTGATTGCGATGTTCGTCGGTATTCCGCTTGGATTTTTTGCTGCCATTAAGCATAACAAGCCAGCTGACAACATTATTTTATCAGTATCGATGTTAGGGTATTCAATTCCTGTTTTCTGGCTAGGCTTGTTGGCTATATTAACCTTTTCCATTACTTTAGGTTGGTTTCCTTCTGCAGGACAAATCAGTTTATTGTTTGAAATAGAGTTAGTATCCGGCATTCAGTTTATCGATATTTTACTCAGCGATAGTCCATATAAATGGCAAGCGTTTAGTGATGCCACCGCACATATTATTTTACCCGCTTGTGTCGTTGCTGTTGCCCCTGCTACTATTTTTATCCGCTTAGCTAGAACCTCTATGATTGAAGTACTAGAGACTAGTTATATTAAAGCAGTAAGTGCTAAAGGGCTTAGTTTCCAACGCATCATTTTTAGACACGCGATTAGAAACGCCTTAATTAAGATTATTCGTCACGTGGGGTTACAATTTGCGAACCTAGTAACAATAGCTATGGTTACCGAAGTTATTTTTAGCTGGCCGGGTATAGGGCGCTGGCTTATTGTTAGTATTGATCAACGAGATTACACCGCCATTCAAAGCGGGTTATTAGTATTATCATGTTTTATATTTGTGGTGCATATTCTAACTGATTTTATTTATGCCGCCTTAAACCCACTCGCTCGAGGTATAAAGCATGGCTCGTGATAAAATATATTTAGAGGAGGTATTTCCTTCTCCTTTTATGCAATTATGGATGGTTTTTCGCAAGACCCCTGTTGCTATGGTGGGCTTTAGCTGTTTCATTTTTTTAATCATCTTAGCCATTTTCGGTCCTGTTTTAGCACCTCACTCTCCTATTGAAGGGCAATTAAACATGCCTTTGTTACCGCCTGCTTGGCATGCAAATGGTAATGTAAGCTATCTATTAGGTACTGATGAACTCGGCCGAGATATGCTTTCAAGGTTAATGTACGGTACTTCGCTAACATTCGGCCTAAGCTTTGTTGTGGTAATTATCTCCCTTGTAGTTGGTGTGTTGATTGGCTCATTTTCCGCACTAACCACGGGTATAAAATCAAGTTTCCTTAATCATTTTCTCGATGTGATTTTATCGATTCCTTCTCTGCTGTTAGCTATTATCATTGTCGCTATCCTTGGTCCTGGCATAAGTAATACAGTCTGGGCTGTTGTCATGGTGTTAATCCCTCAATTTGTTCATATTACACGTTATGCAGTGAAAGAAGAGTTTCGAAAAGACTATGTACTAGCCTCTCGACTTGATGGCGCTAGCCCATTTCGCATTTTGTATTACTCCATTTTCCCAAATATTGTTGATAGGATCATGAGCCAAGCAACTTTGGCTCAATCCGCTGCAATTTTAGATATTGCCACACTGGGCTTTTTAGGTTTGGGAGCACAAATACCATTACCTGAATGGGGAGCCAGTTTGGCCAATGGTTTGGATTTATTTTATATCGCACCATGGACCGTATATTTGCCCGGTTTAGCTATTTTATTTGCGGTAGTTGCCACAAACCTTGTTGGTGAAGGCATTCGCCATGCGTTGAAGCAACGCAAGGAGCGATAATGAATTTATTAGATATTAGAAACCTATCCATTGAACTGGTAAACGATGAGAAAAAGATCCTCGCTGTAGATAAAGTAAGTTTATCAATGAAAGAAGGTGAAGTTCGAGGCCTGGTTGGTGAGTCAGGATCAGGAAAGTCGTTATTAGCACAAGCCATTATGGCTGTACTCGATGATAAATGGCATGTTCATGCCGATCGTTTTCATTGGCGCGGTATCGATTTATTACGCTTATCAATACCTGAGCGTAAAGCAATACTATCTCGCGATGTTGCCATGATATTTCAAGAGCCAATGGCCTGCTTAGATCCCACCACCACAGTGGGTGAGCAACTGGCTGAGTCTATTGATGAGAGTCAACTATCCGGTTACTTTTGGCAAAAGAAACAACAACGTCGAGACGCAGTAATAAAGCTTGTCCATAAAGTTGGCATAAAAAACCATAGTGACTGCATTAAAAGTTACCCTCATCAACTTACCGAGGCACTGTGCCAACGAGTTATGATTGCGATAGCTTTAGCTAGACAACCAATTTTACTGATTGCTGATGAGCCCACCGCAGCGATGGAAAATACTAATCAAGGGCAAATTTTTCGATTACTGGCTAGCTTAAATCAGTTAAAAAACATGGCTATTTTATTAATAAGTCATGATTTAGAAAACATTACTCATTGGACAAAAACCATTACGGTTATGTACAGCGGACAATTTGTTGAAGCGGGTAGTACCGAGCAAATTTTTGAGCGTGCTATGCATCCTTATACGCAAGCATTAGTTGATAGCAGCCCAATGGCCAATTTGCATTTACCCGCTAAATCTCGCTTAATGACATTGCCAGGAAGTATTCCTATTTTACAACATTTACCTATCGGTTGTAGGTTAGGTCCAAGGTGTCCTAGGGCTCAACAAGATTGTGTGAAGGCACCATCAGTCAGTAATTTTCATGGTCATAAAGTCAGTTGTCACTTTCCATTATTACAAAACCCTAAATTGCATAAAAAAAAGCAACCAAAAGTAGCTAGAGTTTGTCATGACTGAATTACTAAAAGTTAATGCTTTAACTAAGAGCTATCAAACTAAAGGCTTTTGGTTGAATAGAAAGCAAACCACGGTGCTTGATTCACTTTCATTCAGTATCGCCGCGCATAAAACTCTTGCGGTGGTGGGTGAAACTGGCTCAGGAAAATCAACATTAGCACGATTATTAGTAGGGGCTGAGCCAGCAACTAGCGGTCAAATAATGTTAAATGGTCAAGAATTAAAATCGGGTAGTTATAAACACCGATGTCAGCATATCCGTATGATATTTCAAGACTCAGGTACCACGCTTAATCCGAGTCTTACTATAAAACAGTTACTTAACGAACCATTAAAACTTAATACCCCCTTCGATGAAAAAAAGCGTACCGAGCTAATTCGAAAAACATTACAAAAAGTGGGTTTGCTAGGCGATCATATGAATTTTTACCCTCATATGTTTTCTGGTGGCCAAAAACAACGTATATCACTCGCTAGAGCGATAATATTGCAACCGCAAGTGATTATACTCGATGAAGCATTAGCCTCATTAGATCCTTCCTTACGCTCTCAAATGATTAATTTATTGTTAGACTTACAACAACAAATGGGGTTGGCTTATATACTAATCTCCCATAACCTTGGCATTATTCGCCATTTCAGTGATGAAATTATGGTGTTATCGCAGGGCAAGGTTGTTGAAAGTGGTAAGACATTAGAAGTTATGGCAAAACCACAACATAAAATCACTCAGAAACTGATGATGAATCAAAGTTTTCAATTACGCGCTAGAAAAGGCAGATAATCTGTTTTTTAAACCGAGTTTAATTCAGTTTGGATATAAGGTTTAAAATGGTAAGCGAGCGCCTACCATCTTAAACCGTTACTTGATACTGAGACTAGTAAGTTGTTGGCTCACTAACAGTTTTACGAGTAATTTTTGCACCCACTTTCAATGAGTCAACATAGCTTTTATAAGCAGATTGAGCCAGTTGTGACGTTTGCTGTTGAGCTATTTGAGGATTTGCTTCTGCTTCAGTTACTTGAACTGCTTGTACTTCAACAAGCGCTAAATCACCATTACTTAACGCAACACTAGAAGCTGAGATAGCACCCTCAACAGGGTGAGGCAAAACAAATGCTTCACGGCTGATGCTTTGATCTAAATCACTACTATAACGAGCGACACCGGCTTTATCAGTAAAGCTAGCATTCAGCTCAGTAAGCTGTGCGCTAATATCGTTACCTGCTTTAAACTGTACTAATAATTCTTCAACTGTGTCCTGTGCTTTTTCAGTTGCTTTTTGAGCAATTAATAACGTGTTAATTTGCCCTTCAACTTCAGCAAGCGGTTTCACATTTGCTTCTTGATAAGTATCTAAACGTAACACAACGGCTACTTGATCACTTACTTCGATTAGATCTGAATTCATATTATCTTGTAAAACCATATCAGAAAAAGCAGCTTCAATAATTTTCACGTTATCAAATGGCGCTGGATTACCTGAACGAGATAACCAAGTTGATGTTTGAATCGTTGCATTCACCTCATTGGCAGCATCGTCTAAGCTATCAGGAAATTCAAAACTCACTTCAGCTAACTTCTGGCTTTGCTCATAAAAAGCTTCTTGCGCTTCTTCATTACTTACTTTAGCTTTCAATTCGTCTTTTACTTCAGCAAGACTTTGGATAGCTTCAGGCTTTAACTCTGTTAACTTAATTAAGTGATAGCCAAAACTCGTTTTAACAATCTCAGTCACATCACCAATATTTGCTAAAGCAAAAGCAGCTTCATCGAAACTTGGCTCCATAACTCCAGCGTCAAGAAAATCTAAATCACCGCCATTTTCACCGCTAAAGGTATCCGCAGATAATTCTTTTGCTAATGCAGCAAAGTCTTCACCTTGGGCAAGACGTGCAACAACAGCTTCAGCTTGTGCTTTTGCAGATGCTTCTCTATCACTATCACCTTCGGTGAACTCAACTAATATATGTGATACTCTGCGCTGCTCAGCTTGAGTAAAGTTAGCAATGTTATCTTGATAATATTGAGCAACATCTTCATCTGTTACTTCAATACCTTTCGCAATATCATTTACATTTAAACTAACAAAGTTAACTTTCACTTGTTCTTTGTTTTCAAAACGACTTTGATTCGCTAAATAATAAGACTTAACATCTTCTTCACTGATTTCTATCCCTGCTTCAAATTGCTTAGCGGTAATAGTCGCAAAGCGAATATCACGCGTTTGATTTTGAAGAGCAAGTTGTAACTTCTCTTGATACGGCAAGTTAAACTCACTAGCAACTAATGCTTGGCTTAATTGACGACGTGTCATTTCTACACGTAGATAATCACGAAAATCAGATGATTGAAAAAAACCAGCTTGATTGATAATGGCTAAATAACGGTTGTTATCAAAAACACCATCAACTTGAAATTCAGGCATTGTTCTAATGCTTTCTTTTAGACGGTCATCAGAAACACGAATAGCTAAGCTTGCTGCACTTTGGTCGATTAGCTTTTCATTAATCAAATTGTCTAAAACACTTTGGCGGAAGTTAGCCATATAAGTACTATCGTTTGATAAGGTATCAAACATTTCACCAAACTGCTGAGCCATACGGCTACGCTGTGCTTGATAAGCTTTGTTAAACTCCTGCTGACTAATTTTATCGCCATTTACTGTGGCTACCGATGTATCAACTGAATTGGTATAGCTACCAAGACCAGCAACCGCAAAGGTTAATATAATTAGACCAAGAATAATTTTAGCCGTTAAGCCTTGCGAACTTTCTCGAATATCTTCTAACATTTTTATCTCTTTTCTTTAAGGTAAATACCCTATTGAGTCAATTATTGGCAATACAATAATTAATAATAATAGCGACTATAATTTTTGTTGTTCGCGATTTTAGCAGAAGCAGACCACCGCTTGAAGAGTAAGTTTGC
>NZ_BAAJMC010000030.1:0-38157 GCF_057551365.1 Colwellia sp. KS18-150 | reverse complement strand
ATTATATGAGGTTGAAGCAATGATAAGGTTGTGATCAAACATTGATCAAGTCATTTATAAGCTTTGATCAAAAGCCCTGTTTATCCACAGAGCAATAAAGTATTAAATATAATAACTGGATAATAATAGAAAATTAATAGCTTATTCACTAAACTATTCACAGATAGGTGTTATCAACAAGACTTTTGTTGATAACTAATGAATAAGGTTGTTATAAAAGATCGCTATTTTCTTTTAACCATAAAGTAGCACGATCTTCTGGATCGATATCTTCACTCATATCTATGGTGTAAATTGTAGTTATTTCTCTGCAACCCTTTGTTATTAGTAATTTATTTAATTCAAAACCTGCTTTGCAAAAGGTATCATAGTTAGAATCACCAATTGCTATGATCATAAAGCTTATTGAGGATAGATCTTGTTCACAATTTTTAAGATCTTCAACGAATGCTTGAATATTGTCAGGAAAGTCACCGGCGCCATGAGTGGAGGTGCAAATTAACCAAGTGGTATTTTTTTTACTTTTATTGGCAAAAGACTCTTCAAGGATCAATGAAAAATCTGGTTTTAGGTGTATTGATGTTTGGTATTTTAAGTTATTAAGGTGTTCTTCACATGCTTCAGCAACATATTCTGTTCCGCCAAGCATGCTACCGACAATAATTTGATATGAGTTCATATTTAGGTTTTATAACGAATAAGTGTACCGCTATTGTATACGTAAATAGTAATTGTGTACGAGTTAGCTAAGCTATTGTTGTGTTATATTTTATAATGGAGGTATTGGTACGTTATAAATGAAGATAACTTTTAGCTTCTATAGTTATCTTCAATAATATTTAACTCATTATTTTTAATGATATATATGGAACAATATTAAATATTGTTATTAATACTTTGTAGTTTCCTAAGTATTGAACATAAATATCCATTAATTGGTTTTTATCTATACCAGTCATCTTGCTATGGACATTAGTGACAAATTCCTTGAATGAAAATATAAATAAGCTTGATAAGCTTAGAATAGAAATATTTATTACCGAGCACCAACCTAAGAAAACAATCATGTCATTCATCATAGTATTATCCTTTTTTGTTTAATTGTTGATGCCTATACTATGACATTTTTTACAATACATAACTGTAACAATAGGTAAATATAAGCTTTTTATTTATAACCTTTAGCATCAATTAAAGGCATTTTACTACGTACAAAAATACCGTTACCTCGGCCAATTTCTCTATTTTCGCAATCATAAACAATAGCTTCAGCAATGAATTGAGAGTTGTTTTTATTGACAACTTTACCAATAGCTTTCATTTGGCCAGAGGAGACTGGCCGGGTTATATAGGTAGTAAATGAAGTTGTTAATACAAAGACATCGGTGACTAAAGTATTTGCAGCAAAAAATGCAGCATCATCTAGCATTTTGAAGTACACAGAGCCATGAACACCACCAGCTGAATGATGGTGTCCATCATTTAACGTTATACTTATTTCAGCAGCACCTTCCGTTAAAACCATTTTAGGCTGATAAAATTCATTAATTGGCGCAGCAGCATACATGCTAATTAACGAGTCGTAATGCTTATTTTTCATAGGTTTTCCTTTATTATTCAGCTTTCCATTTTTGCGCTTGTTCAATTGCTTTTTGTAACATAGACCAATTCAATAAGCTTTGTTGGTACTTGCCCGCTTTACCACTTAAAAATATGCTGTACTTTTGCAGCCTATAAGCGAGTATTGCGTAAAATGCATCAACAGCACCTGCAGAGTTAAACATAAAGGGTAATTGAGCTTGTGAAAAAATTTTTTCTAATCTTATTATTTCACTATGTATTTTGTTATGAGCATTATTTGAAATAGGCCCAACGGGATCTAAAGTAAATGGGCATTCAGATCTCAAATTTATAAAGCCTGAATGTAGCTCTGTGATTAAACTTCTTGATAGAGCTCTTTCATGTTCTACATTTGGATAAAGAGTACCGTTAGCTCGCTCATTGAATAGTTCTATTATTGCCAAAGAGTCATGTATGTAGGCATTTTCTATTTTTAAAATTGGCACTAACCCTGATGAAGAGTAATTAAGTATTTCAGTTTTGTAATTAGCTTTAGTGAGATCGATAACCTCGAGGGTGAAATTTATTTTGGTTAGTTGAGCACATATCCAAGCTCGAAGTGACCATGTTGAATCAGTACCTACAATTAATTTCAAAGATAATTCTCCGATTTACTTTTTACTTAGTGTGGCTATAGAGTCGAAGTCATGTAAATCAACTTCTACCTCTCTAAGCTTAAAGAAGTTAACAAACTTTTTGGGATAAAGAAAATATCCATTATAACGACATATTTTTGTACGTAATAAATAATAAGTCATCAAGGTTATATAACTTAAGTAAATAAGTAGTAGTGATCCTATAATAGTGATGGCCAGTAATTTAAGTGCGCTATAGAAAAATAATAGACCACAAAATAAGGCTAAGTATTTATGGCGTTTATATTCTGGATATTCATAAAATTGAAAGTAATCTAATCTATTTAAATACCAACGACCCGTTTTAGTACCAGACTCATTTAAGTATTTATTTTCTCTAAAGTTATTGTTTGGCATAAAGTCCTCACGCTTGAGGCCGTTGTATTTTACTGCTGAGCTATAGCACAAGCTTTACATATACATGCTTTATTTTTAGCTTCATCAGGGACTTTTTTTAATAAGGTGGTGGGAAATGATATGTTTTGATCTTTACACCAGCAGTTACTGGTGGAACCACTGGACGATATGTTCCCACATTGATTGCTCTTATTGCATAATGGGCACAGCTCAGGATTGATGTACTCTACGTCTTTATTCAATATCACTTCCTATCAATTTATATTGTTAGCTATCCGGTAACGCTTCAAACTCTTTTCTTTTATTATCATACCATTCTGCCATTGAATTTGGTTTTTGCATGAGTTGTTGCATTCTATTCATAGCATCGAAGTGGTTAGTATCTTGTTTTTGAAACATCTTCATGCCGTGTTGTTTACTTAATTCGGCTATTTCTTCAAAAGTATCTGCTTGAAATTGTTTATTACAAGCACCACCAAGTTGATTGCAAGTCATGGTTTTCATCCCTTTCCCCAATTAGTTGATCATCTTGATATTATGTTAGTTCAAAGTAGCTATTTTTAAAATAGGGTTTTGATAAGTTTGATAGGAAGAGGATTTAGATAAAGTAAAAATGCTATTAATTTATTTACTAATAGCATTTAAAGGGAGAGGTTATTTTCCTATACAAAAAGAGCTAAATATTTTGCTTAATAAATCATCGCTGGTAAATTCACCGGTAATTTGATCTAACTCTTGCTGACAAATGCGTAATTCTTCCGCCAATATTTCACCGGCAACATAGGATTCAAGTTGCTCCAAACCAATAACCAAGTGTTGATGAGTATTGGTTAAAGCAGTTAAATGACGCCTTCTAGCCATAAAACCTCCTTCAGTACTACCTTGGTAGCCCATAATAGCTTTTAAGTGCTCTTTCAAAGCTCCTACACCTTCACCTGTTTTTGCGGATAAAGTAATAACAGAATGTTGTTTTTGTTCATTATCGGTAAATTCTGTTAAACCAAGCGCGCTGTTATCTATAGATGGGTTAAGATCCGCTTTGTTTCTTACTAGCGTTAGGCCGATATCTTTTGGTAATTGTTCAAAAAACTCAGGGTAGTAATTTTTAATATCTTGCTCATATTCTAAAACACTATGATGCTCAGTAGCATCTACCATAAGTAATACTCTGTCAGCCTGCTTTATTTCTTGCCAAGCTCGCTCTATACCTATTTGCTCAACTTTATCATCACTATCACGAAGACCTGCAGTATCAATAATATGTAATGGCATACCGTCAATATGTATTTGTTCAGTCATTACATCGCGGGTTGTACCTGCAATATCTGTAACAATAGCGGCTTCTTTACCACTTAAAGCATTTAATAAACTTGATTTTCCTGCATTTGGCCGACCAGCAATAACTACCCGCATACCTTCACGTATTATGCTGCCTTGTTGTGCTTGTTTTCTAACATCTTCTACTTGATTGATGATGGCTTTTAGATCTGTGACTATTTTTTTGTCAGCAAGAAAGTCAATTTCTTCCTCTGGAAAGTCTATTGCCGCTTCAACGTACATACGCAAATGAATGATACTCTCTACCATTTCATGTACTAATTTTGAAAAATCACCTTGTAGTGAGTGCAGGGCAGAGCGGGCTGCCTGCTCAGAGCTAGAATTGATTAAATCGGCTATAGCTTCAGCTTGGGTAAGATCAAGTTTATCATTAAGAAAAGCTTGTTCGCTGAATTCGCCAGGTTTAGCCATAACAACTTTAGGCAATGCCAAGATAGCTTTAAGTAACATATCTAAAATTACCGGACCGCCATGACCTTGAAATTCAATGACATCTTCGCCAGTAAATGAGTTTGGTGCTTGGAAAAAAAGTGCGATACCTTGATCTAGTACTTGTGCATTGGCATCCATAAAAGGTAAGTATTCTGCTTTTCTAATTTCAGGCACTTTACCTAGAATAGCTTGTGCGACAGATTTAGCGTTAGGGCCAGATACACGAATAATACCAACACCTCCACGACCTGGAGCTGTTGCTTGCGCGGCAATCGTTGTTTTTTCTGAGAATGATGTCATGTGGTAATTTTGATCGTTAATAAGCTCATAGTAGTATTTTACTTTATATAAGCTGGCTATCCAATAATAGCGATATGTATAAAAAAGCAAAGGCGACTCATATTAAATGGTCGCCTTTGTTATGTATTAGTTAAAGCTTAGTGTTTACTCGGCTTTAGCTTGTTTTTTCTTTTCTATGCCGTTGAATATAATTTTCATTTGTACAATTGAAATTAAATTACTGACAAACCAATATAAAACTAGACCTGATGGGAACCATGCCATAAATACCGAAAAGACTACAGGCATGTATTGCATGATTTTTTGCTGCATTGGATCTTGTATTGTCATTGGCTGCATTTTTTGCATTACATACATACTTGCACCCATTAATACAGGTAACACATAGTAAGGGTCCATTGCTGATAGATCTTGTATCCAAAATACAAATGGTGCATGACGTAATTCAACACTTTCTAAAAATACCCAATATAGTGCTAAGAAAATAGGCATTTGCAGTAATAATGGTAAACAACCGCCAGCAGGATTTACTTTTTCCTTGCGGTACATCTCCATAGTTGCTTGCGACATTTTCTGTCTGTCATCGCCAAATCGTTCTTTTAGCTGTGCCATTTTAGGTGCTAATTCACGCATTTTTGCCATCGAGGTGTATTGCGCTTTGGTTAATGGGTACATGGCACCTTTTACTACTAGAGTGATAATGATGATTGCAACACCCCAGTTAGTAACAAAGCTTTGAATAGTAAGTAGCAACCAAAATAATGGTTGGCTTATCATCCATAAGAAACCGTAATCTATTGTTAAATCTAGGTTAGGGGCTATTTTTTCTAGTACTTCTTGATCTTTTGGACCGACATAGAAAATTGCTGAGGTATTTCCTTGTTGTCCAGCATCAATTATTACTGGTGGAGCTTTAAAGCCAACAACCGCTTCAAGGTTATTACTATAGCTTGTATATAATTGATTATTATCTTTAGCATTAGGTACCCAAGCTGATACAAAATAATGCTCTAGCATTGCTACCCAACCACCTGGTGTGGTTATATTTAAGTTAGCATCTGCAATATCGTCAAAATCATATTTTTCATATCGGTCTTTATCAGTTGAGAACGCTGCACCACGGTATGTTGGTAACATACCTGAAGAGGTATCTTGCAAAGTAGACTGCTTAAGTTGACCATACATTTGTACAGAAATACTGTTGCCTGTATTGTTATCAATTACATAATCAACATCAATTTTGTAGCTACCTTTATTAAATAAGTAGCGTTTAGTGACTGTTAAACCGCTCTCATCTTTAAAAGTTAAATTAACGGTAAGGCTCTCACCGTTTAATTGATAATTACTTTGCTCGCTACTATAAATAGGGCGACCTTTAATGATTCTATCTATGCCATTGGCACCGGTTAAACCTGATTGAGCAACATATTTTTGATTGCCATTTTGCATTATGGTAAATGGTATGTCGTTTCCTTGTTCAGTCTCAAACTTCAACAGTTTAGCTTCAACAATATCACCACCTTGTGTATTAATTTTAATACTTAAGGTATCTGTAACAACCGAAATTAATTTAGCACCTACAGCTATTGATTTAGCAGCTTGAGTTGGTGAATCACTTGATTCGGGTACAAAATCTGCGTTAGCGGCTTCTTCAATATTTGTATTTTGTGTTACAGGAGCTTGTTCAACTACTGGTGCGTTGTCTAATTGCCACTGACTAAAAAGTAAGTAAGTAACAACCATGAGCGCAATAAATAGTAGACTGCGTTGAGATTCCATAAGATTTATTTCTCTTGTATTTATGTAAGCACGGGATATTAATCCGTACATTTAATTTAATTGCAAGGCATTCTAGTATACGTTTACGTGTTAACCAACAACCTTTTAACCTATGTAGACTAAAATATAATAGAACTGTATTTATACTACTTCTGCTTATCCTTATTTAAAGGAGGAACAGGATCATGACCACCTTCATTTAATGGGTGACATTTTGCTATACGTTTACTCGCTAACCAGCTACCTTTAACAACGCCAAATCGATCTATAGCTTCAATAGCATAACAAGAGCAAGTTGGGGTAAATCGGCAATTTGAACCTAATAATGGACTTATAAAACGTTGATAACCTTTAATAAAGCCTATTGTTAGTTTTTGTGGCGCTGAATTATTTTTCGCCATATTTTCGTCAATTCTTGATTAATTGCTTTATTGTCTAGTTCATCAATGCCCGACTTTACCATAACTACCATATCGATAGCAGGTAAATCATGCTGATTTAAACGGAAGCTTTCTCTTACAATTCGCTTAATACGATTTCGTTGTACGGCAAGTTTTACACGTTTTTTAGCAATAGCTAAGCCAAGACGATTATTTTTACATGAATCATCAGATAAACTTGTAGGAGTTATTAATATAGTAAAGTGGCGAGAGCCAAATCGGATAGGTTTTTTAAATACAGATTGAAAGTGACCGGGAGTCAACAGACGTGACTCCCGATTAAATTCATAAGTAACCTGGTTGGTTACCATCTTAATTCTTTAAGGTAAAAGAGTTAAGATTAAGCGCTAAGGCTTGCACGGCCTTTAGCACGGCGACGAGCTATAACAGCACGGCCATTCTTAGTTGCCATACGAGCACGGAATCCGTGGTTACGCTTACGCTTTAATACGCTAGGTTGAAATGTTCTTTTCATTACGCTAATCCGTCGGTTGTTGTTGCCCTGGCAAAACAGCCGTTATGAGCACACAGGTCTAAAAAATGAGGCCGAATTCTAAAGCTTACTAAGAGCTTTGTCAATATTTTATCTGCGCTTATTTACTATAGGATCCTTGTTGATCGTCAAGATCAAGTTAAAGATCTGAAATGTAGATTATTAATATCCACAGTTTTTAACTTATTTTTAATTGCTTGTTTATAAATGTCTCATTTACGAGCTGTTTTTTTTAATAATTAATTAAACTAACAATCATTTTTTAGCATTAATTTAATCTAAATATCTTATGAATATTACTTGTTTACATAGTGTTATCTTATTTTATGTAAAAATATTTGATAATAGTTAAAAGTCAATATTGCACTTGTGGATAAGTATAGAGATAATAGCGACACATAATAAAAATATCCGCTTGCTTATTCTTTTTTAAAGTTTGCCTTAACTATTGTTAAGCTATTTATAGTCTCTTTCTTTTTTATATTTTGTAATTATAAAGTCAGATAGTAATCGCAGGTCGATAAATTCATTTTCCTTGGAGTTTTGGTTGGAACATTCACTTTGGCAGCGATGCCTCTCTGCATTGCAAGAAGAATTGCCAGCACAGCAATTTAGTATGTGGATCCGCCCATTACAGTGTGTTGTTAGTAATAATATAATGACTCTGTATGCTCCTAATCGCTTTGTTTTAGATTGGGTACGTGATAAGTATGTTAATAGAATTAATGAACTTATTACTTTAAATGATGATGCTGAATCATATTTATTAAAGTTTGATGTTGGTAGTAAGCCACTTAATCCAACTATATCTTCGCAATCGCCTACTCCCGTTAAATCTAATAATGCTAGCAGCAGTAAATCTTCTTTTGTTGAAGCGGAAAGTAACCTCCCTAAAAAAGCGAATGTTAGAGTCAAATATACTTTTGATAACTTTGTTGAAGGTAAATCTAATCAGTTAGCAAGAGCTGCAGCTTCGCAAGTTGCTGATAATCCTGGCGCAGCCTATAACCCTCTATTTATTTATGGTGGTACAGGTTTAGGTAAAACCCATTTATTACATGCTGTAGGTAATGGAATTTTACAAAATAACCCTAATGCTAAAATTGCTTATATGCATTCTGAGCGTTTCGTTCAAGACATGGTTAAAGCATTGCAAAATAATGAAATGGAAAAATTTAAACATTATTACCGTAGTGTTGATGCTTTATTAATTGATGATATTCAATTCTTTGCTGGTAAAGACAGAACTCAAGAAGAGTTTTTCCACACTTTCAATGCGTTGCTTGAAGGTAACCAACAAATTATACTTACCAGTGATCGTTATCCAAAAGAAGTTGCAGTCGAAGATAGATTAAAATCACGCTTCGGTTGGGGTTTAACTATTGCAATAGAACCTCCTGAACTTGAAACTCGTGTCGCAATATTGAAACGCAAAGCTCAAGAGAGTCATATTAATCTAGCTGACGAAGTGGCGTTTTTCATTGCCAAACGTTTACGTTCAAATGTTCGTGAATTAGAAGGGGCGTTAAATAGAGTTATCGCCAATGCTAACTTCACTGGACGAGCTATTACTATTGATTTTGTACGTGAAGCTTTAAGAGATTTATTGGCTCTACAGGATAAACTCGTTACCATTGATAATATTCAACGTACAGTAGCTGAGTATTACAAGATAAAAGTGGCAGATTTACTTTCTAAACGGAGAAATAGATCTGTAGCTAGACCTAGACAATTAGCAATGGCATTATCTAAAGAGTTAACCAATCATAGTTTGCCAGAAATCGGTGATGCTTTTGGTGGTAGAGATCATACAACGGTATTACATGCTTGTCGTAAAGTTAAGTCTTTACGTGAAGAACTACATGATATTAAAGAAGATTATTCTAACTTAATCAGAACTCTTTCTTCGTAATAATAAAATTGAGAAGCATTGGATGCTCTCTACATAATAATATAAGTGCTTAATCAGGATATAAAATGAATTTTTCACTAAATAGAGAATTATTGCTTAAACCTTTATTGTTAGTTTCAGGTGCTGTAGAACGTAAAAGTACTTTACCTATTTTAGGTAATATTCTTTTTGATGTAAGTGAGCAGTCACTTACTTTAACGGCTACGGATTTAGAGTTAGAAATGGTTGCCTATGCTGATATAGATAACCAAGGTGACGATGGTAAAATAACCATCCCAGCACGTAAATTACTTGATATATGTAAAAGTCTACCTGAAAATTCCATTATTACTTTCAGTACAGATGGAGATAGTGTCAAACTCAGCTCCGGTAGAAGTCGCTATTCTTTATCTACTTTGCCAGCAAATGACTTTCCTAATATTGAAGAGTGGAAAGGAGATGTAGAGTTTAGACTTCTCAAATCTGAATTACTTAGATTGATTGAAAGCACACATTTTTCAATGGCAAACCAAGATGTACGATATTACCTTAATGGTATGTCTATCGAAAGTGAAGGTAATGAAATACGATCTGTTGCCACTGACGGTCATCGATTAGCAATTTGTAAAATATCTAATGAGTCTTTAGCTTTACCAGCTAGGCAAGTTATTGTTCCTCGAAAGGGGATTTTGGAAATCATTCGTTTATTAGATCCTGTAGACGAAGAAGTGCAAGTTTACCTTGGCTCAAACCATATTCGTATTATTGATACTGAGTTTTCATTTACCAGTAAATTAGTTGATGGTCGCTTTCCTGATTACAGACGTGTGTTACCACGTAATGGTGATAAAATCTTTGTTACAGACAAAGAGCAATTACGTCAGGTATTGTCTCGTGCATCCATATTGTCTAATGAAAAATTTAAAGGAGTCAGGTTAAACTTTTTAAATTCACTTTTAAAAATTACTGCCAATAACCCTGAACAAGAACAAGCAGAAGAAGAGTTAGAAATAGAGTTCCCTTATGAGGAGCTTGAGATAGGCTTTAATGTTAGTTATGTACTTGATGTATTAAATGCTATTAAAGATGAACAAGTTAAATTTACCTTAGCAGATGCTAACTCAAGTGTTGTAATTGAAGGTGCGCAAACTGGCGAAGCTCTTTATGTTGTTATGCCTATGCGCCTCTAAAATTTATTTTAGGCGCTCAGGATTTTAAATTAGATGACCGTTGCTAGACTGACAACACAGCACTTTAGAAACTTAGTATCTACCTCAGTCGATTTACACCCAATGATTAATTTCTTCATTGGTGATAACGGTAGTGGTAAAAGTAGTTTGCTTGAAGCTATTTTCTTTTTGGGGCATGGTAAGTCGTTTAGAACCTCAAAAATTGATAGCTTAGCCTGTTATGATCAAAGTCAATTTGTTGTAAGCGTTAAAAACGAGCAGGGTAATCAACTAGGTCTTAGCCGGGACTTATCGTCTGGGCTTACTAGTATTAAAATTGATGGTATTCGTCATACTCGTTTATCTGAACTAGTAAAAAAAATTGCTATTCAGATCGTAACACCAGAAAGCTTTAAACTTTTTTTTGGTGGACCTAAAGAGCGTAGACGTTTTACAGATTTAGGCATGTTTCACGTGGAACATGATTTTCCAGTTCATTGGAAGAACTTTAGTAGGGTACTTAAGCAAAGAAATGCTTGTATAAGAAATAACGCAGATCAAAACACCTTATCGTATTGGTCTGAACAATTTTGTCAGTTATCTATCATAGTTTCTGATGCTAGGAATTCTTATATTGAAGCGTTAATTAATGAATTAAAAGTATGGCTTAAGGTACTTCTACCTTTAATTAGTGATAGAGTAAGTGTTCAGTATTTAAGAGGCTGGCCACAAAAAAAAGATTTACAGCAAGTTTTAAGTGACAATTACGATCGTGAAGTAAGTTATGGTTACAGCTTATATGGCGCACATAAATTTGATGTCAAATTTTTATTAGATAAACAACCTTTAGAGGTACAATTATCTAGAGGACAACAAAAGTTGTTTTTATTGGCATTAACTTTTGCTCAAGCAAAACTGATAGCAAGAGTTAAACGAGTAAAACCAATTTTATTAATTGATGATATTGGTGCAGAATTAGATATTAATTCCCGCATATCTTTATCTTCAGCAATAGAATCTTTGAATTGCCAAGTTATGATCACGGCAATAGAGAAGAGTGTGTTGCATCCTTTAGCAGAGCACTATAGTTCTGAAAATTATAAGGTGTTTCACGTGAAACATGGTGAAGTATTACCAACAAAGCTATACCCAGATACTTCTGATACTTAATCAAAAGTAATGAAATAAGAGTGAATAGGCTAAAACTATGACAATAGAAAACGAATATGGCTCGTCCAGTATTAAAGTACTAAAAGGACTAGATGCAGTACGAAAACGACCAGGCATGTATATCGGTGACACAGATGATGGCACAGGTTTACATCATATGGTTTTTGAAGTTTTAGATAACTCTATTGATGAAGCTCTAGCAGGGCACTGTAGTGATATGGTTGTTACTATACACTTAGATGGCTCGGTATCAGTTAAAGATGATGGTCGTGGTATCCCAACAGAAATTCACCCTGAAGAAGGTGTTTCTGCTGCAGAGGTAATCATGACAGTCTTGCATGCCGGTGGTAAGTTTGGCGGTGAAGATTCTGGATATAAAGTATCAGGTGGTCTTCATGGCGTAGGTATATCTGTGGTAAATGCATTAAGCTCTAAGCTTAAATTAACTATACGTCGTGATGGAAAATTACATGAACAATTCTATAACATGGGTGAACCAGAAGCTCCGTTAAAAGTTGTTGGTGAGAGTGATAATACGGGTACTGAAGTACGTTTTTGGCCAAGTTCAGAAACTTTTTCAGATACACTGTTTCATTACGATATCTTAGTAAAGCGTATTCGCGAGCTTTCTTTCTTGAACTCTGGTGTTTCAATTCGCTTAATTGATGAGCGTGATGAAGGCAGAGAAGAGCACTTTTGTTATGAAGGTGGTATTCAAGCGTTTGTAGATTATTTAAATACCAACAAAACCGCTGTGAATGAAAACATATTCTATTTTGATTTAGATAGGGAAGATGGCATTGTTGTAGAAGTAGCAATGCAATGGAATGATGGCTTCCAAGAGAATATATTTTGTTTTACCAATAATATTCCACAACGTGACGGCGGAACTCACTTAAGTGGTTTTAGAACAGCACTGACACGTACGCTAAACTCTTATATGGTTAAAGAAGGCCTAAATAAGAGTAAAAAAGGTAGTAGCGAAACAAGTGCTACAGGTGATGATGCTCGAGAAGGTTTAACTGCTGTTATCTCTGTTAAAGTACCGGATCCAAAATTCTCATCACAAACTAAAGATAAGTTAGTCTCTTCAGAAGTCAAAACAGCTGTAGAACAAGCTATGGGTGAGAAGCTTGGTGAATACTTACTAGAGAACCCAACAATCGCTCGTACTATTATTATGAAGATAGTTGATGCTGCAAGAGCTCGAGAAGCGGCTCGAAAAGCACGAGAAATGACTCGCCGTAAAGGGGTGTTAGATATCGCCGGTTTACCAGGTAAACTTGCAGATTGCCAAGAAAAAGATCCTGCTCTTTCTGAACTATATATTGTGGAAGGGGACTCTGCTGGCGGATCTGCCAAGCAGGGAAGAAACCGTAAAAACCAAGCCATTTTACCGCTTAAGGGTAAAATCTTAAACGTAGAAAAAGCACGCTTTGATAAAATGATATCATCGCAAGAAGTTGGCACGTTAATAACTGCCCTTGGTTGTGGTATTGGTCGAGATGAGTATGACCCTGAAAAACTTCGTTACCATAGTATCATCATAATGACCGATGCCGATGTCGATGGCTCTCATATTCGAACCTTGTTATTAACGTTTTTCTATCGTCAAATGCCAGAGATAATGGAAAGAGGTCATATATTTATTGCACAGCCTCCTTTGTATAAAGTGAAAAAAGGTAAGCAAGAGCGTTATATAAAAGATGATGAAGGCTTAACTGAGTACCTTACTACGCTTGCACTAGATAATGCCTCTATTCATGTTAATGAAGATGCGCCGGCAATATCAGGAGTGGCGCTTGAGCAATTAGTTATTCAATTTAGAACCACGATGGAAACAATCCAGCGAATAGCTAGACAAATTCCAGCAGATATTTTAGAGAAAATGGTCTATAGCAATACTATTGCTAAAGAAGACTTTACTGATAAAGATAAAGTTGATGCTTGGGCTCATAATCTAATTACTCAACTAGATAACCAAGATGGTAATGGCTCTATCTATACTGTCTCTGTAGAGTATGACAATGAGCGTAATATTTATCATCCACGCTTTAATGTTCGTCAACATGGTATTGATAAACAATATGACTGTAGCTACGAGTTTATTCAATCAAGAGAATTTGAATCAATCTTGTCTTTAAACGACGCGATAAATGATTTAATGGAAGAGGGAGCTTACGTTAAACGTGGAGAAAAAGTTAAGTCAGTGACAAGTTTCGAAGAGGCTTTAAACTGGTTAATGGCTGAATCAAAACGTGGTCAGTACATACAGCGCTATAAAGGGTTAGGTGAGATGAACCCTGAGCAACTTTGGGAAACCACAATGGACCCAGAAACACGACGTATGTTAAAAGTGACTATTGAAGATGCTATTGCTGCGGATCAGTTATTCACTACCTTAATGGGTGACCATGTAGAGCCGCGCCGTAACTTTATTGAAGAGAATGCCTTGAAGGTATCTAACTTAGATTTCTAATTAAGCATTTGCTTTGAATATATTTGTATGCTCGGTCATCGTTACCGGGCATTTTTACTTTAAAAACAGTGTGTTATATGCACGCTAAATACTACAAACTAAAAGTGAATTGTAAACCCATGACTAGTTTCAATTGTAAAACCTTTCAGGGCCTAATCTTGCAGTTACAAGATTATTGGTCACGCCAGGGATGTGTAATCGTACAACCTTTAGATTTAGAGGTAGGTGCGGGTACTTTCCATCCTATGACATTCCTACGCTCTATTGGTCCTGAGCCAATAAGCAGTGCTTATGTTCAGCCGTGTAGACGACCAACTGATGGCCGTTACGGTGAAAATCCAAATAGATTACAGCATTACTATCAATTTCAAGTAATGCTAAAGCCTTCCCCTAAAAATATTCAAGAGTTATACCTCAACTCTTTGAAAGAATTAGGTATAGACCCTTTAGTACATGATATCCGTTTTGTTGAGGATAACTGGGAGTCACCAACACTTGGTGCTTGGGGACTAGGTTGGGAAATCTGGTTAAATGGCATGGAAATTACACAGTTTACGTATTTTCAGCAAGTTGGCGGTCTAGAGTGTACACCTGTTACGGGTGAAATTACTTATGGATTAGAGCGTTTGGCAATGTATATTCAAAATGTCGATAGTATTTATGATCTTGTTTGGGCTGATGGCCCGATAGGGACTGTATATTACGGCGATGTATTTCATCAAAATGAAGTTGAGCAATCAACGTATAACTTTGAGCATGCAGATGTTGATGCTTTGTTTCAGCAGTTTGATCAGTATGAAAAAGATAGCCAAAAATTAATAGAAGCAAATTTACCATTACCAGCCTATGAGCAAGTAATGAAAGCATCACATGCCTTTAATTTACTTGATGCGAGACATGCTATATCGGTAACTGAGCGTCAACGATATATTTTACGTGTTCGTACCTTATCCAAGGCGTGTGCAGAAGCATATTATGCCAAACGTGAAGAGCTAGGCTTCCCTCTGTGTAAAGATCAAGAAAACAATGCGCCATCAACTAAGGGAGAAAAATAATGAGCACAGAAACTCTCTTAATTGAACTTGGTACTGAAGAGTTACCTCCTAAATCATTAAAAACATTAGCGATAGCATTTTATGATGGCATTAAAAGCCAGCTAGACAGCCAGGATTTGGGTTATAGCGATATAAAATGGTTCGCAACACCTCGTAGACTTGCAGTACAAGTTATTGCATTAGTCGATAAACAAGCAGATAAAGTCGTTGAGAAACGAGGCCCTGCGGTTAATGTTGCTTTTGATGAGCAAGGACAACCGAGTAAAGCCGCAATAGGTTGGGCCAGATCAAACGGCATTACTGTAGAAGAAGCTGAGCGCTTAACTACACCAAAAGGTGAGTGGTTATTACATAAAGCGACAGTTACTGGCAAAACTATTTTTGAATTAGTACCAGATATGGTGACGACGGCATTAAATAAATTACCAATTGCTAAACCTATGCGTTGGGGTGCAGAACGAACTCAGTTTATTCGTCCAGTACACACCTTGACGATGTTATTTGGTGATCAGGTTATTGCCGGTTCAGCTTTAGGTGTAAGTTCGAGTAATCAAGTGCAAGGTCATCGATTCCATCATGAAGGCTTAGTGACGCTTAATCATGCCAACGACTACCAAGCAGCGTTAGAAAAAGCGTTCGTAAAAGTAGACTATCAAGCTCGCCAGAATGAAATAGTTGCGCAAATTGAAGCAGTATCAAAAGATATAGCAGCAGTAGCCTTAATTGATGAAGAGTTACTTGAAGAAGTAACGTCATTGGTGGAATGGCCGGTAACGCTAGTAGGAACATTTGATGAAGAATTTTTGAATGTTCCCGCTGAGCCGCTAATTTACTCAATGAAAGATCACCAAAAGTACTTCCCAGTAACTAATGAAGCGGGAGACTTGATAAACAAATTTATTTTCGTATCAAATATTGAATCTAAAGATCCAAGTCAAGTGATTTTTGGTAATGAAAAAGTTATTAGACCAAGATTAGCCGATGCAGAGTTCTTCTTTAAAACAGATAAAAAGCAGACGTTAGAGTCAAGGTTAGCTTCATTAGAATCTGTATTGTTTCAAAAACAATTAGGTACACTAAAAGCAAAATCTGAGCGCATAGCAGCATTGAGTAAAGTGATTGCTGAAAACTTGGGTGAAAATACCGAGCAAGCGTATCGAGCCGGTTTATTAAGTAAAACAGATTTATTGTCAGATATGGTACAAGAGTTTCCACAAGTTCAAGGAACAATGGGAAAATACTATGCTATCAATGACAAAGAAGAAACAGCAATAGCGCAAGCGTTAGAAGATCAATATAAGCCTCGTTACGCAGGTGATCATCTTCCTGAAGCAAATATTGGTTGTGCTGTGGCAATAAGCGATAAAATCGATACCTTAGTAGGTATCTTTGGCATTAATCAGCCACCTAAGGGCGATAAAGACCCATTTGCTTTAAGAAGAGCGGCTATTGGTGTCATACGTATCATTATCGAAAAACAACTCGATTTAGACCTTGCTTGCTTGATTAGCGAAAGCATAAAATTATTTGGCGACAAATTATCAAATGATAAAACGGCTGAAAATGTTTTAGATTTTATTATGGGACGTTTTCGTGCCTTTTATCTGGAGCAAGGAATAGCTGTAGACGTTATACAAGCAGTATTAGCTAAAAAACCAAGTGCGCCATTGGATTTTGATAAGCGTGTTAAAGCAGTAAGTTACTTTGGTGGCTTACCTGAAGCGACCACATTAGCTGCAGCTAATAAACGTGTTGGTAATATATTGGCGAAGTTTGATGGTGAACTATATGATGCTTTTAAAGCTGATTTAGCCACAGAACAAGCTGAACGAGATCTAGCGAGTGTTTATGAAAGCATTAGTTTGAAAGTTGCCCCTTTATTAGTTGATAAAAATTATCAAGCGGCACTAACTGAACTAGCAGCGCTTAAAACACCAATAGATACATTCTTTGATGGTGTTATGGTGATGAGTGATGATGAAGCCGTTAAAATAAATCGTTTAACTTTATTAAACGAAATTCGTAATAGCTTTTTTGCCATAGCAGATATTTCAGTATTACAATAATTCGAACGATATTAGTTTGACAAAAGGGCATAGTGATATGCCCTTTTTTATGTCTTAAAACTAGATAGCGTAAAATTTAAAGAGCATAAATATCTTCAAAATATCGCTCAGCTCTAGGTAAATAGTAATTGTCATAATCTAAAGAAAAAGCAATCTTAGTGGCTTTACCTTTCAATTCATGGCGTGGTACAAAACCGTAGAAGCGCGAATCAGCACTATCTCGTCTGTTATCACCTAAAACTAGATAACTATTATCAGGAACAGTGATACTGTTGAAGTTACTAAACTGGTTACTCTTATTGTTATCTATTCTAATATGATGCTTAACAGCCCCTAAATGCTCAATAGCAAATAATTGTTGAGCTTTATGTTGTGTTTGCGAATATTGTATCGCTTGGCCGTTAATGAAAAGATGTTCGTCTTTCATGCTAACAACATCCCCCGGAACACCAATTATACGTTTAATAAGGCGGTTATCGGCGGCTTGTGACTCAAATACCGCGATATCACCACGCTGAGGATCTCCTGTTACAATTAAGGAAATTTGAGTAAATGGGATTCTCAAATCGTAAGCCATTTTGTTTACAACAATGCGATCGCCTTCTTTAATAGTAGGCTGCATTGAGCCGGTTGGTACAGTGTACCAATCTGCTATTGCACTTCTAAAAACCGTCATTAATAAAATAAAAACGATAAATTGTTTATTGTTCTGCCAAGTATTGGTAATAAATTTCATGAAAAACTCTATTTGCTAAAAGACATTAGTATAGAGAAGAGTATTAATCAGAAGTTCCAAGTCGACATATTTACTTACATATTATTAACGTTTTTGTATTACATATAAGTAAGGGATTTCAGTCGTTTGTTTAGCGATAAGATCATGCTCCATAAAGCGACAAAAACTAGGAATATCTCTGGTGGTAGAAGGGTCATCGCACTTAATGAGGAGTGTTTCACCATTGGCTATTTTCCGTATGTGCAACCTGACCATCATAACCGGCTCAGGACAACGAAGGCCTGTCGCGTCTAAAAAGTGGTCAGTATTTTGAAAAATAGAGCTGCTCATAAGGTAATTAATCTAATTGATAGTAAAAAAGTGTAGACTGGTATTGTACTTTATCTACAAAATAAATCAGAGTAGATAATAAAATTAACACAACAGTACTCTATACTGTTATTACTAAAGAGCTGGAAATATTAAAAGCAATGGTAGCGATTAAAAAACTTCACTGGCTAAGCATTATAGGTATGTTCAGCTGTATCGTTCATGCCAATGAACCACTGCATCTAACGGTTGATAAAACCCAGCAGCAATTGTTTAAAAAAGCAGAAAAACTAGTAAGGAAACCTAACTCAGCTGAGTACCAAAATTTATATAACCAATTACATTATTACCCACTACAGCCATATTTAGAACAACAGAAGCTATTGGCAAATATGCAGTTGTCTTCTGCTAAAGATATCAGTCAATTTTTAGAAAAATATAAAGGCTCACCTTTAGACTGGCCATTACGTAAAGCGTGGTTAACATATTTAGCTAAGAAAAATAATGCTCAACTGTTCTTAAAATTTTATCGCCCAACAAGTAACGCAAAAATTACTTGCCAATATTATCGGTTTCAACTGCAATCAGGTTTACCAAAAAGTGTCGTTTTACCACAAGTCACTAAATTGTGGGTGGTAGGTAAATCACAAGATAAAGCGTGTGACCCACTATTTGAGCAGTGGCAACAAGCAGGGTATAGAACGAATGATGTTATTTGGCAGCGAGTAACGTTATCGGCGGATGGCGGCAAACATACCCTTATACCGTATTTAACGAAGTTGCTTCCTGCTGATCAGCAATATCTAGCTAAGTTGTGGCATAAAGTACGAAGAGACCCTTCTTTGGTGAGTAAGTTGAAATACTTTCCAAATAAATCAATTCGAGAAACAGAAATATTAACATATGGCTTGAAACGATTAATTTGGCGCTACCCAAATACGGCTTTAAAAAGTTATCAAAAAGCGCAGAAAAAATTTACCTTTACTTCTGAGCAACAAATAGCAATAAATGAAAAGTTTGCTATTGCCTTAGCGTCTAAAAACCATAAAGAAGCTCGTCTTTGGTTAGATAAACTTGAATTATCTTCGTTAAGCAAAAGTATGTTGCAATGGCGCTTATCTCAAGCACTAAAAACACAAGATTGGCAGAGATTAATCGTTGAACTGAAACAGCTGCCGACAAAATATAAAGATGAACTTCAATGGAAATACTGGTATGCAAGGGCGATCATTGAGACCGGAGCCGAGCAACGTGGTGAGTATTTACTACAACAGTTAGCGAATGAGCGTCACTACTATGGTTTTTTATCAGCCAGTTATCTACAAACCCCAGTTAGTTTAAAGGATAAACCACTATCCTTTACATTAACTGAGAAGCGTCATGTCATTAATAACCCTGCCGCTAAACGAGCATTTGAGTTTTATAGTCTAGGAAGATATGTCAAAGCTCGTTCTGAGTGGAACTATTTAATGAGTCAGTTAAATAATAGAGATCAACTCATCGCAGCCAAGGTCGCTAATGAAAACCAATGGTTTGATCGCACTATTTTTACTTTGGCTAATGCGGGCTATTTAGACGATGTTGACTTAAGGTTTCCAAAAGCTTTTAACGAAGAAATTAATTTTTACGCAAAAGATCAGAAAATTAATCCTGCATGGGCATTTGCCATAGCACGAAGAGAAAGCTCGTTTATGACTGATGCTCATTCACCTGTGGGTGCTAAAGGCCTTATGCAGTTAATGCCAAATACAGCGAAGAACTTAAAAAAAGGAAAGATCAGTAGAAGCTATTTATTAGATGCAAAAAATAATATTGCTTTAGGCACACAATATTTAAAAATATTATTAGATAAAAACAAAGGCAATCCAGTGTTAGCAACAGCCTCGTATAATGCTGGGCCTTATAGAGTAAAGAGTTGGCTTAAAAATATAGATCGGATGCCTGCAGATATTTGGATTGAAACTATTCCGTTTAAAGAAACCAGAAATTACGTGAAAAGTGTGTTGGCTTACCAAGAAATATATCAACATCAGCCTGGGCAGGTGAGTGAGGTTTTCAACCAAGTGGTTAATATGAACATTGGTGATTAGCAGGCTTTAAGGTAACTAAACTTGGTGTCAGGCATGTAAAATAAAGTTCACGAAGTTTAACTCTGGCAATTATGTGAAAATTGATGGCATAGTAAGTAAAATATGGCATGTGTTATTATGTCAAAAAATTTAAGAGAAGCATTTATGGACACCTTAACTAATACACTTAAATTAGAATATTCTGCACATATTGCTCAGCTTCAACAGCGAACAAAGCAGGCGTTAGCTCGAGAAAATTATGAAGGCGTGGTTATTCATTCAGGCCAAGAGCTAAAAGCATTCCTTGATGATAATACTTACCCTTTTAGAGTGAACCCCCATTTTAAGCACTGGTTACCTTTACTTGATATTCCCAACTGTTGGCTGATAGTAAATGGTGAAGATAAGCCAACATTAATTTATTATCAACCGGTTGATTTTTGGCATAAAGTAACACCATTATCGGAAAGTTATTGGGGAGAGTTCTTTACTATTAAGGTACTTACTCAAGCCAGTGAAGTTGATAAGTTATTACCATATGACAAAAATGATTTTGCTTATATTGGTAGTCATATAGAAGTTGCAAAGGCATTAGGGTTTGAAATAATTAATCCTGAGCCACTGTTAAACTACCTCCACTACCACCGTGCCTATAAAACTAATTATGAGCAAGCATGTTTGCGCCAATCTAATGTTCTAGCGGTTAAAGCACATAAAGCAGCGAAAGATGCCTTTTTCAATGGTGGTGCAGAGTTCGATATTCAAAATGCTTATTTAAATGCAATAGGCTACACCTGCAATGAAACGCCTTATGGCAACATAGTGGCGTTAAACAAAAATTGCTCAATATTACATTACATGACAATGGAAAAAACTTTGCCATCAGCACATCAATCATTCTTGATCGATGCTGGCGCTAATTTTAATGGTTATGCTGCAGATATCACCCGTACTTATGCATTTAAACAAGGTAAGTTTGCAGACTTAATCTCGCGCATGGATCAACTCATGCTAAATGCTGTTGATGGCTTGAAACCAGGTGTTAGTTATGTCGACTTACATGTCGCCACCCATTTAGAAATAGCAAAAGTACTGGCAGAGTTTAAATTTATCAATGTTGATGCTCAAACTGCTGTTGATTCAGGAATTGTTAGTAGCTTTTTCCCTCATGGCTTGGGTCACCACTTGGGGCTACAAGTACATGATGTTGGCGGCTTTATGGCTGATGAACGTGGTACTCATATCAACACACCTGATGATCATCCCTTCTTACGGACCTCAAGAGTCATCGAAGCAGGACAAGTCTTTACCATAGAACCTGGTTTATACTTTATTGACTCTTTATTGCAAGACTTGAAAGACTCAAAGCATGGTGAATTAGTAAATTGGCAACATGTTGATGAGATGCGCGCTTTTGGTGGTATTCGCATCGAAGACAATATTATTGTTCATCAGTCTCATAATGAAAATATGACCCGTGATGCAGGTTTAGATTAATTATTTAATGGATAAATCCTATCAAATAGCGGTTAATCAAGTTGAGCATGAAACTCTAGTTAACCGCAGCCGTTTTATTTGTTACTTATACCCTTGTACCAGTATTGAAGAAGCGAAAACTTATGTTAAACAATTACAACTTGAGCACCCTCAAGCAAGTCACCATTGCCACGCTTTTTTAACCAAGGCGGCTAATGATAGCTTAGGTTATGGGTATTCTGATGATGGTGAGCCAAGTGGCACGGCTGGAAAACCCATGTTAGCCGTTTTGCAAGGTGGCGGAGTTGGACAAGTTTGTGCAGTCGTTGTTCGATATTTTGGTGGAACTAAACTAGGCACAGGTGGTTTACAGCGAGCTTATGGGGACAGTGTTCGTCAGGCCTTAACTTTTTTGCAATCAAAAACTAAAATAGCTATGGCGGCGAAAACTTTAGCATGTCAATATAGCCAAGTTGATGATGTACTGCATATAATTAAGCAGGTAGAAGGGCAGGTAACTGAGCAAGAGTACTTACAACAGGTACAATTTAGCTTTTTGATCCCTTTGACTCAATTAACCTTGGTTGAAGAAAGGTTGCAAACATTATCAGCGGGAGAGTTAAGGTTAAAGTCTTTAGATAAACAATAAGACGCCTTTGACTATAACAGCAAGAATACTTACTCATAAAAAATAACAACACGTGCAATATAAAAACATAATAAGAATTCTTGGTTTGTTGGTAGCACTGCTTAGTGTCACCATGTTACCTCCAGCTTTAGTTTCTATGATCTACCGAGATGGTGGTGGTGTACCATTTTTAATGGCTTTTTTGTGGTGTATTTTCACTGGTTTTCTTGCTTGGTATCCTAACCGTTTTGAAAAAACAGATTTAAGAGCCAGAGAAGGCTTTTTGATTGTTGTGCTCTTTTGGCTTGTTTTAGCTAGCTTCTCTGCAATTCCTTTTATTTTATTGGAACAACCAAGCTTTACGGTAACGGATGCCTTTTTTGAATCCTTTTCAGGCTTAACTACCACAGGCGCAACAATACTCAATCATATTGAAGGCTTACCGCATGCAGTGTTGTGGTATCGCCAGCAGCTACAATGGTTAGGTGGTATGGGTATCATTGTACTCGCAGTGGCTGTGCTGCCTATGTTAGGTATTGGTGGTATGCAGCTATATCGCGCAGAAACACCTGGGCCGGTAAAAGATTCAAAAATGACCCCGCGAATAGCCGATACCGCCAAGCATTTATGGTACATCTACTTATCATTAACAATAGCTTGTGCTTTGGGTTATTGGTTGGCCGGTATGTCAGTTTTCGATGCTATTTGTCATTCATTTTCCACGATAGCTATTGGTGGCTTTTCTACCCATGATGCTAGTATGGGGTATTTTAATAGCCCCGCCATCAACCTTGTTTGTGTGTTTTTCTTAGTGATTTCAGGTGTTAACTTTGCTCTTCATTATGCCGTTGTACAGAGTAAGTCACTTAAAAATTACTTTTATGACCCAGAATTTAAAGTGTTTATCGCTATTCAAGTCGTACTGACATTAATTTGTTTTACTGTTTTGATCACCTCTGGCACTTATGAAAATACAGATAAAGCTTTTGATCAAGCGCTGTTTCAATCGGTTTCTATCAGCACAACGGCAGGCTTTGCCACAACATCTTTTGCTGACTGGCCGACGTTATTGCCAGTACTTCTAATATTCTCTAGTTTTATTGGGGGTTGTGCTGGCAGTACTGGTGGCGGTATGAAGGTTGTACGTGTTTTACTGCTTTATTTACAAGGTCTACGAGAATTAAATAAGCTTGTACATCCAAAAGCAGTTTTCAGTATTAAAGTAGGTAAAAAAGTATTACCTGATCGCGTTGTTGAAGCTGTATGGGGATTCTTCTCTGCTTATGCGGCGGTATTTGTAATTTGTATGTTATTACTACTAGCAACCGGTATGGACGATATAACGGCGTTTACTGCGGTTGCCGCTTGTATTAATAACTTAGGGCCCGGTTTAGGTGAGGTTGCAGCTAACTTCTCTGCTATCGGAGATACGAGTAAGTGGGTACTGATTATGGCGATGCTTTTTGGTCGTTTAGAGATATTTACCTTGCTGGTACTCTTTACTCCGGCGTTTTGGCGTACGTAGCCAATACGTTCAAGTATTACTAGAAATAAATAGCACTTACTTGGAATAGCCTTTCAACATCACTGATGTAGCGCTTATTGACTAAGAATAAAATCACATGATCTTCTTCTCTAATCAAGGTGTTAGAGTGTGCGATTAACACTTCTGAGCCACGTACAATAGCGCCAATAGTGGTGCCAGGAGGCAGCTTAATATTTTTAATCGCTCGTCCCACAACCTTTGACGATTTTTCATCACCTTTGGCGACAATTTCAATAGCCTCTGCAGCACCGCCACGTAAGCTATAAACATTATCTATAGTGCCACGTCTAACATGAGTTAATAGCGCTGAAATTGTTGCTTGTTGCGGTGAAATGGCAATATCGATAGCGCCACCGTGTACTAACTCAATATATGCGTCGCGCTGAATAAGTACCATGGTTTTACGCACGCCTAACTTTTTAGCCAACAAGGAAGACATGATGTTTGCTTCATCATCATTCGTTACTGCGATAAAGACATCAAACTGTTCAATATTCTCTTCTGTTAATAGCTCAATATCAGAGGAATCACCATTAAAGACAATGGTGTTATTTAATTCAGAGGTTAGTTGAGCAGCTCGTTCAGGTGAGCGCTCAATTAATTTTACTTGATGGTTTTCTTCTAAAATACGTGCAAGACCAGCACCTATATTACCTCCACCAATAATCATAATGCGCTTATAAGCGGGTTCGAGCTTTTGTAATTCGTTCATTACCGCACGTATATGAATGCTGGCGGCTATAAAAAACACCTCATCGTCAGCTTCTATAACTGTGGTGCCAAGAGGACGAATCGGTTTTCCGTTTCGATAAATTGCTGCCACACGGGTATCAACATTAGGAATGTGATCTCTTAACGTAGATAAGGCATGGCCTACCAATAAACCACCATAGTAGGCTTTTACCGCCACTAAACTAACTTTACCTTGCGCAAATTCTAGCACCTGTAATGCACCAGGGTAATCAATTAAACGAGCAATATCTCGAGTAACCAACTCTTCTGGAGCGATTACATGATCAACAGGGATATGGTGTTTATGAAAAAGCTGTTCAGAGTGTTTAAGAACTTGGTTTGAGCGAATACGAGCAATTTTTTTATGAGTATTAAATAATGAGGAACAAATTTGGCAAGTGATCATGTTAGTTGCATCATCAGAAGTTACCGCAATAACCATGTCAGCATCTTCGCCGCCGGCATTAATTAGTACTTCTGGGTGGCAACCTTGACCAGTAACCACTTGTAAATCCATTTTATCTTGTAGTTCACGTAGCTTTTCACCGTCGGTATCAACAACTGATATTTCGTTATTTTCGCCGACTAGGTTTTCCGCTAAAGTGCCGCCTACTTGGCCTGCACCCACTATAATTATTTTCATTCGTTATTATTGTTCTCGTTAATATATCGTCATGGTGCTAGATAAATTTAGGGAATACAGTTCCTTATGCCTTTATTTTTAGCAGTTTAGCATAGTAAAAGCCATCCATATTTTCTACTCCTGGCAATAGTTGCCAACCGATGCTATCACTATTCTCTGCTACACCATCAATTTTGAGTAATTTGGCGTCACTTGTACTTTCGATAAACTGCTGAACTTGTTCATTATTTTCTTGGGGTAAAATACTACAAGTTGCATATAGTAAAGTGCCACCAGGCTTAAGTAGTGCCCATATTTCTTTTAGAATTTGTTGTTGTAGTATTGCTAAAGCGTCAATATCACTCGCTTTACGAAGCCACTTTATATCAGGGTGTCGACGTATTACGCCAGTGGCAGAGCAAGGAACATCTAATAAGATGCGATCAAATAGTTGTCCTTGCCACCAAGTACTTGCATTAGTGGCATCACCAGCAATAACATTAGCTGTTAACCCTAAACGAGCTAAGTTTTCTTCAACTCTTATTAATCGACTAGGCTCGACATCAATGGCTGTCATTGAAGCGATATCCGGTGTTTGCTCTAATATATGACAAGTTTTCCCACCAGGAGCAGCACAACAATCAAGTACAATATCACCACTTTGACAGTCTAAAAGTCTCGCTGCTTGCTGAGCGGCACCATCTTGTACTGAAGCCCAGCCTTGGTCAAAGCCCGGTAATTTTGACACATCAGTAGCGCGTGTTAGCTCAATCGCCTCACTCATTGGCTCGACATTGTTAATATCTATGCCTGCATTCGTTAACAACTGCTGATATTCAGTGCTGCTGTGGTGCTGCTGGTTTGCTCTTATCCACATCGGCGGCTTTTGTTGATTGGCTTTAAGAATATCCTGCCATTGTTCAGGGTAACCTTGCTGTATTTTTTTAATAAACCAACTAGGGTGATTATAGGAAATTGACAGCGGTAGATCATCGCAAGAGTCTGTTTGTTCAGTTGCTTGTCCACGGACAAAATTTCTCAACACGCCATTAAGTAGTGCTTTCATGTGACGGTTTTTAAGGGCACTAGTCGCAGCAACAGTTTCACTGACTGCGGCATGATCTGGAATGCGCATATATTTAATTTGGTAGACGCCAACGAGTAATAAAAAATGAAATACTCGCTGTTTACCTGTTAATGGTTTTTGCATTAGCGAGCGAACATCATGTTCTAATTCTGGGAGATACCTTAAAACGCCATAGCAAATCTCTTGCAGTAAACCTTTATCTTTATCGGCGACTTTATCTTGCTGCTTAGGAAGTTCATCTCCTAAACTACGACCTTGATCTATGACGCTATAGCAGCATTTCGCGGCTAGCGCTCGAATGTTGACAGACTTCGGTTTATTAACTTTTTGGGATTGAACAGACATCTATTTAACCAAGCCATTTATGTTTGCGCCTACTTGAAACCAGTCGGCTCGACCATTGAGGATATCTTGAACGGGTAGGGCTTTTTTATTGGGTAATTGTAATATCTCTAAATGAAGTGCGCCGTTACCTGTGGCTACAACTATACCGTGCTTGTCCGATGAAACTATGGTTCCAGCTTTTTCGTTACTTGTTAGTTCTTGTACAGATGCCTGCCAAACACGAATTCTATGTTGTTTCGCTTTTTCATTGTTTTCGGTAAAAGTAAATTGAGCAACGGGCCATGGAATATAGGCGCGAACCTTTCTATCTAATTCAACGGCAGGTAAGTGCCAATCTAATTCAGCTTCTAATTTATCTAGCTTATGTGCATAGGTTGCCAACTCATTATCTTGCTTGTTGGCGATATGTTCACCAGCAGCCATTAACTTTAAGGTATCTATTAATGCTTTAGGCCCAAGTTGAGCAAGTTTTTCATATAAACTTGCACTGGTATCTTTGTTTTCAATGACACATTCAGCTGTTAAAATCATATCGCCAGTATCTAAACCTTTATCCATTTGCATAATGGTGACACCGGTTTTGTTATCTCCTGCTTCTAGCGATCGCTGAATAGGTGCTGCACCACGCCATTTTGGTAGTATTGAGCCGTGAACATTAATACAACCTAAACGTGGCGTTTCAAGAATAATTTCAGGTAATAATAAGCCATAGGCAACCACTACCATTACATCAGCATTATATTGAGCCAGTTGCTGTTGATCTTCAGCTGCTTTGAAGTTAACTGGTTGCTCTATAGTTAAGTTATGTTCAAGTGCTAATAACTTAGTTGCACAAGCGGTTAGTTTTTTACCTCGACCCGCTGGCTTATCAGGCGGGCAATACACTGCAACGATATTATGTTCACTTTGAATTAAAGATGCCAAATGTTGGGCAGCAAAATCTGGCGTGCCGGCAAAGATAATATTTAATGGTTTTGACAAAAGGGTATTTCCTACAGGTAAATATTAGGCATTGGCTTTATCTAAGCGTGCTTCTTTTTCTAATTTTGTTTTAATACGCTGACGCTTAAGTGGTGACAAGTAATCAATGAATAAAATTCCGTTTAAGTGATCTAATTCATGTTGAATACAAATGCTAAGTAATTCTTCACCATCAAGTGTAAATTCTTTACCGTCTCTATCTAAAGCTTTTACTGTGCAACTGGTGTGGCGGTTCACTTTGGCATAAGTGCCTGGTACCGATAAGCAGCCTTCTTCATTGATTAAGGTTTCTTCGCTTGTCGCTATTATTTCAGGATTAATGAGCACGATAGGTTGGTCGCCATTTTCTGAAACATCCATAACTACGATGCGTTGATGAATGTTTACTTGGGTAGCAGCTAAGCCAACGCCTTTTTCTTCATACATGGTGTCTATCATATCGTCTATAATTTGAGAGGTAGCGTCGGTAATTTCATCTACAGGGCTAGCCTTTGTTTTTAAACGAGGATCTGGAAAACGTAATACAGTTAAAATAGTCATAATCTTACAAATGTTTAATAAAAGAATTAGCGATAATTCTTTTAGAGTGTTATGTTTATTATTATAGCAACTATTATTACTGCATTTCTATAAAAGCATGAAAAACCATAATAAAGGAACAAGCCACATGCTAAAAAAAATATTGATAACATTTTCCTTGTTTGCATGTTCTTTACTTTCGTTAGCGGATCAACTGAAAATCAATAATGACGCACCAAAAACGTATGTAGTTGAAAAAGGTGATACTTTATGGGATATATCAGCAATTTTCTTAGAACAACCTTGGTTATGGCCTAAATTGTGGCGTTTAAACCCAGAAATAAACAATCCTCATTTGATTTACCCCGGCGATATTCTAACTTTAGTTTTTGATGAGCAAGGACATCCGATGTTGGTTGTTGAACCTGTAAAAGTTAAGCCTAGCTATAAATGGTCACCTAAAATTCGTCAACAAAATAAGAATGACTCAGCAATAAGAATGTTACCACTTGAGGTTATAGCGCCTTTTATTAAGTATGATCATTTATTTAGTGAAGAACAACTTGATGCTTTGCCTTATGTTGTAGGAAGTGATGAAGGATATCGCTCAAGTATTACTGGCTTTAAAGTGTACGTAAATAAAGATTTAGATTTAGCAAAAACATATGCCATTTATAATAAAGGCGAGGAAATCATTGACCCTGAAACGGAAGAATCTTTAGGTTTTTATGTTGACCTAGTTGCGACCGCTCTAGCATTGCGCACAGGAAATATGGCAGAAAATGAGCCGGCGACATTAAAAGTGTCGACCGCCAAACGTGAGATTCGTTCAGGTGACTATGTCGTGCCAGTTCATGATGGCCAAATGTTACCTTCTATTTTTACCATGAAAGCTGCGGATAAAGAGCTTAAAGGAACAATAGTGAAAGCAGCCAGTGATGGACGAGAGTTTGGAAAACTGGAAGTTGTGATGATTAATCGTGGTGCAGACGATCAGGTTTCTGTTGGTGACGTGATGGCTATTAAGCGTTTAAGTCCTGGTGTTGTCGAAACAAGCTCAGGCCCTAAGTATACGGATGATGCACCAATGTGGGATCGTATGTTAACGCCAAACGGCTCAGATTATAAAATGCCGGAAGAGCCTTTAGGTGAACTCATGGTATTTAAAGTGTATCAAGAAGCCAGTATGGCGCTGATATTACGTACCGAAAAACCTGCAAGACTGAAAGATATTGTCACTGCCCCTGAGTAACCAAGTTTCTGCTCTAAAAGCGTGATGTAAGTTTAATGGATTAAATTTAAAACAGGGAAACCAGCCTTTGACCAATATTTTTGGGGTTAAAGGTGGGAGGTTTAACATGGAAAAAAGTAACCGTCATTATTGGCTGGCGTTGAAGCTTGTACCTAGATTGGCAGTGCATAAAAAATTAGCGTTGGTTAACTCTTTTGGTTTACCAGCGCTTTTTTCTTTGTCAAAAGAAAACCCTTCAATTTTAACCTCCGCAAATAACTTAACCGCTAAACAACTAGCCGCTTTTAATCAGCCTGATTGGAATTTGGTTGATCGAATTATTCTAGAAAGCGAGTTGTGCACGAGTAAGATCATCACTTTCGATGATGAATATTATCCTAAATTATTAAAGCAAATTTATGACCCACCATTGGTGTTATTCGTTAAAGGTAGGGTTGAACTTCTCAATAAAGTGCAAGTGGCTATCGTTGGTAGTAGAGCGGCCAGTGTTAACGGTCGAGAGGCAGCATTTGATTTAGCTAAACAACTCGCTGAGCAAAATATTGCCATAACTAGCGGCTTAGCTTTAGGCGTTGATGCTGCTGCACACAAAGGAGCGTTATCAACTAAAGCCGGTACCATAGCCGTTGTGGCAACAGGGTTAGATAAAGTATATCCAGCAAGGCATAAGCCACTCGCTAGTCAAATAGAAGCGAATGATGGTGCTATTGTCAGTGAGTTCTTGCCAGGAACGGCCCCTAAAGCCGGTCATTTTCCGAAACGAAATCGACTTATCAGCGGCTTAAGTGTGGGAGTGTTAGTGGTAGAAGCGGCGTTAAAAAGTGGCTCGTTAATTACAGCACGTTGTGCATTAGAGCAAAACCGAGAAGTATTTTCCGTTCCAGGGGGGATCCACAATCCTCAGGCGAAAGGATGCCATTGGTTAATAAAACAAGGCGCTAAACTTGTAGAGAGTGCAGCCGATATAATAGAAGAACTAAGCACTAGCGTGTCTAGTGAACTACACTTAAATCATGAACAACAAACACTTGCATTAAAGCCCGTAATAAAATATGAAAAAAACTCGAATAATGACTTGTGCAATGATGTATTGTTGGCTAGTGTGGGATTTGAAATTACTCCCGTTGATAAAGTAGTTTCTCGAAGTGAACTTCCCGTAGAGGAAGTGTTAACTAGGTTAACAATGTTAGAGCTAAATGGTTTAGTCGCAGCGGTACCAGGAGGCTATCTCAGGTTATCGTAAATAATTCTCATCGATATAAGGGGTTAGTGATGTTTGATATCTTAATGTATCTTTTTGAAAATTATATTCATAGTGAAGCCGAAGTTATGGTGGATCATGACATTTTAACGGATGAGTTAACTCGTGCAGGATTTCACCAAGATGAAATCTATAAAGCGTTAAGTTGGTTAGAAAAACTTGCTGCTTTGCAAGACACAGATGCTTATCCTTATTTAACGCGAGTTGGTAACCAATCAGTTCGTATATATACAGAAGATGAAATGCGTTTACTGGATACAGAAAGTAGAGGTTTCATTCTGTTTTTAGAGCAGATTAATGTGCTTGACTTTAGTACTCGTGAAATGGTTATTGATAGAGTCATGGAGCTCGATACTCAACATTTCAGTATTGACGATCTAAAATGGGTTATATTGATGGTGCTATTTAACCTTCCGGGGCAAGAAAACGCTTACTCGAAAATGGAAGATCTTGTTTTTGATGAGCAAGAAGGCCCTTTACATTAACTTTCATCCTAACCTATAGCGTTATTAGCTAGCGTTGTGGCATAATATGTCACAACGTCCATCGTAATTTTGTGCTTCACAATGTCTAAATCGTCAGATACTGAAAACGACAAGCCCCTTTTCTCACGCCATGAACATGCGCTTGAAAAAACAGATGAAGTTTGTCCTGAATGTAGCGCAGAGTTAGTTATAAAACACGGTAAAAAAGGAGCCTTTTTTAGTTGCTCTAGTTACCCTACTTGTCAATTTACCCGCTCTGTTGTTGAACATGAACGGGTAGAAGATACTATTTTACCTGGTAGTGAGTGTCCACTATGTGGAGAAGAGTTAGCGGTCAAAGAAGGTCGCTACGGTATGTTTATTGGCTGTACAAACTACCCAGAATGTAAACATATTGAAGGGGAGCAACAGCATGAAGAGCTTGATGTTGATTGTCCATCTTGCCAAACAGGTAAATTGAAAGAAAAAACTAGTCGCTTTGGCAAAACCTTTTATTCGTGCGATCAATACCCTAAGTGCAAATATGTAATTAATTATCCACCGGTTGCTGAGCAATGTCCGGATTGTCACTGGTCTATTTTAATTACCAGACATATGGCAGGCGGAGAAATGGTTATGTGCCCGCAAAAAAAATGTGGTTATAAGCGTAAGGCTTCTTAATCTGCATTGTTTTCGATATCACTCATTAGTTAAGTTTTATCTCATCGTAAACAAGGTTATAATACTTCGATTGCAATTGTACTTATTTCAGTACTACATAGCGCCTCACAGAGGCATCATTAAATTAATACGAAAGGCTTTTGAACATGACAGTAGGTATTATCATGGGTTCAAAGTCGGATTGGCCGACTATGAAACATACAACAGATATGCTTGATCTTCTTAATGTACCTTATGAAACCAAAGTAGTTTCTGCACATAGAACTCCACACTTATTAGCAGAGTATGCAGAAAGCGCTAAAGAAAGAGGCCTAAAGGTTATTGTTGCTGGTGCTGGTGGCGCAGCTCATTTGCCGGGCATGGCAGCAGCATTTACTAGTTTGCCTGTTTTAGGTGTTCCTGTTCAGTCGAAGGTATTGAGTGGTAAAGACTCTTTACTCTCAATAGTACAAATGCCTAAAGGCATAGCGGTTGGTACATTAGCTATTGGTACAGCAGGCGCAGCAAATGCGGGCCTTCTTGCAGCACAAATCATTGGTACGCACGACACTACTGTGATGGCAGCGATAGAGAAGTTTAGAAAAGAGCAAACTCAAAATATCCTTGATAACCCGAACCCGGCTGAGTAAATCATAAAATGAAGGTTTTAGTATTAGGTGCTGGTCAGTTAGCTCGTATGATGGCATTGGCGAGTAAGCCATTAAATATAGATGTTAGGGCTTATGATGTTGGCAGCGCTCAAGTTGTTGACCCCTTATCACCCAATATCACTTTCGGTGATCTGACCTCAGGTATCGACTTTGCGGATTCTATCACCGCAGAGTTTGAACATATTGATCATGATGTTTTGATGCAGTGTGAGGCTTCTGGTAAGTTATTTCCAAGCAGTCAATCTATAAAAACCGGTGGTGATAGAAGATTAGAAAAGAATTTGCTATCACAAACCAGTGTAAAAAATGCCACACATCAAGTTGTTTCCACCAAAGCCGAATTTGATCGTGCGATAAGCACATTAACTTTACCGTTAATTTTAAAAAGTGCTCTGGCTGGATATGATGGTAAAGGTCAATGGCGCTTAAAGGATTTATCACAAGCTGAAACTATTTGGCAAGAGGTGGATACCTTTATCAAAGAAGATACCAGCGGACAACAACAAGCCGTTGTAGTTGAACAAATGGTCTCATTTGATCGTGAATTGTCTATGGTTGGTGTTCGAGATAAAAATGGTGACACCCATTCATACCCATTAACTGAGAATCATCACACTAATGGTGTGCTAAGTGTTTCTTTAGCTACCAACGAACATCAAGTTCTGCAAGAGCAAGCATCTGAAGCATTTGATAAAATAGCTAACGCTTTAAATTATGTTGGCGTACTTGCCATCGAGTTCTTTCAAGTAGGCGATTCTCTGCTGGTTAACGAAATTGCACCACGTGTGCATAATTCAGGACACTGGACTCAGCAGGGTGCAGATACTTGTCAGTTTGAAAATCATATGCGTGCTGTGTGTCAGCTACCATTAGGGTCAACAGCTTTAATTAGACCGACTGCTATGGTTAATATTTTGGGTGCAGATAGTGTTCCTAATAGTATATTAGCCATACCTAGTGTTAGCTTGCATTGGTATGGAAAAAGTAAACGTGCAGGAAGAAAAATGGGACATATTAATGTTTCAGGTCATGATAGAAATGAACTACTTAACCGTTTACAGCAAGTTTCAAAGCAATTACCTGAAAGTGATTTTCCTGAAGTAAACGAATACGTTAATCAATTACAGTAATTCAACTAAGTTAATTAATATTTGAATGGCTGATTTACTATCGGCCATTTTGTTTTTACGATTTACATAATAGTTAGTTTCAATAATATATTTATGTCTACGGTTTTAAAAGTATACCTACAAGGTGGTGTTATCGCGTATCCAACGGAGGCCGTGTTTGGCATAGGTTGTGATCCTGATAATCAAGCAGCGCTTGAAAAGCTGCTTACCATTAAAAATAGATCCCATGAAAAAGGCTTGATATTACTAGCAGGTGAATTCTCTCAATTATTACCTTACTTAGATATTTCTCAGCTATCTCAAACACAGATTGATACCATTTTAAGTCGATGGCCAAATGGCGTTACGCAAGTATTACCTGCTAGTCCTGATATTTCACCATTATTAACCGGACGATTTACTAGTATTGCTGTTCGCATAACAGATCAAGAAGATGTAGTTTCACTATGTAAGCAAACTGGAAAGCCTATTGTTTCAACTAGTGCTAACCTGTCTGGTGAAGAGCCGGCAAGAACATGGCAAACCTTAGATGATAATCTAATCGTAATGATAGACTACCTTATTAAAAGCAACACATTGTCATATCAACAGCCTTCAAAAATTATCAATGGCCTTACCGGAGAAGTGTTTCGCCCATGAATAGTATTAAGATCAATACAGTCGTTGAGTACTTAAAGACTCTACAAGATCAAATATGTCAATCTTTGGAAAAAGCGGATGGCGAAGCCTCATTTGTTGAAGATAGCTGGAAACGCCCTGAAGGTGGAGGAGGTAGAACACGAGTCTTAACTGATGGAGCCGTGATAGAGCAGGGCGGAGTGAACTTTTCTCTTGTTTCTGGAGATAAATTACCACCATCAGCAACAGCACACCGGCCAGAGCTTGCTGGTCGAACATGGCAGGCTTGTGGTGTGTCATTAGTTATACACCCGAAAAACCCTCATATTCCAACTTCTCATGCTAATGTTCGGTTTTTTATTGCTGAAAAAGAAGGAGAGGAGCCTGTTTGGTGGTTCGGTGGTGGTTTTGATTTAACACCTTTTTATCCACAAGAAGAGGATGTTCAGCATTGGCATCAAACCGCTTATGAGTTGTGTAAACCTTTTGGTGAGGACATATACCATAAACATAAAAAATGGTGTGATGAATACTTTTATTTAAAACACCGTGATGAAACGAGAGGTGTAGGTGGTTTATTTTTTGATGATTTAAACCAATGGGATTTTGACACCTGTTTAAATTATATTAAAGCTGTTGGTCAAGGCTTTGTTGATGCCTATGTACCTATAATTAATAAGCGAAAAGCGACACCTTTTACAGAACACCAACGACAGTTTCAGCTATATCGTCGTGGAAGGTATGTAGAATTTAATCTGGTCTTTGATCGCGGTACCTTATTTGGCTTACAGTCAGGTGGAAGAACCGAATCTATTTTAATGTCGATGCCTCCTTTAGCGCGATGGGAATATAATTATCAGCCAGAAGACGATTCTGCAGAAGCTAAATTGTATTCACGCTACTTAACACCGCAAAATTGGTTAGCTCTTTAAATAATCCAAGTAAACTAACTTATAAATTGACACGATTCACAGCTGGTTTCGTGTCAAAAAATCAAGGGACTCTTGAAGTAGGCGCTTTTACCTCGAACAAAATTTAACCGCGAAAAATCAGCTTTCCCTAGCCCCGTATATAAATATATTGATCAAAATCAATAAAGCTCAGGTCAAAGCATTGCTTGTCCTAAAAACCTTGTCCTAAATCAACTTTATAAATATGAGTAGACTTATCATACCCACAAACATTTAAGGGGTATAAAACATGAATAAATCACTTCTAGCATTAGCGTTGCTATCAAGCTTTTCAACAGCAGCACTTGCAAATCAAGCGGGCGATATTTTAATACGTGGTGGTATGACTTTAGTAAATCCAGATAGTGGACACTCAACAGTCGCACTTGATGGTAACGCCACGCCACTAGCACTTTCTGTAGACGATAATACGCAATTAGGACTAAATTTTGTATATTTCTTTGATAGTAATTGGGCTATTGAAGTATTAGCAGCGACACCTTTTACACATGATGTGATTTTACAAGATCCTGACGGTGTTACTGATGCTGTATATGGTATTGACTTAAATGGCGCTAAACTAGCAGAAGTAACTCACTTACCACCAACGGTTAGTGCTCTATACTATTTTGATACAGGCACAGCAATTAAACCTTACGTTGGCGTGGGTGTTAACTACACCATTTTCTTTGATGAAGAGTTTACCGACACACCAACAGTGGCAGGGTTCAGTAATTTAGAGTTAGATGGTTCATTTGGATTATCACTACAAGTAGGTGCTGATTACGAATTAAGTGATAATTGGTCGTTAAATGTCTCTGCACGCTATATTGATATTGAAACAGATGCAACTTTTGACTTGGCTGATCCTTTAGGGGCAGGCCTTGAAGGAAAAGGTAGCGCGAAGGTTGATGTAAACCCAATGGTTTACTCAGTAATGCTTGGATACAAGTTCTAATAAATTTAAATTGAATAAATCATAAGAAAAAGCAGTAGTATATTACTGCTTTTTTTATGTCCTTAAAATACCAATTCAGTTAACCTAAGGATAATATTTAGAAAAGGTTATTTTTATGGATCAATATCGTGTTTTTGGTAACCCCATTAAGCAGTCACGCTCTCCCTTTATTCACCAGTCATTTGCCAAAGAGACCAGTCAGCTACTGAATTATGAAATTCAATTTGCTGAATTAGATGGCTTTAGCAATGCGGTAACAGAATTTATCGCGGCAGGCGGCAAAGGAGCAAACGTTACCGCTCCATTTAAAGAGCAAGCAATGGCAATGTGCGATGAATTAACTGAGCATGCTAAATTTTCCGGTGCGGTTAACACGCTTTCTTTTAAAAATGGCAAGATCTATGGAGATACCACAGACGGTGTAGGGTTAGTGAACGATTTAATTGCTAACGGTGTAAAACTTGAAAATAGTCAAATCTTGTTATTAGGAGCTGGCGGAGCATCAAAAGGTGTCGTTCTACCTTTACTTAATCAAAACCCTAAAAGTTTAACTATTGCAAATAGAACAGTATCAAAAGCTCAAGCCATTGTTGATCAATATACTAACCAGCCTCTTTCAGCTTGCTCATTTCAACAAGCGAACGAGCAAGAGTTTGATATCATTATTAATGCGACTTCAGCCGGTTTAACAGGTGGTGGCATACCTATTAGCGAAAACCTCATTACAGTAAAAAGCGTTTGTTACGATATGACTTACGGTAAAAATCTCACTCCATTTTTGCAAAAAGCAAAAAAACAAAATGCAGATAAAGTGATTGATGGCTTAGGTATGTTGGTAGGACAAGCTGCAGAGAGCTTCTATATTTGGCGTGGCGTAAAACCCAATGTGGAAGCTGTAACAAAACAGTTAAAAGCATCAATGATGGAGGAGTAAACCGTGAATCAAGCGATTTTATTTAATGATGACTTAGTGTTTGATAAAAAAAGTGATGCTTGGTGTTTCACTGCCATTCTATCAGGGCAGAGCATTACAATTTACTTTCATTCTTTACAATTAAAGCGGCTTGATGAAATAGATCAGTGTACAAAGTTTGATTTAGAAGAAATTGTTGAGCTCTGGCTCGAAAAAAATGAACCAGAGGGAAATGTAATAAATATTAATATGCGTTAGATTTCGTCTAAGTACTCATTTTTTAGTTTCACATAATTCAATGCTGACTGTTTAAGAAAAGCGGATTCACTGGGCTTTAGTTCTCTAACTTTTCTCATAGGGTTCCCAACATATAAATAACCACTTTCTAGAACCTTGTTAGGTGGAACTAAAGTGCCGGCTCCAATAAAAACATCATCATTTACGATAGCTCCATCCATAATTATTGCGCCCATACCCACTAATATACGATCACCTAAAATACAGCCATGCAACATGCATTTATGACCTACTGTTACATCAGCACCAATAATTAACGGGTTGCCATTAGGGTTATGCTCACTTTTGCGGGTGACATGTAACACGGTTCCATCTTGAATATTACTGCGCTCACCAATAGTAATAGTATTAACATCACCGCGTGCAGCTACAAGTGGCCATATGCTGACATCATTAGCTAAAGTGATATCCCCAACAATAACCGCAGAAGAATCAATATAAGTATCGTCACCAATCGTTGGTGCAATGCCTTTGTATGTACGAATAGAATGGGTAGTTGGAGAATGTAATAAAGAAGTCATAGCTAAAATTAGTTAAAGATGAATTGAACAGTAAGATAGCACAAAACAGACAAGCCATAAAAGGAGCGCGCAATAAGTACACATGTTGTTGATATAAACCTCAATAAACACGGGGGCTGTATGATAATCATTCGAACGCATAGAAAAATGAAACTTTAATGAAATATGTGTTGACCTCAGGCTAAAAC
>NZ_BAAJMC010000029.1:0-44397 GCF_057551365.1 Colwellia sp. KS18-150 | reverse complement strand
CTAATTAACTAATTAACTAATTAACTAATTAACTAATTAACTAATTAACTAATTAACTAAATGATTTTTTGAAGGCGACAGACAAATGATAAATATTAAAACTAATTTAGGGAGATTGATGTCTTTGTACAAAATGTTTTCTTGTACAAATTTTTCCTTTTTTTGGGCTTTGATATTAATTAGTGGCTGTGGAGGAGGTGCAAAAGAGGGTAAAAAAATAATTGATGTTACTCCTTCAGTTTACCAAGTTCCTGTAACAATGAATGATGGTTGGCAGACAGCGAATGCTTCTGACGAAGGAATCGATACAAAGAAGCTTGAGTTATTACTAGATGACATCCGCAGTCACCGCAATTATAAAATTGATTCTGTTTCCATTGTAAAAAATGGGAAATTGATTTTGGATGAGCAGTTTCGTACAAAGCTTGATTCAGTAGATAAGGATTATGGGAATAAAGAATTAAATCAACACTACATGGCTTCAGTCACCAAAAGTATTACCTCAGCACTTATTGGCATTGCATTGGAAGAAAAAGCAATTCATTCGACAGATGAAAAAATTCTAAATTATTTTACAGAATACGATGTAAATGCACTTGACCAATATAAGCAAGATGTATCAATTGAGAATCTATTGACGATGCAACATGGCTTCTCATTCGATGAGGGTAAAACAATGAAGAAAATTATGAAATCAAAGGATTATGTCAAAACTTTTCTTGATCTTCCTATGCAATTAGAACCTGGTACAAGGTTTGAGTACTCGTCAGGAGCATCGATTGTGCTAGGCGACATTCTTATAAAAGCAAATAGTATGTCCGTTGAGGATTTCGCCGATATTCATCTATTCACTCCTCTAGACATCGAAGTAAAGCTTTGGATGAAAACCCCAAAAAAACGCGCCAACACAGGGTATGGTTTATGGCTTTCTGCAAGAGATATGGCGAAATTTGGCCAGCTATATCTTCAGGAAGGAGTATGGAATGGTCAACAAATCGTACCTAAATATTGGGTAGCACTATCAACACAAAAGCATGCTGTTCCTATTAATGATCCCACCATGAATGGTTATGGTTTTCAATGGTGGACTCATTCATTTCGACATAACGAAAAGGACATTGCGACTTATTCGGCAATTGGTAACGGGGGGCAGTTCATTATCGTTTGCCCAGAGCTGGAAATGGTAACAGTGTTTACAGGTCATAGATACAACAGTTATTTCATATTTGAAACCATGGATAGGCTTATGAATGAGTATGTCATACCTTCCATCAATAATTAAATCTAAATCTTGGAAAGTAATTTATGAAAAAAGGATGTGCGTACTTCATAACGGGCCCTATTGGTGCAGGTAAAAGTACTTTATCAATTGAATTGGCAAGAGAGCAACGAGCAGTGCGGTTTTCACTCGATGAGTGGTTTAGAAAGCTTTATTTCAAAGATATGAACGGTATGCCAGAGATATCTTGGACTTTTGAACGGTTATCAAGGTGTGAAGATGTTATATGGTCTATTGCCATAGAAATTATGAATACAGGTACAAATGTCGTTTTCGATATTGGCTTACAACGTGTACGTGATAGAAAAAAATATAAAAAATTATGCGAAGATAATAATGTGCGCAGTAATTTTTATTTTATAACGGCTCCTTTAGATAAAAGAATAAAACGAGTAATTAAAAGAAACGAAGATAAAAGTAAAACATTTGAGTTTCCTGTTTCTTTAGAAATGATTAGTTTTACAGAACAGTTATTTGAGCCCCCAAATAATGAAGAGCTTTCTTTTATTTATGAGGTTAACACCGAGTTATGGGGGGAGCTTTATACCTACTAGTTTACCCTGCAAAGTATTGCTTTCGTAGTTAAAGGTTTGAATTTAATACATTGGCGAAACTAAGCATTACATGAATTATGCAAATCCATACAAACCAATACAATTTATTAATTTACAGTAATTGTAGACAGACAAACTAAGATAAGGTTTTTTATAATGTTTAAATTAAATGCTATTAAGTTAGCAATAGTTACAGCCATGACCATTGGACTTAGCGCTTGTGGCGGTAGTAGTTCAGGAAACTCGACACCAACACCAACACCAACACCGCCCCCAACATCAACTCAATTTGCAGAGTTTCAAGGTATATGGCACGACATTGGTAGTGGTACTGTTTATAACATCAATGAGACAGAAGTGTCAGAATATCACTTTAATAATTTTGGTTGTGTGGTTGCAGATACATTAGATCTCAACGATTTAGCGCCAGCACTTTCTGCATCTGACGACGGTACTCAAATAAGTGTTAATGGTTTTGCAATTAACCCTATTGTTTTAGATAAGGAAAGTACATTACCTGAAAGTTGCCAGACGAATCTACTTGATGAAACCAGCAGTGCTTTGGATAATTTTGATTATTTTTGGCATGCCTTTAATGATTACTATGGTTTTTTTGAAGAAAGAGGACTGGATTGGCAAGCGGTGTATGACACTTATCGAGCGCAGCTTAATGATTCGAGTACTAATGAAGAGCTTAATGCCGTTTTAGCAGAGCTTGGAAAGCAGTTTACTGATGGTCATGCTAGCTTAGAAACTGATGATGCTTTAGTCTTCAATGGCATTAAATATACTGGGCTTGATGAAGAAATATATCGCTCGCCGTTTGTTAATAGTGATGACCATTGGGCTGCACGAGCGCAATTGTCTGCGATACAACAGACAATGACTAAGTCTCATCTTGATGCACTTTACCTTGATAATGATACCAATGAGCACTTCTTGTGGGGTCTATTACCCAGCGGCATCGGTTATTTACGTATCAATCAACTTATACAGTTAGAACAGGCTAAAGTTGAAGATGGTACATGGTCTACTCAAGATGATATCGATTTTGTTAACCGTGTAATGCCTCAAGTATTATCTGATTTAGCAGGGACATCAGCAATTATTGTCGATGTGAGGTACAACAATGGTGGATTTGACCTTTTAGCCCAGGAAATCGCAAAATACTTTAATGACCAAGAACGTATTGTCGGTAGCAAGTACAAACGAAATAATACAGTAACAACTGACGCAAAAGACATAGTATTACCTTCGGTTGAAAGTGCATATTCTAATCCTGTATTTTTACTTGCAGGACAAGCTACGCATAGTGGTGCTGAAGTGTTTACTTTAATGATGAGCGAATTAGACAATGTTACGTTTGTTGGTCAACCAACTAACGGCATGTTATCAGACGCTTTAGAGTTAAGTATGCCTAATGGTTGGCAATTGAGTATGTCAAACGAAGCATACTTGAACGTTGAAGGAGAGCTTTTAGAGGTTTCAGGAATTGAGCCTGATATAGAGGTACCTTTATATTCTAGTACTGATGTTTTATATCGAAGTGATAGTGCGATTGATTTTATTGTCAACGAAATGGATGCTACAGCTAGCTTAACGTTGAACGAAACTGCATTAAATGAATACTTTGTTGGTGCCATAGAGCAGAAAAATATAGCCGGCATTTCTATTGCTGTTATTAAAGATGCTGAATTAGTTTTTGAAAATGGCTATGGGTACGCAGATGTTGAAAATGAAATACCCGTAACCGCAAATACCCCATTTACATTAGGTTCAACAACTAAAGCGTTTTTGGGAACAGCTATCACTCATCTAATGGAACATGTCGACTTTTCGCTTGATACACCATTAAGCAGCATGGGCTTAGGTTTTAACGTTGATAACCCGTATTTACAAGGTGAAGAGATTACTTTAAGGCACTTAGTTACACATACGTCAACAATCAATGATTCAGATATTTATGATTGTAGCTACTATTTGTTAAGTGATAGCAGTTCATTTTATAACACATTATTTGGTCAAGAGTTATGCCCAGTAGGCATTCCTACGGATAATAGAACGTTCTTAGCCGAGTATTTATCAGAAGATGGTGGGCTATTCCACCCTGAAAACTTTGTACAGGAAGAACAACTTCCAGGGGAAAATTATAACTATAGTAATGTAGGTGCTGGTTTAGCTGCCGTTGCAGTGGAGTCGCACTTAAGTATTGATTTATCTGCATATATGCAAGGTAATATTTTCACACCACTTAATATGTCTAATACAAGCTTCAACAGAGAGTCTTTTGGTTCTGATAATCCTTTAGGTAAAGGCTACGCACTAGATGCAGAAGATGAATTGATTGAGGTACCTGCTTATAGTTATCCAACGATTTATGATGGCGCTTTGAATTCTTCTGCGCATGACTTATCGCAATTTATGCTTATGCTAGTTAACGATGGAGAGCTTGGCGACGTTCGAGTATTAAGTGAAGAAGCTGTAGAACATATGATTTCATCACAAACGGAGGCTCCTTCTGATGCAAATGTACAAGGGGTGTTTTGGAGAACACAAGGGGCATTTACTGGGCATGATGGTAATGATGTCGGCGTCAATACTATCTTTCAATACAACCCTTACACACAAACGGGCGTTATTATTCAACTGAATACTACAGATGACCTATTAGGTAAAGAAGAAATGGATTCATACCTTTATTCATTGACAGCAGCAGCATACCGCTTTGGTTTATCAAAATAAGTTTAAGGCGTAGCCATAGAAATCATACTCTAATATTGCGATTTTTATGGCTTATCTACTATAGAAATAAACTAAAAAAGAACATATTGCTTAACCCAGTTTAAGTCAATAAGAGGTTATGTTTTCTATAGATTTAAATTAATTAGGAAGTCTAAATATGCTTAGAAGCAAAAATAAGTTAAAAATTTCAGCTCTAACTGCTGGGGTAATTATTACCTCATGTATAAGTTTTATTTCTAACGCCATGGTAATTAGGCATGATGTCGAAAAAGAAAAATACATCGCTAATCATGAACAATATAAAGCCATTTTTCCTGTGCATGATGATGGAAATACCAAAAACTGTGTAGCAACGTTAATTGCCCCGCAATGGGCGATTACAGCGGCACATTGTACCATTCTAATAGATAAGGATAATATTTCAGCTAACCCTCATTATGTAACTATAGCGGGTAAAAAAAATCAAATAATAAACTATATTTCACATGAAAAATTTGGTCGCTTTAATGTGACTAGAGATGAACAATTTCAAATAACTAGTGTCGAGCCAGCGACAGAACTCAACTTCAATTATGACATAGCTTTGCTCAAATTGGATCAACCAGTTAACAATGTAACGCCTCTTGCTATATATAAATATACATATGAAGTGGGCAAGAAAATATTGCTTTTAGGTTGGGGAGATTTCGGTACAGGAAATATAGGTATTGATGAAAAATCACCAGTTAACGATCGTAAGTTTCGTAAGGCTTGGAATCAAGTAACTAATGTTGACGCTAATAGATTCAGTTTTGAATTTGATGATCCTCGCTCTTCTAAATCTTTGCCGCTTGAAGGCGTTAACGGTCCTGGTGATAGCGGTGGGCCAGCATTGATTGAAACGGACAAGGGATATTCAATTCTAGGCGTTAGCTCTGGTGGAGACTACCCTAGTGATATGAAATCTGTCCCTGAACATACAGGGCAATATGGATGGAAAGAATATTACATCAGAACATCCACATTTAGTGGCTGGCTAAATTCGATCATGAAGGGCAATTAATCATTAGTTAACTTTAAAAAGTACATGCTTATATTTACATGTACTTTTTCACTTGTACTGAATAGAAATATTTTTGACTATGAGATATTAATGATGGTTGCGAATTCACTAAAAGGGCAGAACAATTCCAGCTCCCAAATTAAAAACACGTTCATTAGTATTTTATATAGTTGATATGTATTTTAATTATCCATTAAGGTTTGCACAAATGTTTAGATTGAATAATCCCCACTTTCTAATTAATTCGATTTTATTATTAAGTGTTACAGCATGTGGAGGTTCAGCAGATAAGACTGAACCCACCCCAACATTACCCTCGACTTCGACACCAACTCCGACCGTAGATTTTGCGGCACAGCTTAATAGTTGTGATGCCGAATTAGCTCAGCCTGCACCATTAGATGAGCTCCGAGCAATAGCGTTTGTTGACGTTAATGTAATTGATATGGAAGAAAATCGAGTTTTGGAACACCAAACAGTAATCACTGAGCGAGATAATATTGTTTGGGTTGGCGAAAGTGTTAATGCCCCATTAGACGATAAAATTGAGAAAATAGATGGTCAAGGTAAGTACTTAATTCCTGGATTGTCTGACATGCATATTCATAAGGCAAGTCGAGATCAACTTCCCGTTTATATAGCTAATGGCATAACAACTGTTCGTAATTTATTTGGTCAAGAAGGGCACTTAATGTTACGAAAAGAAGCAAATGAGGGGAGTATTCTTGGGCCAAGAATTATTACATCTGGCCCGATAATTGACGCAACTCCTGAGCGTTGGCCTGATAGCGATATCGCAGATACACCTGAAGAAGGCATACAAACTGTTAAAGAACAGTTTGAAGAAGGGTATGACTTTGCCAAAGTCTACAATAATCTATCCGTAGAAACCTATAATGCAATTATTGACACCGCTAATGAGTTGTCATTTCCCGTGGCAGGTCATGTACCAAAAGCTGTTGGCCTTGACATTGCACTGGCTTCTGGGCTGCAAAGTATTGAGCATTTTAGCGGTATTCCACAAAAGCTCGGATACAATCGTTGGCGTAATATTGATCCTCAACTATTTGAAGGATTAGCAGAAGAAATGTTAGGCTTCCCAAACAGCAGCTTTCTTCCAACTTTAGATGTATACCATACTTTCACGTTGAATGAGAGCGACATTTCGCAATTTCTAAAAGCACCACAAAGACGATATTTTTGTCAGCAAGATCTAACAAATGCTACCACTGAAGAACTAATTTCAGATTTGAAAAATTTAACCGCTTTACAGCAACAGCAACAGCAGCAATATGACAATGTTGCCGCTGCCACGCTAGCGTTTAATGACGCTGGCGTAAATATTGTTGCTGGGACAGATGTGGGGAACCCGTTATTGCTCGTTGGATATTCATTACATGATGAATTGGCAAATATGGTTGACGCTGGTTTAAGCCCTTATCAAGCGCTTAAAACAACAACTGTCAATGCGGCCAAAATGCTTGGGCAGGAGTCACACTGGGGAACAATAGCAGTAGGAAAACAGGCCGATCTTGTATTGTTATCTGAAAATCCTTTGGAAAATATTGAGGCTATTCGGATCAATTTAGGTGTCCTAACACGAGGTCAATGGTATGACGCAAATGAAATTCAACAAAGGTTAAATAATATCGCAGATTTGTATCAATAATAATTTGAAATAAAGTGCTTTAGAAACAGAAAATATACTTTGTGTTTCAGGCGCTTTGCCTTTTTTGTATTGATATTTAAATTTGTTCTTTAGTTAGCTAAAAGTGGCTTATAAGTGAACAAAGCTGCATTAGAATCGTCGATTACATTGAGGTATATAATCAATGTATTTTAGCGCGATACAAACCAATACAATTAAAGACATTAATATGTAAAAATTGCCGTGTAACTGTCTGGAATAACAGTTAGGCATATCTTTGTTTTCTATGCGCGTTGGAAACAACCGGGTTGCTGACTGCGTTAGTAACATCTTATTAAATTATATGGAAAAATAACGAAATTTAAATTTTTAAATAGCTCGCTTTTGGGTGGTGTTTTTGTGACCACTGCCGTTTTAAATATGGCAAATGCTGGATTAATAGAATCGGGATCTCAATCTCGTGATGATAGTAGTAATGTTATCACTGACTCAATCACCGGATATGAATGGTTACATTGGGATTATGCTGATACATTTACTTGGAATGAATTAGTACAAGCTACATCTGCTGGTGGAAAGTATCAATCGTATGAAATTGCTTCAACCGCGGATTTCTTTGGGTTAATTAATAATGCTGATCTAAAGGGGTTTGGCAGTTCTGAAACGGCTATGAATAATATACAAGACGACTCAGGGAAATGTTACTCTAGAAGTAATGAAAAAAGAAAAATTTGATGTACTAACAAATTTATTCTTCACGGGAAATGTTAGAACTTATAATGCTGATCATAATAGTGTACTTTTTAATAACCAATATGAAGATAGTGAACTTTCAGTCGGTGTGTTTACACAACATTTTGAATACAATCAAACTATGATGGATATCAGTACAGAGGGTACTACAAGAGAAGCCAATATATCAAATAATGAACTTGGTAATTTAGCTGGTCGCTTTGCATTGGTAGAAAAGTCAGTTGACGTACCAGGACCTCAAACATTTGCTTTATTTGCTCTAGGTGTTTTTGGGTTGTTGATTCGTAGAGCAACACCTCAATAGCTATATTGTCTATTCTGATTATTGTAGAAACCTAATTTTGCTTAAACGCAAAGTTAGGTTTTTACAATATTGGTACCTCATACGTGCTAGTGATGTGAACCATCTGTGAATAGATAGTTTAACAGCACTTATAGAAGCAGAAATGAAATTTCAAAATAGATGCAGTTTTATTAATGAGTAAGGTTGTGGATGTTACGTAAATAGATAGAGAGTTATCTATTACATATCAATTGCTTTAGTTAATCTTCGATTATTAACTGTGAATCTTCATTGTTTACGTAGTACTTTTCTAGCATGTTTATTAATTCTTTATTATCACTCCAGTTTCTAATTTGTCCAATTGAAAATTGAATAAAGTCTCCGTCAATTATCTTGTTGACTTGCTCTATAATTTTTCTTCCTAATTTATCATTAGAACAAGAGATATAAATTTTTTTAAAAAACTGGTTTTCTTCAAGTTTGTAATAAACAAAATTGTTCTTAAATTTATTAACTTTTATTTGACTAGTTACGTTGTTAGAAAATGTTACTGCATAATCTATTCTACCTAACTCGAGTAACATTAAATCTAACTCATTTTTCCCTACATTTAATTCTAATACATTCTTTTTATCTAAATACGGCCTTAAATATGGTTCTAAAACAGGGTAGCGGCTACCTTTACTATCGTTTGGGTATAGAGGAAGTATTCCTAATAATAGTTGTTTATTGGAAAGTAGATTTTTAATGGAAAGAGTAGTTCCTAGTTTACCAAATTGTGCTATCGACCTTTTGTGAATAACGATTCCATATGGCTCTGTTAAACTATAAGGCTTTGAATAAATTTGATCCTTAAAATGTCCCCAAACGTGTGGAGTACAACTCGTTGCCTTGTTTCGTTCAATACCCCAACGATTTGTGTTCACCCAAAGAGTATTATGATTATGTTCTGGAAGGGCTGTTTGAATTAGCTTTAAGGTCGCATCAGCATACCCTTGATTTCTATATGGCCCCTCCTTAATAAACTCAGGAGCGAGATCCCAAACCAACCAATTTATTGAGCTTTTGGCATGCACATTACTGAAAATGACTAAATTGAAAATGATTATAATTAGGTTATTCATTGTAAAGTCTTTAGCTAAATATCTAAGTTAGTTCATTGGAAGGTAAGTTTTATATTCTTACTTATCAATAAAGTATTGAAAATACTAATATAACTATTAAATAAACTAGAAGGCCATAGAACGATACAAATTAATACAAATCAATTCGTAATTAACCCACTAATAGTACGTATTATGTGAAAGTATATTTAATAGTGATAATCATATCCTTTTACTAATAGGAAAGCGGCTAAAATGCGTGCGCAAATTAAATTACTCATTACTTTTTGCATATTTTTCGTTTCAAACAGTACATATTCCTTAGCGAACTGCTTAACTGGGCAGGAAGTATCAAATCTAGACAAAAAAATTAGCTCCTTAGTAACAAAAACACTCAAAGAAAATAATCTTATTCCTGGAATTAGCTTGTATGTGGAGTCTAAATCATTGTGCTATAAATGGAACCAATCCATTGGTATGTCTGACTTCAAGTCTAATAATAAATTGACTAATGATCACGCCTTCAGGATTGCAAGTAATACTAAAACTTACACGGCGGCTACAATTTTAAGATTAGTAGAGGAGAGGTTGATCGAACTTGATAACTCGATTGAAGAGTACTTACCAATTGAGTACATTTCTATTTTAAGCAAGAAGATAACTCATATTGAAAGTATAACGATTAGACACTTGCTAAATCATATGGCAGGTTTACCTGATCATACTAAGGATAAACGATACCTTGCGTCTATTAATAACAACCCTCAGTATGTTTGGACTCCTGAAGAGCAGGTCAATTTAATCAATAAGTATGATTTAGAAGTTATGAAGCCAGGTAAGTTATTTCAGTACTCTGACACAGGCTATATTCTGCTAGGCGCTATAATAGAACATGTTTCTCAACAAAAAATGTATGATGCTTTTTATCGTTATCTAAAATTCGAAGAGTTAGGTTTACAAAGAACTCATCATGAAAAAATTCAACCAAATAATAACTACTCAATTTTGAGAGCACATCAATATATAGATAAGATAGATACATATAGTTGGAATCCTTCATTGGACTTGTACGGTGGCGGTGGGCTTATTGCTACAGCACAAGATATGGCCATTTTTACACGATCCTTGCTACAAGGTAAGGTATTCGAAAAAGAGCATACATTAGCCGCAATGCAAAAAATATGGCCAGAAGCACTGACAATGAATTATGGTATGGGATTATTTTCCAAAAAATTTGGTTCAAATACCGCTTGGGGACATACCGGCTTTTGGAACACTTTTTCTTACTATTTACCTGAAATTGATTTAGTTATAGCTGGCTCTATAATGCAAACAAAGGCTATAAAAGGAAGTGATTTAGCAGAAAGAATTCATCATTTGATAACCACTAGAGCTTATTAACCTTATAGAAAAACCAGTTAAGCCCCACTTTGCATGATTTATGATAACATTATTTATGTAAAGTGTGAGGTAAATTGAAAAAATGAGGGCTAGATGGAAATAAGGCGTTGGGCTTCTCAACAGTCTTTGCTGGGGTATGAAAGTGATAACCTAGCTCAATTTTCCCCTACACCATGACAAAAGTTCTGTTTAACTAAATTAAGGTTTTTTAAAGGAATCTTGTTTTTACTCTACTAGCGATCATCATTAGTAGTATCAAATTGATTTAATTTGATAGTGTTTGTTCAGCTTAGAATTTGGCTTCTAGCTATAATCGTAATGCATAATGACATTGAGACTTTCGAAGCGCTGTAAATTTGTTCTGTTGCTAATATTGCAGTTTCTTTTTATATTTGAACAGTATAATTTATATTTGTTTGTTTTGTCTCTTTATAGCTAAATAACTGCATAGTACTCCATTTTTCAAATATCTAAGTTCACTAAAACTGATCAATATAAATAGAAGTATAACTATACAAAGTATCATTGCCATTTCGTCACAATAAAGTCCCATTCCTCCCTTCCTATTTTTTTTCAATAATCATGAGTATTAGTATTACTACTATTGAAAAGGAACTTAGTTTAGTTCTGTTGAATCACACATGATAGGAATTAATTTATGAAAAAATTAGCCATATTGCCTCTAATGATGCTTTGCACTTTCGGGTCACAAACAAATGCAGCAGAAGTTCCAAGCTCTGGAACCTATAATGTAGGTGCTCAAGTATCTATAGGTAGCTTTGAACATGATATGTATAAAGTAAGTAATGATGGAGTGGCACAGATAGGTATCTATGCAGACTATTATTTTGCGGAAGGATGGGCACTGGAAATTGGGTTAAATCAAGGGAAAAACGTGGATGATTGGGATTGTAAAGATGAACAGTTTTCTAATGGTGATAGTTGTACAAATGATGATGGGACTTCTTTTCGTAAGTTTAATAGCGATTTAGATTATAAGAATTTTGTTGTAGCTGTTCGTTACGATTACGCGATAGATGACAACCACTTCCTATATGGAAAATTAGGAGGTCAGCGGTTCGATTATGATTTAAAAAATAACCATTCAGTAATTCTTGAAGAAAAAGATGTTGGAATCTACGCGGAGCTAGGTTGGCAATATCAGTGGTCAAATAATCTAAAGATAAATGTAGGGTATCAGTATCTCGATATGAATCAGTTGACTACTGATACACTAGCCTTAGGCGTCGGTTATCAGTTTTAACAAATCAACTTTGGAATATTTTTCAAAGAAGCAATGAGACAGTATTACTAACTCAAATAAATGAATGCTTCTTTGTCTTTATTTCGATTAATCGTTATCAACGAATAATTTAAGGATATATACAATGGATTACCTAGTTAGTGTTGGTACTTTTTTAGGTGGCTTAGGTTTACTTCTTATAAGCTTTGGGGTGTTTTGGTTTTGTGCTCTTTTTAAAGAATCAACGGACAAGAGTCGTGGCTCGGAAAGTGAACAAGCCTAAATGGTCTAATTTACACTATTTAATTCAATTGAAACATTCGAAAGTAAATAGTGAAACTTCGATTTCATGATTGATAATAGTTTTCTTCCTATACGGGACTCTCAATGCAGAGCTGACCTGTCTAAAGAAGTACTCAATTAACTAATGTAAATAAGTTACCTTACTATGCTAAGAGTAATTAGATCTAAGTAAGACAATGTTTTAATGGCTAAATTAGAAGATCTCACCTTAGCTGAGGCTTGTTGTTATTTATAAAACTTTTGTAGAGAGCTTTCATTTTTCGCTTAGAGAGCTCTCTTTTTTTTACTAATGGGTCAAACGTTCGTCTATTACTACCTACTTTTTGTGAGGCTGTGTGTCATTCCTTATAAAGGTTGAGTAACTGAGACTATTAATCATAAGAGAGGATTTAATGTATATAACTAGGCTTTCTACTTTGTTGAGCATTACTTTCCTCCTCACAGCATGCTCAACAATGAATAAGGAAGAGTGCGAAAGTGCAAACTGGCAGTATCTTGGCCAAAAAAATGCTGAAGAAGGGTTATTTTCTTCGCATATCTTGAGGTATGAAAAACAATGCTCTCAGCATGGAGTTAAACCCAATATAGTCCTCTATGCTAATGGATATCAACAAGGATTGAAGACTTTTTGTACTGAATCTTCTGGCTTCAAGCAAGGAAGAAAAGGTAAACAAGATAACGGTATTTGCCCCGCTGAATTAGCTGAAAAGTTTCGTGAAGGACATGCCATTGGTCGTGAATATTATGCTGTATTGAGTATCAAAAATTCGCTTGAGGCAAAAATTGAAGTCAATAACAAGGAAATTAAGAAGATCTTCAATAAAATTAAGAAGCTGACGACTAAGAAAGATGGAAATGAAGTAACAAATGAAGAGAAGAAACAAATTGCGATAGATATCATCGGTAAATCATACGAGGCAAATCAGCTAAGTATTGAAATACAGTCATTGCGCCCTAAGTTAGCCGTTTCTGAGTATCAATATTCTGAATTAACAAAAAAATATGGGCGCTATTAACTAGAAACTTTGGGACTCATAAGAAAGTCATTAGAATTTGAGAAGAGAACCAAAAATAAATGTAATTTATTCTTGGATATCGAAACAATGAGTAGTTCATTAATTATAACCAATACGTTTGAAATTAGAAAACTTAGCAATAGATCTTCGCTTCACCTTATCTAGTCGTTACATCTTTTAATTGTCGATTAGTTTTTTTTTTTAGTATACCAATGGCTAAACAGAATATGGTTTGCTTTATTTTTCTCGGGGTAGTTTCTTAGTTATGGCCAATTTATTTATCCGTATAGGAATTTTTTGGAGTGTTGTTTTACTGACGCTTTTTACAATCCTAATTTCAGCATTGGTAACTTCAACTGTTTTACTTGTTACCGAAACAAAAGTTTCAACGAATTCATATGTTATTTCTACAATCATTTCTTTAATAGTCACACCTTCGATCTCAACATTATTTCTCAAACAATTTTTCAAAATTCATCGTTTAGAACGGAAAATTCGTAAAATAGCGATGTATGATGATATGACAGGCTTTTTGACAAGACGCTTTTTTTGGGAATATGGAAAGTCATATTCTTCACTAGCATCTAGAACCGGTGCAGTGTATACAGTTATGGTTCTTGATATCGATAATTTTAAATCAATAAATGATAATTACGGACACGCTGTAGGTGACATAGTATTAGAAGAGTTTGGCAAAGTATGTCTTCAACACAAACGAGAAGAAGATATTTTTGGTAGGACTGGGGGGGAGGAATTCACAGTAATATTACCTAACATGAATAGTGTCGATGCGAAAAAACATGCAGAAATGATTAGGAAGCAGGTTGAAAATTTAAAAATTTCAGAAAAAAACTCGATAGTCCAATGTACTGTTAGTGTTGGTTTTGCTACTACATCACAAATTTCAAATTCAAAACTGAAAGAAGTCATAGAGATTGCAGATCAAGCAATGTACCTTGCAAAGAAAAATGGTCGCAACTGCATCGTGCAAGGAGCGAGACGATATCAATTGAAGTAACGAATCAATTTGTCATTTGTTATTGTAAAGAGCGTAAGAAAACTGCCAAACTAATTCGCAATTTGTTGAAGCGTTAGATTTAGAACTTACCCAAAAAAAGTGGACATCTCTTATAGTTAGAACAGAGGTGATACATGACTAGTAAAAAGAAAAAACAATCCTATACCGAAGAGTTTCGTAAAGAGGCGGTTCGTCGAGCCGATATGCCAGGTAATACCAATGGCTCAGTCGCTGATGAGCTTGGTATTTCTGCCCAACAAATCTGCAACTGACGTCGACAGTTTAGTCGTTTAACGGATAAGCAGTTCAGCTCAGTTAATGGTGTTCAGTTTAAAAAAGATGATTCCGACGAAATGAAACGGTTGAAAAGACAGTTAGCGGATGTGCAAGAAGATAATGCTTTTTTAAAAAAGGCAGCTGCGTACTTTGCGAAAAACCAAGAGTAAAGTACGCCCTTATTCAGCAGTTTCGCTCACAGTACCGTATCACAATTATGTGCAAGGCCTTATTGGTCTCACGCTCGGGATATTACCGTTTTGTGGGGCGCAAGCCTAGTAACAAAGCCCTACGTCACAAGCAATTGCAGAATAAGACCATTGAGTTGTTCAGTCAGTTTAAGCAGCGCTATGGTGCACCACGGCTAGTACGAGAGTTGAACGCACAAAGAATCAAGTGTTGTCTCAATACGGTCGCACAGATCATGAAATCGCTGAAGTTAAGGGCAAGAAATGGCAAAGCCTTTCGATGTTCTCGATTCAGCTACGCCAACCTTGGCGTGTCTGACAGCGTATTGAACCGACAATTCACAGCCTCTCACCCTAACGAGAAGTGGGTCTCGGATATTACTTATATTCGGCTACGCGGTCGTTGGTTATACTTGACCACAATCATGGACTTGTATTCACGTGCCATCGTTGGTTGGTCATTAGATAGCACGATGACGGAAAAACTCATTACCAATGCTCTGAAGATGGCTATTGATAGGCGAAACATAGCGCCAGGGTTAATCGTCCACTCAGACAGAGGTGTGCAGTACAGAGCGGTTCAATATCAAGGGTTACTCGAGTCGATAGGAGCGGTGTCGAGCATGAGCAGGAGGAGCAACTGCTGGGACAATGCGGTAATGGAATCGTTCTTTAGTCGTCTCAAGGTAGAGTTGGCCTTCGGTGAACAATACCACTCGATTGAAGAGGCAAAACCCAGTATCTTTGAGTACATTGAAATATTTTATAACCGCGTAAGGCACATTCGACATTAGCCTATTTGAGCCCGATGCAATTTGAGCAACAATACGCATAGTTAAGGTGTCTACTTTTGATGGGTAACACCAATTTTTAAGGGAGTAAAGTTTTTGAATTATATTAGTAAGTTTGTTTTTAGCATTTGGTGCTTTCGCAGAAGGAAAAATTGGGATTGCTGCAGGAGTGTCTGTTGATGGATTCTTTAGTCCTGAAATAATTGAGTTTAAAATTGATGAAGTTCATTCTGGCTCACCAGCAGAAAAGGCTGGAGTTAAAGTTGGTCAATTACTTATTAAGCTTGATGGTTGCAAAATCCCTAGTTGCCCTGCGGATAAGGCAAAAAAACTAATGAATAAAGAGGTAGGTGAAATATTGCCGTTGATAGTTCAAAATCCAGATGGTAGTGAGATTTTGCTAAAGATTCATGTCGGTGAATAGAAAACCTAATAAGGGTTTTCAAGTCCTACAAATTACAGTTAGTTTCTTTGTTCGTTCCTCACTTACTTTAGCCAAATGCAGTTTATCGTTTAAAATGGAGTCATATGTACTAGGAAAGTCATGCGTAAATGGAAAGAGTTAGAAGTTTTAAATGCAATTATAGAAAGCAATCTTTCAAAAACATCTTTTAGATTTGAATTCTATTCACACAACCGAATATCTATGACAGCATGAACTTATATGAGTCCTTCAAGCATATAGTGATTTCAGGCTAAAATAACCCCAGCATATTAATGATTTTATACAAACTAATGTCTGTAATGTAGTGTTGCTCTAGTTTCATGGTCTCCCAACTACACTAAGTGGAATTCCCCCAGTTAAATAGACAAATTTAGTCTATTCTTGAGCAACGGAGGAACACTTATGAGCAGTCAACGTTTCCGCTTGAACTTAAAGATGACTCCCTTAAATCTGATGCTTCTACCTGTTTTTCTGTAAACCCTTAAATTTTTCTTCCAAGTCTTTTCTCTACTTGTTTCAACTCCCACTCAGCGGAAAACATTGAAAATACTTCAAAAGTATACATACCATGAACTAATACTGCGCCACCCCAGATTATAAGGGGCCAAATAAACCATATGATATTTGGGGATATAGAATAGTTCATTAGTATCAATGCAATATTTATACAGAAGAACACTGATAGATGAATATAGAAATCTCTAATGTTCTTAACGTATGTGAAAGCTTTCCGTTCTTCAATGTCTTTATTTTGGTCACTTTCTGTTTGTTCTTCAGGTTTGCTTTGCTTGATTGAAAGCACTTCTACATCGACCTCAAAAGTTGAAGCGAGAGACTTTAATGTCTCAAGGCTCACTTTATCGCCACGTTCTACTCGTTGTATCGTTTTCACATTTAAACCGGCAAAAAGGGATAATTGTTCTTGAGACCAATTCTTCTTCAATCTCATTTTCTTCACAAGAATATTCATATAAAGATACATATTGTTTCTACTAAATTAATGTTAGATCATTTTATTGAGGAATATAAAGAGAAATTTAGACCCGAATAAAGATTTTCTTATGGCCCCAAATAATGGAATTAGATATAAAATACGCAGTGAAAGTGACTAATAAGTATTTTGCTATTGAAGGTAGCGAAACTGACATCAATGGTAGTGCAATAGCACCGATCACAACTGTATGAATAATGTATACTGAATAAGAGTTTGCATTCAGGATTGCCAATATAGCGTTAGAACGATTGAAATAGAGCCTAAATGATTGGACTAACAAATATAATAGTGAAAATAGAGAGATATGGTAAAAGCTTCTAACGAGTACCTGATCAACTAAGCCACTAACTAAGTAGTCGCCTGGTTTAACTAGACTGTATATAATAAGGCCAATATATAATGTAATAGGCAACCAAATCATACTGCTAATTATGGTATAGAGCTTAGATTTTTCTGGTTTTACATTAAAAATGCTTTTGTTAAAAAAGTGAATTCCTAGCGTAAACATCATTGCATAGACAATAACCCTTTCGTTTTGGAAGTCTAAAAACCATGTCTTCGTCCAACCTGTCCATCCAAATATAACAAACGATACATTGTTGATTATTCCGATCACTATCATAATCATTATGAGCTTATTCGTGCCTATTTGGGGTATGTTGATGTTTGATTTTTTGTAAATAGCATACGTAAAACTAAAAACAAACAGTACAGGCAAAAACCAAAGCCAACTTTGGCTAATTACTCCGTTGTATAGATGAAAATAGCTTAGTAAAGATTCTTGCTCTAACCCTCTGCTTTTTATGAATATAAACTTGTAAATGGGTACTAACGAAATAATGGCAATAAACCAAGGTAATAGTAAGCGATTTACCTTGTTCTTAGTAAAATTTCGTAATGACCCTTTGTATGATTTCGGCATAAAATATCCGGCAATGAAAAACATACAAGGCATGACAATGATGTCAATTACGAGGTTAACCAAACCTGATGCGTTATTGACATTTGGATCATCCACTATCCAGAAACTTGCCCCTACACCACTACTCTCATAAATTAGCCCTGTATGATATACAACCACAAGAAAAATAAGGAAACTTCTTAGGTTATCTAAAAACAATACTCTGCTATTTTTATTAGTTTTTGCTGCTGACATAGTTATTCTCCTAAGCTTATGACTTGCCGATTTGAATTGTACATATTTGTGATTTTACGACTAGGACAATGCCAAGACACTTAGCAGACAGTTCTTTAAAATCAATCTCTTAGGGGATGAAAAATAAGATTTTTTGTTCAAAGGCTAAAATTAAACAGTCTGTGTTGGTGGGTAATAAATGAGTGAAGCATTCTGGATTTCCCAAATTTGGATACTTAAACACTCTACGATACTGAGTCTATAAGTTGCTCACGATTACAAAAAAATACAATTGCTATACATAAAAGAACTACTTTGGCGGTTATGTCTATTTTACGATTTCTTATAGCAACCTACTGAAAATTGTGCAACTTCATGTTTGAATTCAAAGAACATTATTTTCTTAACTAGGTATTGCTGAAAGTTAATTTAATATGAAGAAATAATAAGGAAATGGTATGAAGAAAAAGTTTGTGATTTCTTTATTTGCAGTGTCTCTAGTTGGTTGTAATTCTAGTAATACAGCAAGTGAAAAATACAATACGGCGCCTGCAGTAAATGCAGGTGAAGATATATTTATTACTTTTGAGGATGTTGTTGGCTTAAATGGCACAGCAACAGATAAAGAAAATGACATTAGTCGTTATAAATGGTCTCAAGTATCTGGACCTAGTTCAGTAGAGCTATCAAATTCAGACGCTTTAATCAGCACATTTTCTACACCAAATATAAATGGTGAGTATGTGTTTGAATTACTAGTAGCAGATGCCAAAAATAATACGAGCTCTGATCTGGTTGTCGTTAATGTCGATTCATATTTTGGCGCTTGGCAATCAGAAAACGTGGGCACAATGTATTATTTTGACGATAGTAATATTACAGAGTTTCAATTTACACAATCTTTAAACTCTTCCTTAACATCACCTACTTGTTTAATCGCAAACTCTTACGAGCGTGACGAGTTTGAAAGTGAGTATTCAATGATATTTACTGAAACTCGACATATATTGGATATTGATGGTCAAATGTTTAGTCGTGTAGAAGGAGATATACCTGAACTTTGTTCTGATACCAATCTTATGACGACTGTTGGGGCTGATGATTATTTGTTTGAACCACGAAAGAACTTTGATCTTATATGGAATAATTTCAATGAATTTTATGCCTTTTTTGGTTTAAGAGGTATCAGTCAAGAGCAATGGAATGATGTTTATATAGAGTTATCGGGGCAAATAACAGATGAAACAAGTGAAGATGAATTTTTTGAGCTGTCAAACGAATTATTAGCTTCTTTTGCTGAAACAAATGTCAAAGAGCAAAAAGTTGGTGGGGATGGGCATGTTTCAATACTTAGAATCTACCCTGATGGAGAGGAAGAAGAATATTCTTCAATCTCGCCAGACAAGATTACAAATCAGTTAAATGAAGAGTGTGAACAATTAGGGTTAGGCGAAGAGGAATGTGAGCAATACCAAGAAGAGGAGTTGGAGGAATATTTAGGTATCATTGCGTCATATCTTGATGAGAATACGCTAGAGATAATTGAGGGCAATGACGAAGGCGCTATCATGGTTTTTGGTCAAATAAAGAATTTACCTATTGGATATTTGCTGGTGCAAAGTATGTCTGATGTTATACCAGACGATGCCGCAGAAGGTACAACATATATTGATGCGGTCACTGCTTCAATGGAACGTTTTACTACACAGGCTAATTCATTAGGGTTACAGAGTACAATCATAGACTTACGTGTTAATGGTGGTGGCTACGACGATGTTGCAGCGATAATTGCAAGTCACTTTATCGATACACCGAAAGAAGCCGCAACAATTCAAGTGCGATTATTTGACGATGATATTGACCATTTGGCTTTTACAGAGCCTAAAATCATTACATTAACACCTGCTGAACAGAGCAAAATATTTCGTGGTGATATTGTCGTTTTAACAAGTAGTTTGACGGGCAGTGCTGCTGAAACGCTAACGGGTTACTTATCTCTAAAAGATAATACGGTTAGAATTGGCGAAAATACAAGGGGTAACTTCTCTAGTGAGTTATGGAAAAAATTACCTAATGGTTGGCACTTTAGCTTAAGCAATGAAGTTATTAAATTTGCAGATAGTAACGGTTCTGTTGCTGAAAACAGCCAATCGTACGAAGGACTGGGTTATCCAGTCTCGGAGGGGATGTTAATACCATTCTTTACACTTGAAGATAGAGAAAATATGGAAGACTCAGCTATTGAAAGGGCAATATCATATTTGACTTCACTATAATGCCTAAATCGCACCTTCAGGTCGTTATATAAGCTAAGCACTGCATTTTCTTTTGACAATGTTGTGCTTTTTGTTTAATAGCTATTCTAAACAGAATAGCTTTCTTTCCTTGTCATCATCTATATATCAACATGCATTGCATTCAGAGTGTTAATACAATGTATTACAATTCGATACTAGTCGATACTCATAAAGTTGTAACTGGAAAAGTATAATTCATTTAAATTCATTACATATTAATAGCTCATGAAATCATTTTTATTCAAAACTATTTTCATTTTTATTTCGTTGGTTATATTTGGATGTGGCGGAAATAGTGGGCCAAATGTCAATACAACGCCAAGCGACAATACAGTAAGCGATATAGAAGCCATGATTTCTAAATTAGATATTCCTGGTGTAAGCGTTGTAGTTATTGATAATTATGAGATTTCAGAAGTGCTAGCTTTAGGTGCTAAAGACAAGGGAACTTTTGAAATAGTTACGGAGGAAACAGTATTTCAAGCAGCCTCAATTAGTAAGTTTGTTACTGCTTTAGCTATCTTGAAATGGGCAGAAGAGCAACAATTAAGTTTAAATACAGATATCAGTACTTCGCTGTTTGAATGGCATTTACGTGAAAACGGATTGACTGAAAACAACAAAGTGACCATTGAAGGACTCCTTAGACATACCGCAGGAATTAATGTTTCAGGCTTTCCTGGCTATAGTAAAGAAGTGCCAACACCTTCTTTATTACAAATATTAGATGGCAGTCAAATTACAAATACCGATAGAGTTGAGGTAACTTCTGAACCAAATAAAAAATGGCGATATTCAGGAGGTGGCTATTCGGCCATTCAACAGCTGGTCGAAGAAGTTGCTGGTGATGGGTTTCAAAGTTTTATGGAATGGCACATAAATACAGCTTTTGGTTTGACAAACTCTTCTTTTGAGCAAGTTAATATAGAAAACATTTTTGATGTTAGTAGCGGTCATGTACAGGGAAGTACCCCCATTCAAGGGCAGTATCACTTATATCCAGAATTAGCTGCAGCAGGTTTTTGGACTAATGCTAAAGATTTAGCGAAGATAGGGATTGAATTTCAATTGGCTTTAAAAGGTGATACACAAATACTATCGTCAGAGCAGGCCTCTAGCATGCTAACGCCAACACTTAATGAAAAATACGGTATCGGTGTAGAGCTCTTTGATAATGGTTATTTTGGGCATTCAGGGAATAATGAAGGATTTCGATCTCTAATTAAGTTAAACAAGGAAGGTTTTGGAGTTGTTATACTAACTAATAGCGATAAAGGTGAGAAATTAATGAAACCTTTAATTGAATACTTTGAGAATAAATATGGTCATTAATAAATTAATCAGTTAGGGGTTGCCATTGAATAATTCAATTTTGGATATACTGGTTGTTGAAGACGATCATAAGATCAGCTATCAAGTCCAAAGATATTTAAAGCAACAGGGTTACTATGTCGAGGTCGAAAAGAATGGCGCTGAGGCAGTTAATATCATTATTGATCTACAGCCTAAGATAGTTATCTTAGATCTTAATTTACCTGGGCTAGATGGTTTTGGAGTTTGTCGTAAAGTAATGCCTCATTTTAGAGGAGATATATTAATGCTTACGGCTAGCGACGACGATATGAACCAAGTGATTGGTATAGAGTTAGGTGTAGATGACTATGTTGTAAAACCAATTCATCCGCGTGTGTTATTAGCACGAGTTCAATTACTTTTACGCAAGCAACAAATAATCGCTGAAACTACTAAAACAATAGAATTTAGCCCAAATGAATTACAGATTGGCCAATTGTCTATTCATAAAATTAAGAGAAGGGTGAAACTTCAAGACAGAGAAATTAAGGTTACTAGTTCAGAATTTGATGTTTTGTGGATTTTAGTCACTCATGCCAATCAAATCATTTCAAGAGATCAATTATTGCAAAGCTTGAGGGGAATAGAATATGACGGATTAGACAGAACCATTGACATGAAAATTGCTTCTTTGAGAAAAAAACTGCTTGATGACACTAGCACCCCTTATAAAATAGTTACTGTTAGAGGTAAAGGGTACGTATTAAGTTCCGATAGTTGGGACTAATTTCCTAAAGGCAAATGAAGTATGTTAAGAGTTTTTTTTCCGTTGTATTTTTGTATTTTAATCTTCACTGTTTTTAATGAGAGCATTGGTGATGCTGTTGTTGATATTATCGCGCCTAATGCAAGAGTTTCTGAGTACGTTAATGATTTAGCGAGTGCTTTCGTTTTTTTAGATGAAACATTACTTAATAAACCTGAAAACAAGTGGGACAAATTTCTATCAAAGCTGAATGAACATTCAAATGTCCATTACAAATTAGTCCAAATTGAAGAATTGGTACTGTTAAATAGCCAAAAGCAAAGCTTACGCAATGGTGGAGTTTATATGACAGGGAATGATTTGTACAAAGGCCTGGTTGGTTATGACAAGGCAGTAAGGATTATTCCTGATCCTGTAAAAGGTGAGTATGAAAGTATTAGAGAAATAATTGATCTTTCGTTATACATAGCTTTTATTCTAGCTTTGATATTATGGGCATTGTGGTTGCAAGCTAAAATAAAAGAGTTGACAAATGCAACCAAAAACATTGGTGAGGGAGATTTTAGCAGCAAAGTAGCTTTGAGTAAATTCGGCACTTTAGGGAACTTAAATCATTCTATCGATAAAATGGCTAGGCAAATTGAATCACTATTGTCTTTTCAAAAAAACATGGTAAATACAGTTTCACACGAACTACGTACTCCTTTAACTCGGATAAAATTTGAACTGGAATACATTGAAAGTTTAAAGAACGATATTGAGTTGTCTACGTCAATTAAAAGTATAAATGAAGATGTTGACGAGCTAAATAATCTAATTTCAGAATTATTGGAATATGCTCGTGCAGAAATTAGTAAGCTACCGCTTCATCTTGAATGTCAATCTGTTCCAGAGTTTTTAAAACGTTGGAGAGCTGGACTTAAAGTCGATAATACCGATTTACTAGTTTCTATTCGTAGTATCGACACGGAGGCATATTGTTTTTTTGACGAAAAAGCGTTAACTAAAGTTATAAATAATTTAGTTAATAATGCTTTTCGATACGCAAAAGCTCAGATAGTAGTTAAATGTGAAAAAATAGAAAATGAAGTGTTAATTATAGTAGAGGATGATGGTCACGGAGTCCCTAAACACGTACAGAAAGCTATTTTTAAACCGTTTGTTCAATCGGAATCTGTCCCTGTAAGAGGAGAGGAAGGGTTTGGGTTAGGTTTGGCAATAACTTCCCAAATTGTTAAATTGCATCAAGGACAGATTGATGTGACTGACTCTGAACTTGGGGGGGCGAAATTCAGCATATCTTTACCTATAGAAATTCCTATTATTAATTAGGGGCTGTTGATCTTTCACATTGGCAGCCAAATCATTGAACATGCTAGAGCCAGCATACTTTCAAACTGTAATTTTAATTTGTCGTATCGTGTCGCTATGGCACGAAAGTGCTTCAGCCTTGCAAAGGCATTTTCAACTAAGTGTCTGTATTTATACAAACACCAATCAATATCACCATTTCCTGCTTTCGAGTTCTGCTTCCTAGGTATTATAGGGCTTGAGTTTTGTTCACGAATCTTGTTTCTAATCGCTTCACTATCATAGCCTTTGTCTGCTACGACAAAATCGCTTTGCGGTAACAATTCAATTAAATCATTTGCCACTTTACTGTCATGAACATCACCACCTGTAATAATAAATTCAATCGGTAATCCATAACTATCAACGGCTAAATGAATCTTACTGGTGTTGCCGCCTCGACTTAAGGCGATTGCTTGCTCATGCTCTGAAGCCGCGCCTGTACTATGTTGATGAGCTTTAACATAACTACCATCAATAAATTCCCATTCTGTATCGCTATTTTTTAGCTAACGTTTTAAACAACCTCATTAATATGCCTTTTCTTGACCAAAGAAGAAAACGACGATAAATAGTATTCCACAAACCAAAACATTCAGGTAAATCACGCCACGGACAACCTACACGTAAGCGATAAAGTATTCCTTCTAGCGTTTGTCGGTGTTCAAGCTTGTTATAAACTCTATCTTCAAGCAATATAGCTTTTAGTTTCGACCACAGCTCATCAGTGAGCATTAATCGGGGCATGACAATCTCGTTTAGTTTGGTTTTGGCGAATTATACGAGATTGTCACTTACGCACAAAATTCAAACAAAGATCAACAGCCCCTAGATTTTTGTTGACCTTGACGTTTTGTAATGGTTGAAAATAAATAACATTAACGCATTAATGTTACTTAGAGGACTTGAAGGGATGAATTTACAAAATTAGCTCAAGAGTTAGTCGATGTTCCTGAAAGAAGGGAAGCTTTTGAAATTTATGCGGAAGGCTCGGCCGAACATTTCAGCCGTGCGATGTTTCATTACGTCAACTCAAAACGATTGAATAAACTATAAGTATGTTTTTCCTTTTAGCCAGTAGAAAAGTCCACTTCGTCACATTAACTCTGATTGACATGTAAAGAAAGCATACTGTATTGGTAATAATTGCGTAATCTATCTGTTTTGGTTAGTTAAAGGTTAAATATAATCCGATACATATTCATACAGAGTGAATGATATGAATAACTTATAGTAAAGATAACGTTCGTTGGTACAAAATTAAATTTAAAGCAGTATTCGAAAAATAGTTCTGTTGAATTACAAAAGGGTAGTCATGAAAACACTATTAGCAACATTATTTACAATTAGTTCATTAATTGGTGGAACGGCCTCGGCTAAAGAAGATGAAAATACTTATACATTTGTAGGTTTTGGGTTAACACAATTCCAAGAACTGAAAAGCTTAAAAGTTAACGATGAAGATGTTGATATAGTTCCAGAGTTTTTTATTGGGCTTGGTAAAGAAATTGAAATTAGCGAAAGTTGGGAAATGAATAATGAAATAGCTTTAAGGTATTCTAATGCCCATTTTAGTAACGCAACATTGCCTTATAATCAGAATTCAGATGCTTTGGCGCAAAGTAGGTTTTCAGGAAATTTTGATTCTACTGGCTTGTGGGTATCATCTCGTTTAAAGTTTGTAGGCCTAGAAGCTAAAGTTTCACCTTTTGTTGAGTTATCGGTAGGGGCTGTTAGAAATAGTTACGATACTCCTTTTAACAATAATACAAGCCATGGCTTTAAATATAAGTCATCTTATGGATTAGAGTTTAAAACTAGTTCTGACATAAAGTTTTCGTTAGCTTTGGGAGATAGCGACAATTTTTAACTCATAGATCTAATTGTTAATATTAGAATTAAAACTAAAAGCGAAGTATATATTCTTAAATATGACTTCGCATTTGCGTTTCTCAAACAGTTAATCCACCCTTTGATTAAATCATCCTGTATTATTTATGTATGTATTTTACACAAATATAACCCACCTTAACCTTTTTAAAGTATAGGAAATTGGCCTATGGAATTAAATCAAAAAGGTTTCAATATAGAGTATATAAAAAGAATCAATAATGTAATTGATTTTATCGAGCAGCATTATTCTGAATCCCTAACATTAGAAAAATTAGCAGAAATTTCTCATTTCTCACCATTTCATTTTCATCGTATTTTTAAAGGAATTACGGGTGAGTCGCTTAATAAATATGTTAATCGAAGTAGGTTAGAAAAGGCAGCCTGGCGTTTAATGTATTTCAAAGATGAATCCATTGCTGAAGTATCGTTAAATTGCGGGTTTTCTCAACAGTCTTCATTTTCTCGGGCGTTTAAGAGTTACTTCAATATGAGTGCTACTGATTGGCGAAAGGGGGGGCATTCAAAATTTAGCAAGAATTGCAACGTAGAAAGCAAAAAGTGGAAAGATGTCAAAATTTCTCCAATGTATATTAACTCCTCAACAACAAACTGTAATTGGAAAATCTCAATGATTAAAAAAAGTGATGTTATTATACAAATTAAAGAATTAGAGCCAGTGCCTATAGCATATATACGGAATATTGGCCCCTCTAATGGGCAACAAGAAACTTGGGCAAGAATATTTAATAAGTTAATACAGTGGGGAGGATCAAGGAACTTAATCAAATGCCCTGGAACTGACTACTTTACTGTATTTAGAGACAGCCATGAAATAACGGACTTTGCAAACTTTAAATCAGATTTATCTATGTCAGTTCCAGCGGGGACGAAAGGTAATGGAGAGGTTGGCATTTCTACAATTCCTGGCGGTAAATATGCTATAGCACAGTTTGAAATTGATGCTTCAGAATATCAATTGGCTTGGGATTTAGTTTACAGTGAGTGGCTTCCTAATAGTGGGTTTCAACCTGACGACAGGTATTGTTTTGAAAAATATCTGAATGACCCCAAAATGCATCCTCAGGGGAAACACTTCATAGAAGTTTATGTACCTGTTAGAGCTCTTTAATTTCTTATTGATAAAATAATCAAAATCAACTTCGGGTAAAAAAAACATGCAAAAAGCACTGCTCCATGCATTATTGATATTTGTTTTCTTTTTAAATATTTCAACCGCCGTAGCTAATAACTTTACTCATCAAAATGTCGATAAGGCAAATAAAATTTTCGACAAAGTAGTAAGTTATTACGGCGGTTTAAAAGCTATTAGCGAACTTGATAAAATATCAACAGATACAGACTATAGCACCAACTACCGTACCCAAGGCTATGGTTATCAGGGCACTGATTATCATAGCAATCGCCCTGGGAATACACTATCCATCATTTCATTCAAAAATAAAATGAATTGGACCCAACTCGAAAGAACTTATATGAAGAGTTTTTATTCGCAGACATACCTTTATAAAGATGGGACTGAATCTAGTTACAATAACATTACCCATGAATTTAAATCCAAATCGCAAGGTGATTTTGATAAGCACATTGAAAAACAAATATTTAAAAACCCTCTTTTGATAATAAAAAGTTCTCTAAATCAAAAAGACAGTCTTAGATATTTAGGCGAAGAAAAAGTAAATGGAAAACACTACGCCATAATTGCGATGACATTAGCTACTGGTCGAGTTATTACGGCTTATATCGATCAGAGCAATTTTCAAATCGCTAAAATTGAGTACTTATCAAAAGGTAAATTAAATGAATACACTTACAGTAAATACCAAAGCGTGGGGCAGTTTAAATTGCCATTTTTTATAAAAAGAAACATGCCTGAAAATTACTATTCATCGTATTTCTATTATCACATTGTCAACTATGACTTTTCACCTGACATTGAAAAAATAGTTGTTGTTCCTGAAGGCTATACATTAGAGGGAAAAGATACCCCCTATGATAGAAAGCTTCGTATGCAAACTATTGGCAAAGGTCTATATTGGGTAACTAGAAGCGGAAGCAATACGCTTTTTATTGAATTTGCAGACCATGTTATGGCTGTTGATGCGATTGGCTATAACTTAGCAAGTCGCATAGCCAAATTCCGAGAATTAGTACCTCATAAGCCGATCAAATATGTTTCTATCAGTCATCATCATCATGACCATTTTGATCAAGTACCTTTCTATGCTAACCAAGGCAGTAAAATTATTACCGCTAAGCCTTTCATTCCATTGCTTACAAAAAGAGTAAATGAAGTTTACCCTGATAACACTGTTAAACCTGCTTTTGACATTGTCAACGAAAAGCGTATTTATGCCGATAAAACACAACGTTTAGAAATATATGAACTGAAGAACATGCTACACGCAGAAACTATGTTGATGACCTATTTTCCTGATGAGCAATTAATTTACCTACCCGACCATTATGAAGTTGGATATCTAGTTGAAAATCAGCATTCGATAAAAATTTTATTGTCAGAAGTTGCACGTCTTGGTTTAAAAGTGAAAGGGTTTATTTCCGGCCATGGCAAAGAAGTATATAGCTTAGCAAGGATAAAAGCATTGGCAACTTACCCAATTGAAATGAAAGAGATGAGGCGCAAACCACATCAGTCGGTTACTCATATCGAATAAACAATCTATAAGATAACTAAAATGCTGGCATTGAGTGTATTGGTTCCGATTAGGCCTTACACATCATATTGAAAAGTAAAGAGCTACCCGTTTATAGCAATTTTTATAACCTAAAATATAATAAAGGATGAAGTATGAAAAATGTAAAGAATATTATTGCTTTAACAGTGCTAACAGCACACCTGCCCGCTATGGCTTTTTCAGGAGGAGACGGCTCTGCTGAAAGTCCATTTGAAATTGCAACCTGTAATGAATTGCAAGATATTCAAAATGATGTCAATGCTCATTATGTTTTAACAAATGATATTGACTGTAGTGATACCGTTAACTGGAATGAAGGCAAAGGCTTTACACCCATCGCAGGAGAATACGGCGATATTGCTTCTCGATTTCATGGTACTCTTGATGGTAATTACCACAAAATAAAAAAATTGACGGTAAACTATACCGATGACAGCTTAGAGGCTGACCGCACGATCGCGGGATTTGGGCTTTTTGGTCATACCTATGATGCAACAATAGAGCGCTTGATTATTGAAGATGCAAATATTGTCAATCAATCAAGAAATTCAACATATGGCAGTGGTATAGTCGTAGGCAGCGCAACCAACACTATCTTCAATGATATTAAGGTTACTGGTAATGTAACTGCCGAGGCTGCCTTTGGTGGGCTTGCTGGTATTACAATTGGCGGAGCTATTAATAATGTCCATGCCGATGTGACCATATCATTAGGAAAAAGATGGTATTACGATGTGTGTTGGTGGCAATATGCGGGTGGACTAGGAGGCAGAAGTACTGCCGATGTAAGTTACTCTTCAGCCAAGGTTAAGGTAGTTGATGCCTGCCCTGTTGCCTATGAAGGAAAAGGCATATACGCACTAGGAGGGCTATTTGGTAGCTATGGCAATGACCAGGGTGTTAGTATTACTGACAGTATTGCTATAATTGATGCACAATTGCCAGAAGTTTCCGTAAGTAATACCGGTGGCTTACTCGGTAAAACCTATTCTGATGTTAACCTCGCCCAAGTTGCCGCAACGGGTACTATCATAGCGGAGAATTCAAACTATGGCGTTGGTGGCTTAATCGGCTTCTCAAGAGTAAAAAATAACGACACAAATATAACTAACAGCTATAGTGAAGTTGCTATAAGCTACGCGCAAAAAAATTATCCTATTGGTGCATTAATTGGCGTAGCAAACTACTTCGATACTAATTATGCGATGAATATTGAAAACAGTTATGCTAGAGCACAAGGGACAATAAGCGATACTAATGCATGCTTAGTAGGTGTCGACAGTGCAACGATTATTAATAGCGTGTGCGATACTGATAGCAAAGACAATAGAAGCCGTGATTTTTACTTAGGCCTAGGTTGGGATTTCACCAATATTTGGGAAATCAACGAAGGCTTAGCTTCTCCAGCGTTAAAGGGCTTTAATTCAGCCTTACAAATGTAGTACTAAAATATAAGTAGGTAATAATTATGTTACCTACTTATAACTGCAAGCGGTCTATGAGTTAAATTTTTCATGTATTTGTAACCGACTTTTAGACTTTATTCGGGACAATTTAAAAGCATTGAGCGACAGGAATTTCCCGTTACTTTTTAAAGAAAAAGCTTGTTAAAGGTCTCAGGGCGTAGAGCGGAAGCGGACGTTAGCATCAATAGATATTTAAGCTGTTTAGAGTGTTCAATCTACCTTGATCATGACAGAGAACTAAGCCACCAAAGCAGTCATAAGGACTTTAAATCAACGGCAGTCGATTCGACTTAGAGTTGACGTAATTATGTGTAAAGCTTAATGTCAGTTTAGAGTTATATTAGCATTAAGTAAGCTTATAAAAACTCTGTGAGCAAAATTATACTATTTTTACAACGGTAATTTAATAACTATATATGCATACTAACATAGAAGAAAAAGCTGACTTCAATATTGCTAATGCGTTTGACGGCATCGAAATAGTTAATGCTGCATACAAGACTCAAGCTTTCTCTAAGCATGTTCATGAAGCGTACACTATTGGCGTTATTGAACAAGGTGCTCAACGCTTTTATCGCAGTGGTGATGTTCATATCGCAGAAACAGACTCTATTATTTTAGTTAATGCTGATGACGTACATACTGGTGAATCTGCTTCATCCAATGGTTGGAAATATCGTGCTATGTATCCCAAGCCAGAGCATTTCGAAAATATTAGCAATGACCTTTATGATGGGAAGAGTTTCGCTCCTTACTTTAGTTCCTCAGTTATAAAGGATCCAATGTTAGTACAACAGTTAAGGTTATTATTTCGGCAAGTGGATAGTAATGCTTCAAAATTATTAACTGAAACAATTATGTATAGCCTCGTGCTTAGGTTAACCCTAAAGCACTCAACTCAACGTAACCTACCTAAAGATATTTCAGGAAGTAAAAGTAAACTTGTCTTAGTGAAAGAGTTTCTGGATGCTTACCCTGAAGAAGATATATCACTAAATCAACTAGCTTTAATTGCAGGTACAAGCCAGTATCACTTTATTCGACAATTCAAAATTATGTTCGAATTAGCTCCCCATAGCTATCAAATACAAGCTAGGTTAAAAAAAGCTAAGTCTTTACTTAAGTTAGGAATTAAAGCGGCCGTAGTAGCTGCCGATTGTGGTTTTCATGACCAAAGTCATTTCAATAGACACTTCAAAAGAGCATTAGGCACCACTCCAAGCAAATTTCAAAAACAAGCAATTTTGTACAAGAATAAATAATGAATGCTATCTAAACTCTTTCAAACAATCGAGGAGTTTAGTTATGCGGAGTAAGAGCTTAATTGTTAAAGGTGTGGCAACTAGTGATTTTAGAGTTATTAACCAGGCTATAGTTGATATATTACCTCTTTCACTAGCCACTATCCCATGGGGAGTTCTATGTGGCTCTCTTGCAATAAATGTAGGACTAACGCCATTACAGGCTCAACTAATCTCTTTATTAGTTTTTGCAGGTGCAGCTCAACTAACTGCTTTGACTCTTATAGGTGCATCAGGAGTATTATCCTCAATATTTTTATCTACGTTTGTTATAAGCTCTCGACATATGCTTTATTCAGCAGTGTTTAGAGACCATGTTAGAAAAGGTCCTTTAATTCTTCGTTGCAGTATTGCATTTCTTCTCACTGATGAAATGTTTGCTGTTACTTGTGCTTATATTGAAAAGCATAAAATATTTAACCCACTTTATGCTCTAACATCTGGCATCGTGTTTTATTTGATTTGGAACATATCAACCTTTGCAGGGATTGTTGCAGGTCAATATATTCCTAACGTTGAGCACCTAGGGCTTGAGTTTGCAATTGCCGCAACATTTATTGCGATAGTTGTGCCATCAATAAAAAACAGATCTACATTCATAGCTGTAGTAAGTAGTGGACTGAGTGCTATTATACTTACCGTTCTTGCTCAAGATTATGCTTTAATCACATCAACTTTTATTGGTATGTTTTGTGGGTTTTTAACTAAAGATAAGGAAGAGTTTAATGGATGATTTTTGGTTAGCTTTAATTGGAATGACATGTATTACTTTTTCATGTAGATATTTGTTTTTCTCAAAAACAATACCTTTCGAACTTGGTACTAAAGCAAAGAGGTTACTAAGCTATACAGCTCCGTCAGTATTAACAGCTATGTGGGTGCCAATTGTTTTTCTAGGGCATCAGGGCACCAGTAATGGATTAATTTCTAGCCCTTTTTTAATTGCAGGTGTTGTAACTATTATGTTGAGTTTAAAAATGAATAGCACTTTAACTGTCGTTGGTTTAGGGATGATTATTTTTGTAATTCTAAATATGACTTTTTAAAATGCGAGCTGTGATTACCGTGAGTTTTTAACGGCAAGTAATCTAGTTCCTAGTATGAGTCGAAGAGGTCATTGATCTGCAATAATAAAACAGGACACTTAAATAATGGAATATAAACCAATTGTTGAGGTGTTAAATGACAAAACGAAAAAACAGAAGTTTGAACTTCCCTGATTTCACTAGACAATTTGTAATTCAGAAAATATGCTTCCTCAAACTTAGCAGGTGAAATACCGCCTGTATGTGAGTGACGTTTTTTAGGATTGTAAAACATCTCTATAAAATTAAATATCTCTGCTTTCGCATCATTATGTGTCGAGTATATCTTACGTTTTATGATTCGCTTTTTAGTTGTAGCAAAAAAACTTTCAGCAACCGCATTATCATGACAGTTTCCAGCTCGACTCATTGATGGTACAAGGTTGTGCTCTTTCATAAACGCTAAGTAATCAGCACTGCCATATTGGCTACGGCTACTGTATAACGGTGAGTTTAACTAACGAACATGTTGGCATCTAATGGTAGTTTGTTGACGTTTTTTCCTGTTGCTTTTGCAACAGCATTAGCTAGAGCAGGTAAAGTTGCCGGGTTTATATTTTCACCACATCCAATAGGAGATTCATTGTTTTTAATTATTTCAGTTATTATTGGTGGCATAGAGGGCATTCTTAATACTGGGTAATCGTGAAAGTTACTTTGTTTAACTTGGCCGTTTTCAATGTCTATTTGGCCATGCAAAGCCATAGACAAAGCAAAAGCGATACCTCCTTCCACCTGAGCTTTGATACCGTCGGGGTTAATTGGTTGACCGAAATCGGCGGCACAGTAAACATGCGTTATCTTAATTTTTCCATCGTCACGTTTAAATAGTTCTACCACCTGAGCAATGTAAAAGGTACTGCCTTCTTTTGTCTTATCAAACAGTGCTATACCCTGATAAACGTTGGTTTTTGGTACTCCCCATTGAGCAATAGAAGCAACACGCTTAAGTGCCTCCACCGCTCGAGGTTTTCCCGCCAACATAGACAAACGTAATGCCAAAGGATCTAATTTAGCTTTCATCGCCAATTGACTCAAAAAGACCTCGTTAGCAAAGTTAGTACTACTATGTGCAATACCTCTGAGTGTACCAACAGGGATCGGTGTTTCAATGATATGAGCATTGGCTTGGAAATGCTCAATACTATACGGTAAATGATCTGCTCCTGCAGTTGTTAGCCAAGCTTGCTCTTTAAAACCATGTGCAGCAACGGTATGTTGCCATGCTTTAATCTGTTCATTTTTACCAAAATTTGCCGTCAACTTATGCACAGACATAGGCCTGAAAACACCATGCTGAGTATCGTTTTCTCTAGACCATACGACTTTAATTGGCTGTTTCAATTGCTTTGATACTTCAATAGCATCGATGACAAAGTCTTGATACACCTTACGCCCAAAACCACCACCAATAAAAGTTGTATTAACTTTTACGTTGTCAGGACTTATTGCTAACAACTTTGCAGCAGTTTCTTTTACCTTTCCTCTATGCTGTGCAGGCCCCCAAAGTTCGCATTTCCCAGGTTGTACATGTGCAGTGAAATTAACCGGCTCCATAGGGGCATGAACAAGTAAGGGAAATTCAAAAATAGTGGTCAAATCTTGCCTGCTAGAAAGCTGCTTTGTTGCATTGCCAGTTGTTTTAAGTGAAATATCAGCCGAGTTCAAATTGTTCCGTAATTGCTCGGAGAGGTGCTGGCTTGAAAAAGACTTGTATTTGCCTAAACTCCACTTCGGGTCTAACAAGCGTAGCGCTTTTGTCGCTGTCCAATAGTTGCTTGCGACGACCGCTAAACCACTGCTGATTTCAACTATTGCCGTGACGCCTTTAATCGCCATAGCGGCGGAGCGACTATAGCTTTCTAGCTTGGCTTCAAAAACTGGTTTCTTTAATATTACAGCTGTAAGCAACCCAGGTACTTTTACATCAATTCCAAATTGAGTTTTGCCGGTGATTTTATCTACAACATCCAAAGATTGAGGCGACTTTCCGATGATTTTGTATTGCTCTGGGGATTTATAGGACACTTTTTCAGGTATCTGCATTTTTGCTGCTAAAGAAGCTAATTGCCCATAAGGTAGTTTTTTACTTGAACCTTGTAAGTACACAACCCCCTGAGACGTCTTACAAAGAGATTCATCTACTTGCCAAATATTCGCCGCAGCTGCTATTAGCATGTGTCTTGCTTTTGCTCCAGCTTCTCGATGGCTTTGCCATGCCAATAAAATAGATAAACTTGCTAATGTACCTTGATAGCCATATTTTTTTTCATCAGCATCTGCATTTACCACTTTAATAGAAGACCAGCTAGCATCCAATTCTTCAGCTATAATTTGCGGTAAGCTAGTGTATACACCTTGACCCATTTCACTCATGATTAATGGAATAATAACCTCTCCCTGAGGAGTTACCTTAATCAAAGGTAATAATGAATGTTGGTTCAATGTTTTTACTGTACAAGCATTTGAGTTTGGTACTGTCAGTTCTAATAAGAGGCCACCGCCTAATAATGAAGAGGCCTTTATAAATGTACGACGACTAATTGATTTCAAGGTTAACCCCAAGTAAATAAAAAGAAATGCATTACAGACGTATTTGGTCCGTTCAATTTCTCGAAAATTGACTGTTACACTTTTATGAAACCTAATTTTTCAGGTGTAAAATGGCTAGGTAATTACATACCATTACATGACTCAGCAAGGATGCAATCTGAGAGTTTTGCTTTTACACCCCATCCTCCAAAAGATTCAGACACTGCGAAAGTAATTTCATTCTTACCTTTATTCAAAGGGATATAGATTGTATCAAATAATCCTATAGTACCTAGGTACCTATAATCTCGGGAACGGAATTTATTACTTCCTGAATAAACAAGCACATTATTTACATAAACACTTACTTTATCACTATACCCTATATGTAGAGCTTTAGTTTTTGAAGTGTTCGAATAAGTATCGAATTTTGCGAAAGCGGTATTATTTTTCTTGTCTATACCTTGTACTTTTGCCATGTTAACCACTCCATAACTATCTGCAGTTAAAGTAGACCATTTTATACTAGCTAAATGCTTTCGATTTAGTTTAGTTTTGTTGTCTAGGTGCGATTCTGGAAAGTGTTGAGATATTTGCCACTCAGATACATAATTATCTGGCTTATTGCTTTTGCTTGGATCATCTTTATTGGTACTAAATACGTTTTTATTCTTGCTAGAAGTAATTTTTATATTTGCAATATAAGTATCGGCTTTACCAGAGTAAAAACTTATATCACCGCTTTCTGCCGTGCGCAAAAACTCAGTAATACTAAGTGTAGGTGTTTGCATATCATTGATATACACTTCGCCATACTTTCCTGAAACAATTATCTTAATATGATTCCACTCATTGAATTTATAGCTCACATTACCCGAAAAACCGCTATGATATAGCTGCCATGCGCTTAAACCATTATAGACTGGGGTATATTGGTAAGAGTCAGGGTTACCTGATTGATGAGGCCTAAGATAGAACTCTTCTGAGTTACCTTTACTTTGTTGTCGGAATCTCAATCCAACAAAATTTCTATTTTTTTGAAAAGCAACGTCATATTCAATGATGCCATTCGTAAAGGGGAGGCTATTTACGCTTGCTGTACTGTTTCTTAAATGGATGGCATCTTTACCTTTATAGGTTGTAAATTTTGCAACTTTTCCTTCTAAGGTAAAGTTCTCACTATTTACAGTAATTTCTTTTGCATTAATAGACCAAGAGATAATGGTGTACAACAGTGCAAGTACGGTGGTTGAAATGTTAAAGAGTTTCATATTGAATCTAAGTCCTATCATTGATGAGCAGTATCTACAGCAAACATTATTTGGCTTTTAAACTAAAACCTTTACAAAAGGTAAAGGCTTTAGCAAAACTTAAAGTGGGAGATTGTTATTTTTCTGCACGGGTTACCGAATGGTGAGGTGTTCGTCGGAGCTCTTTTACTTCAATAGGAAATTGTAGGGCTGCTTCAATTTGTTCCGCGCTATACACATCGTTGCCGTGGCCTTGAATAAAGCCTTTAACTCGAAGGCCTAAGCGCTTTATTTCTGTCATTAAGGTTTTAATGGCTTGACGGTTTTCTATCAAATACATTTCTTCGTAGTGATCTGGTAAATAAATTAATTGTTCGTTAGGGAAGTATGTCATCAACATGGTTTCCGCATGCAGCAAATTTTTGAGTTCATATACTTCCACATGCTGGGTGTCGTCTTGAAAAGTACGCTTTTGTGTTACAATTTCAAATTCTGGAGTAGGGGCGTTAGCTGTATTTACTTGCTCAATTCGTTTTGTTAGTAGCGGAATAAACTCTTCAGCTGTAATTACTTTGGCGCCATTTTTTACGTAAAATGGTACTCTATCGAAGTGATCGTGGTGTTGATGGCTGATAGATACAAATTTAATAGGTTTACTTGGAACAATTTCTCTAAATTTACTGAGTCTTTGTTCGAAGCTACCTTTTGAACCATTATTAGCATCTATTGCCATTACATAGTCTGAAAACTCAATGAAAAGGCTATTGGCTCCGCGTTGATTGAACCAATGAATACCTTTGCCTATCGATTGAGCTCTAAGCTTACCATCATAAGTGTCATGTTTTTCTTCTGGCGAATAGCCCTTTGGCGTTACTGCTGTTTGCTTAATGTTTGGTTCAAAGTTATAACTTGAAACATGGCGTAACGTATAGGCAGAGTAATAATTATCTGCTTGGTTTATTTTAATAGAAAATGGCAGTTTAAATTGGCCCGTAGTTCCGAAGTCGCTATAGATATATTCTATTTTACGGCCCCCAAGAAGAAGTTCTGCTTTGTCAATTTGGTAGTTACTTTTATTTGCAAATAATGTAAGTAGCCCACCAGAAGGCATATTAATAGCTAACTTTTCATAATTTCGTTCGCTACCAGAATAACTAAGCTCATTTGTTCTCGATAAAATGTCTTTTATAATGAGTAATGGGTTTCTGAGAATATAACTTTCAATTTTTTTATTAAAATTGTTTTTCGCACTTACCGAATATTCTCGCGTGATGTCGTTATAGTTTGTGGTTTTTCCATTAGTAAATAGTGAAGTGTAGCCTGTTAAGCTACCCATATAAGTTTTTCGTGTTTTAGTCCATACAAGTTTGTCCGCATATGAAATTAATGTATAAGAATTACCAGGACGGTTGCTATGATAATCAGTTCCTTCATATCCATAACCTTGGGTACGATAATTAATACTGTAGTCGGAATCAATTAATATCTTATCAACTTCTTTTATAGCTTGCTTACCACCATAGACATTTGACATTTTTTCTAATATATCATAAGTTTTTTGGCTGTTGGCAGGACTTGAATCATAGGCTAAGGAAGAGAAGTTTGTCGCCAATACAGTGACAAGAAAGAGTTTTTTGATGGAACTATATAGCATAGAGTATTACCTAAAATTAATTGTGTGAGTATTAGCGCCACTTTATTCATTAAGCACTTAGTAACTATGTGAAGAAAATAGATTGTCTTTTATTTTGTATAGAAAATGACTAACTAGCTTGTCATCATGGTCAAAAGATGTCCGTTCAAGCTGTTTATCTGGCTTTGGAGCAACTTGATTTTTTCTTCCGAGTTTTTGTCATTTTGAGCTTCTAATGTTTGTAATTCTTCAGTGAGCTTTTTAATTTGCTCTTTGACGTCTTCGATCATTTTTTGCTTAGTTTCCAGCGCTTGCTCTTCAATTGTCTTTATTTTAGAGTCATCAGTGACATCTAATTTTTCTTCCCTTTCTAACTCAAGCTGCTCTTTTCCTTCTTCAGATATCGACAATTTATCTTCTGGCCAGTCGGCTATTTTATCTTTAGGTGTATTATCGACTGCTGCGGTCAAGATATCTCTTTCACTACTAACAGCTAATTCTTTTCCATTCGAATGAGCATGAGTTTGAGCATTACCAGTAACATTAATTGTACTCATAGATAGTTCCTTTCTCTTTAGGTTATGCTTTCAAATAACAGCTGTGTATGTAGCTTCTTGCCAGCTAACGCTCTAATATGATTAAACCTATGCTAACTTCTCTCACACCAAACCATTACAAGCTTTTTGTATTTGTTTGTATTGACCTTTTTATCTGTCATCAAACTATGTTTACTTTTGAGGAAAACAAAAAATCATATTGCTTAAGAAGATTTAGCAAGCAAAATCATTAGGGTTGAAAGAGGCAAATGTAAAGACGAAAAGGACTGATATTTGAACAATTGTTATATAAAAAATTCAGTATTTCTATTAGATTCCATATGAACACGATCTTTACCCTTTTCACCTCATAGGGATTTCTATTCTTAGCATGTCTAATTAAAGTTTAGTTTCTACTCAAATAAGGGACAAACTATGTCTTTACAATTATCGGAGGAGTTTACATTAACCCAAGAAAGGCAATATTTTCTTGATTGGGTAAGAGTGTTAGCTTTTGCATTTTTGATTTTTTATCATACAGCCATGATGTTTGTTAGTTGGGGGTTTCATATTGAAAGTGGTCATAATAGTGTTTTTTTGAAATCGATTATGATCCTTACGTCTAAATGGCGCCTCGACATTCTATTCATTGTATCAGGCGTTGCGATTAGTTTTATGATTACAAAGATGTCTATTAAGTCGTTTACTTGGCAACGAATAATAAAGCTATACATTCCTCTCTTATTTGCTATTGCAGTTATTGTCGCACCGCAATCATATTTTGAAGCCATTCAAAAAGAGGTTTTCTATGGGAGTTATTGGCAATTCTGGACTAGTCATTATTTCTCCTTTTCTTGGGATGAAAGAATGATTGCACCATTTCCTACATATAATCACATGTGGTATGTGCTCTATTTATTTCACTACACGATAGTACTGATACCTGTTTATTATTTTGTTAATGGTAAACTTGGGGGAAAATGCCTTACTAAGTTTGAAGCTTGGCTTAGTCAAAAGTCTAGAATCATATGGGTACCTTTGATTATCTATTTATCGATCTTTTTCTCAAACAGTGATCACGATGTAAATCATGCTTTTTTTAATGACTGGTATGCTCATAATATTTTTCTCTTGGCGGTCATTATGGGGTTGCTATTTGCTCGAATGCCAGAAGTTTGGCGTGCCTTCGAAAATAACAGACATATTTCACTAGGTATTGCGGTAGCAAGTTATTGTTGTCTATTGGCTTTATTTTTTTTGGTCCCTGAAAGTTTTGAACTTACTGATACGAAATTACCTTGGGGGATTCTAAGTGTTATTGTTAAGTGGTCTTGGATAGCACTACTCATAGGGTATTCTAAAAAGTATCTAAACTTTACCAATGAAAAACTGAGATATTGCAATGAGCTTATTTACCCCTTCTTTATCTTACATCAAACAGTGATCATTGCTTTTGGTTATTACGTTATCGATTGGGGAATGTCAGGTGTAATGGAGTTTTGCGTGATTGTAATTGGCACATTTGTCATTTGTGGACTTCTTTATGAATTGTTAATTAAAAGAGTTAGGGTTTTAAGGTTTTTGTTTGGTTTAAAACAAAAAGAGTAGGCTAAGCTCAAATATCTTAGTATCAATTTTGAAGTGGGACTGTTTTCCAGGTTCCACCTCGTACCACATTTTGGCAAATCATTAAAAGCCCCTTAACAAGGGGGAGCTACATTATCTAAGGATGTATTATGAACCTAGAAAAATCGAGTGAAGTTGTAGAGTTGGTTGTGTACACAATAAAGCCGGAAATGAGTCGAGTTTATGTAAATACAGCTATTGAGGAATTTCGTAAGCTTGTTATGGGATTTGAAGGTTTTATCAGTTATGAGTTTTATCAAAGTAGCCGAAATAGAAATGTTTTTATGGATTTCGTGCGTTGGGAATCTCTTAAATTCGCTGAAGAAGCAGCGAAACAAGTTAAAATTATTCAAAAAGCTCCTGAGTATAAAGAGTATTTAGATTCGTTTGCATCACTAGAAATATTTAATCATTTTAGTCAAGTAAAAGCATGGAACTAGCAATAACTTTAAATCAAGAAGTTTTGGATAAGTAATTATTCATTCATTATATTTTTCAACCATAAGGTAATTATCATGTGTAAAATTCATAACCTACAACTTATATTTATTCTCTTTTTATTCACCTTTATTAGTTGGTGTGTAAATGCGAATGAATTAATAATAGAGGATATAACACTCATTTCTCCTGAACGAAAAAAACCACTTGAACATGCTAATGTTCGTGTGGTGAGTGGGTTGATTACAGAGATATCTACAAGTAAATTAGTATCAAACACACAAGTTAAACGTTTAGATGGAAGTGGGCGTTACCTTATTCCTGGTTTGATTGATTCCCATGTTCACTTGGCAAAAGTACCAAGCATGACTGGCCGTCATAAAAAGCAATATCCTGAGTTGAAATCGATTTATCTTAAACAGCAACCACGTAGTTATTTGTACTTTGGTTTTACTAGCCTGATTGATTTGAATACCTTTTCACCTCAAACTATTGAAGAGTTTACTCAACAGGCTTTACATCCGGATGTTTTTACTTGTAGCAAACATTTAGATATCGCTAACGGCCACGGCATGATGGAAGAAGATCCTAAAACCCGCCTTCAAGATAATCCAAACTTTCTATATGACCATTATCAACAGCAGTACCTTAATGATGATTTTGATTTAAACCAGCATACCGTTGAGAAAACTGTAAAGCATATAAAAGATGATGGTGGTATTTGCATCAAAACTTATTATGAGAATGGTTATGGTGGAAGTGAAATGGTGGATTTTGATATTCCTACCCCTCAGATTATTCGTGATGTAGCAAGAGAAGGTCGTAAACTTAATATACCAACTATATTACATGCAAATTCTTGGGGGGCTCAACGAGTTGCCTTACTTGCGGATGTTGACATTATTGGTCATGGTATGTTTCATTGGGATGAGTATCGTCATGAAAAAGAAGTACCTGCTCCTATTCGAGCAACATTAAAAGAAATTGCTGAACGAAAAATGGGTTATCAACCAACCTTACATGTGCTTGACTCTCAGCGTGGATTATTTGATCCTAACTACCTTGAAAACCCTCTACTAGAAAAAGCCTACCCGGAAGAGCTTCTAGCTTGGTATAAGTCAGAAGAAGGGCAATGGTTTAAAAAACGTATCCGTCAATATTTTCCTCGTCATTTACGTAATCTTAATGATAAAGCTATGTATGAACACTTTACGAAATACTATAAACACAACGTTGATATTTTAAAGGTGTTAGCCGATTATGATGCTAACTTGTTATTTGCCACCGATACTATCATTGGTCAATCTTACGCTAATGCACCTGGTTTAAGTGGGTATATTGATATGAAAGCTTGGAGTAAGGCAGGAGTTTCATTGAGTAAGATATTACAAGCAGCAACCATCAATAACGCTAAAGCATTTAACTTAGATGACTCTATTGGTAGTATTGAAATTGGTAAAAAGGCAAATCTACTTTTACTTAATAAAAATCCATTAAAAACCATAGAGGCTTATAATGACATTGAATTTGTCATCATCAATGGTCAACCTATATCAAGAAAAAGCTTAGCTGCGAACTGATTTGTTTTTTACTGTACAAGTAATATTTGTTGATGAGTATTTGCCAGTATTTTGGTAAGTTCTGTTCTTTGAGGTAAGTTTCGACATATTAAAAAATGATGATATTCATGGCGAGAAGGAGATTAAATAGATACGTTTCATATGCACTTTGTATAAGGTAGTATTATTTGATTATTGCTATTCTATTGCCGAATAAAAATGAAATATTTTTGTGATTATTATCGTAAACTTTCGTTAACTAACTTTTTTACTGCTTTCATCATTGTAACATTTATTGGGGGAGTACTTGCTCAAACAGAAATTGCTGATGCAAAGTTTCGTGGTGAAGCCTTAGACACCTGGATCCCCTGGTTTTGGACTTTTACTAGTACATATAGTTATGCATTTCTTTGCCCTATAATTATTGTTTGCTGCCAACGTTGGCCTCTAGATAGAAAACATATTTTGGGAACTACAGTAAAGTTAGTTCTATTGTATGTGCCTTACACAACATTGTTTATTGTATTGATGATAACGACTAGACAAGCAGGGCATTTTATTGTTGATGGATCTTTTCACGACTTGTGGGAGTGGTGGGATAGGTATATTTACGAACTTCCTAAAACGATGCCTTTTTATCTAGCCATCGTTTTCGCCTCTTATGCTAAACGTTATTATTTTGATGTTCAGCAAGCTGCAATAAAGGCTGCAAAGTTAAATGAAGCGCTCGCTGTAGCTCAAATGGATGTATTAAGAAACCAGCTAAATCCTCATTTTTTGTCTAATACTCTTAACTTAATATCGAGCACAATGTATGTGAGTGTTGATAGAGCCGATTCTATAATTACTCGATTAGGCGATGTACTTCGTTACTCACTGATCACATCTCAGCAACCCTGGGTGAAGCTTGAAGAAGAAATGGTAGTTATGATGTCATTCTTAGAAATTGCTAAACTTAGGTTTGAGGATAAAATGGTTGTCGATGTCAATATTTCTCCTGAAGTAAAGTGTGCAAAGATACCCGCAATGGTATTACAGCCTTTGTTAGAAAACGCAGTCAAATATGGAATTGAGCCTTCAGATCAGACGTCAATAATTACTTTAAAAGCTAGTCTAGTAAAAGAAAGCCTATTCATAACAATATCAAACACTTATCATAGAAACGCTTCGGCTGCAGTCTCACACGGTATTGGCTTAGAAAATACGAAAAAAAGACTGCATATTCTCTATGGCGATAAGGGAAAATTATCATTGAATGAACCCAAATTAGGCATGACAACTGTTGACTTAATTGTACCATTTGACAAATGTGATTTGGTTTGAATTTTGAAAGAGTACAAGGTTTCTATACAGCAGTAACGCGAGCGTAGTAAAGCTACATTTGATGGGGAGTCAGACTTCATAAGAATTCATTATGAATTCCTATTAAGATTCAATTTAACAATACCCCTGCTTCAATTCGATAGTTTGAGAATTGAATATTGTTAAATTAATTTTTGGGAAGGAGTGATTTGATTTTTTGTGAGTGGCTCTTGATTAAAACAGACTTTTTATAGTTAGAGAATTGCTCTTGAAAATCTCTGGCTTTTATATAACTTCCTTTTTCTTCAAAAGATATAATAAGTTTCATACATAATGTGTTGGCTTGTAAAATTAGCTGTTCTTTTTTTCTAACTTTGGTTTCTTCGCTTGCTTTTATTAAGAGCTCTTTTATTTCAGAGAATGCCTTTACTTCTGATGGTTCCTGATAAAGATGTATGTTTTTTCTCTTGACTGGATTAGTAAGCCCTATAAGTTTTCTAATCTTCATTCTAAAGGCTGATAGAAAACCATAAATTTTCATAATGCTCCTGGTATGATTTTAACAAGATATTCCGTTATACAAATTTTATTTCAGGAACTATATTAGGCATTTGGCAAATTTATATATATTGAATAGGTCGGGAAAGAGTTATATTAGTGTTGAATGGGAATTTTTTCGATAGTTGTTTTGCTTAATACTGAATATTAAACAACTATAGATATGTAGAACTTTAGTCGTCACAAAGCACTTTAAGAGTGGATGTTATTTTGTAATCCTTTCAACTCAACTTATAGAATAATTTCCTATTTTGTAATTTCCATTGTTCCTGTAATTGATTTGGTGAGAATTTTAATTTTTTATTTTTTTCAGAAAAATGAGTTTAATTTGACTACAGAAAAAAAGCATAAAATGATGTCTTTTATTTCCAAAAGGCAGTTGTTTTCAATTTTTGTACTATTCAGCCTATTAGGGGTTGTGTTCGCACAGACTGACTTTGTTATTCAAACAGAGTTTCAACGTGAAATACAAAATGGCGAAGTAATCCCAAGTTGGAAAGCATGGTTGTGGGCATTTTGCGGTGTTTATAGTTATTTTCTATTATGTCCCATAATTGTATATTTTTGCCAAACATGGCAAATGA
>NZ_BAAJMC010000028.1:0-44748 GCF_057551365.1 Colwellia sp. KS18-150 | reverse complement strand
CCTTCAGATAAGAAAGCATTAACCTAAATGTAAGCGCTTTCATTTGGATTGTTAAACACAATAGTGTTTATGTAACGATTATTTATTGAGCGTTAAATTATTTAATAATTAGATCATTTTGCATAAGCATATGACTTGCACAGGTACAATTCACAATGACAGTTAAACTTTCTCTGCCGAACAACTCTTCCATGTTATCTAAAGAGTTCATTTATGGCGTAGCTACAGCTTCTTTCCAAATTGAAGGCGGAGCAGATACACGATTACCCTGTATATGGGACACCTTTTGTAATACTCCGGGCAAGGTTATCGATGGTTCAGATGGCTTGGTTGCTTGTGATCATGCTAACCTTTGGCAACAAGATATTGAGTTGATTGACTCTCTAGGTGTCGATGCCTATCGTTTATCGATATCTTGGCCAAGAGTTATTACGGCATCAGGTGGATTGAATCCTGAAGGTGTTCAGTTTTATATCGATATTTTAGATGAATTACAACGTAGAAATATTAAAGCATTTGTCACCCTCTACCATTGGGATTTACCTCAACACTTAGAGGATAATGGTGGCTGGTTAAACAGAGAAACGGCTTATAAATTTCGAGATTATGCCGATCTAATCACAAGAGCATTTGGTGATCGCGTACATTCTTATGCCACCCTTAACGAACCATTTTGTAGCTCATTTCTAGGTTATGAAGTCGGCGTTCATGCGCCAGGCATTGTCGGTAAAGAATTTGGTAGAAAAGCGGCTCATCATTTATTACTCGCCCATGGTTTAGCCATGCAAGTACTTAGCAAAAATAGTCCTAATAGTTTAAATGGTATCGTTCTAAACTTTACTCCTTGTTATGCTGAGTCAAACAGTGATGCTGATAAAAAGGCGACAGCTTTCGCAGATGATTATTTTAATCAGTGGTATATAAAACCCATCTTTGATGCACAATACCCAGAGATCATAGAGCAACTCCCTGTTGAACATAGACCTGATATTCAACCAGGAGATATGGAGATAATTTCACAGCCAACTGACTTTTTAGGTATTAATTTTTATACTCGAGCTATTTATCGTGCCGATAGTGAAGAGCATTTCTTCCAAATTGATCCACCCGAGCCAAGAACTGACATCGGCTGGGAGATATATCCTCAAGCTTTTACCGAGCTGTTACTTTCTCTTAATGAAAAATACACGTTACCACCCATTTACATCACTGAAAATGGCGCAGCTATTGATGACAAAATTATTGATGGTAGCGTACAAGATGTAGATCGCGTAGATTATTATCAAGAACACCTTAATGCAGTGAATAATGCAATAGAACAAGGTGTTAATGTACAAGGGTATTTTGCTTGGAGTTTAATGGATAATTTTGAGTGGGCAGAAGGATACTTAAAACGTTTTGGCATTGTTTATGTTGATTATGAAACACAAGTTAGAACAATAAAATCCAGTGGTTTAGCTTACAAAGCACTTATCAGTAATAGATAAAAAATTAAGCTCAGCCCATTAACAGTAAAGTACTTGGAATAAGCATGACAACATTATCATATTCTGAAAAAATTGGTTACGCCATGGGCGATGCTGCCGCTAATTTAGTTTGGCGTGGTGCATTAGCTTATTTAGCGGTATTTTATACCGATACCTTCGGGTTAACAGCCGCTGCTGCTGCGATGCTATTTTTGGTAGTACGTTTATCCGATGGCGTTACCGATATTATTATGGGTATGATTGGCGATAGAACCAATACAAAATGGGGAAAATTTCGTCCATGGATACTATGGTCTACTCCTTTCCTTGCTCTGTTTATGGTGCTTTGTTTCACCACACCCGATTTGAGTTATACCAATAAACTAATATACGCTTACATCACTTATATTGGCTTAACCTTAGCTTACACAGTAAATAATGTTCCCTACTCTGCCCTGATGGGTGTCATGACGCCAAGCGACACTGAACGTACCAGCTTATCGGGTTTCCGCTTTGCAGGCGCATTTGCCGGTGGCTTACTGGTAATGGGGTTTTTACCAGATTTAGTGGCTTATTTTGGTGATGGCAACGACGCGATTGGCTATCAACATACCATGTACCTTTTTGCCGGATTATTAATTATATTAATGTTAATTACTTTCGGCACCACTAAAGAAAGGATTACTCCTGCAATAGATCAATCAAGTAATTTAAAATCTGAATTAAAAGATTTATTGAAAAATCTACCATTTATCATTTTACCTCTACTTGCCATGACGTTATTTTTCTATTATCGAGATATATACAGCGGCACCTTTTTCGTCATTGTTATGGTTTTGATGTGGAAAATAATAAAGCGCCTTATTGCCAACACATCAGAGGAAATTAGTGGTACACAGCGAGACATGGTTGATTTATTAACCAATAAGCCATGGTTGATATTGCTCGGTATGGGCTTTTTGACCATGATGTTTAATGGCATTAAATATGGTGTTATCGCCTACTACTTTAAATATTATGTTGGTGATGAGCTCTTAGCTGGTAAATATTTTATCGCCTTACTCATCGTTTCCATTTTAGGTGCCCTTTCAACAGGTTATTTATCTAAAATTTTTGGCAAACAAAAGCTATTTATCATTTCACTGACCTTAAGCGGAATTCTCACTGCTGGATTTTATTGGATCCCTCAAGGTGATATCACCACTATTTTTATTCTAGGGTGTAGTGCTGAATTTTTCGCCGCTATTATGCCAACATTATTTTTCACTATGCTAGGTGACTCCGCTGACTACTCAGAATGGAAAAATGGGCGTCGAGCTACCGGGTTAATATATTCTGCGGGTACTTTCGTGCAAAAAACTGGCGGTGGCTTTGCCGGGGCATTAGTTTTAGTTGTACTTGCTAATTATGGTTACGATGGAATGGATAAGAACACTATATCGGCTGCACTACCGGGCATGCAATTGTTAATGAGCTGGATTCCAGCAGCATTTGCTTTTGCTGGTGCAGCATTAATGATGTTTTACCCTCTGACAAGCAAACAAAACCAAGTAATAGGTGAAGAATTAATAGAGCGACGAGATTTATCGGCAACTATTTAGTTATACAAGATTTTATTAAGATAGGTCGCATGTACGGCTAGAGAATTCTTTCCTTAATGTGTTAGAATTTGCCCTTGGTCTGTACGCATTTTAAATAATCTTTACGCAACTTAAGGATAACATGGCGACAATTTACGAAGTATCAAAACTTGCTGGCGTTTCACTAGCAACCGTTTCACGAGTTATCAATAATAATACTCGTGTTAGTGATAAGACTCGCCAAAAAGTTGAGAGCGCCATGAGTGAATTAGGTTATCGACCTAATTCTATTGCCCAATCATTGGCCTCTAATTGTACCAATAGTGTTGGTATCATGGTATCTGAGTTACATGGCCCCTTCTTTGGACAAATGATGGCGGGTATTGAAGCTGAGCTAAGAGCTGCCGGTAAACACGTTATTATTACCACCGGCCATAGTGAAGAAGACAAAGAGAAAGCTGGTATCGAGTTTCTTATTTCTCGTAATTGTGATGCCATTATTGTCCATGTTGAAGCACTATCAGATGAATACCTTATAGAACTAACCAAGGGTAAAACCCCAATTTACTTCATGAGTAGAGTGATTGCTGGCATCGAAGAAAACTGCATTCAACTCAATAATGAACTTGGCGGTTACCTCGCCACTAAAGCAATGATAGAGCAAGGCCACCAGCAAATAGCTTACATTGCTGGACCTGAATTTAAAGCTGATTCTCAAAATAGATTAGCTGGACATCGGCGTGCATTAAAAGAATACAATATCCCCTTTGCTGATGAGTTATTTTTTGTTGGTGACTTCAAAGAAACCGGTGGTAAAGAAGGCATTAAGGCATTAATTAACCGTAAAGTTGATTTTACCGGCCTAGTTTGTGCTAATGATGAAATGGCCTCTGGGGCAATGACTTATGCACGCGAGCATAATTTTATTTTACCAAAAGATCTGTCAATCATTGGCTTTGATAATATTATCTTCTCTCGACATATTTACCCTAAATTAACCACCATAGATAACCCTGTAAATGAAATGGGTCATATGGCTGCGAAATTAGTGCTGAAGAATGTTTATCAAAAACCAAACATCTCCATTAAACACTCTTTTGAACCGACATTAATCTCTAGAGATTCCATTACTAGCATCAACTCTTAATATTTTGAGTGACATAACTACACTTTGTATAAAGATGAATCAATCAGCTCTTCAAAAGTCACCTTTTACTAAAGGCTTGGTGGTAACTAGCTAAAGAGCCTTGGTATAATCAACGCTTTTAAGTGCTATGTTTTGAATTTCAAATTCTGTGCTCAGTGCTAGTATTCTAATGGCGAAATATTAATGATAGGTTTTGATTACGGTACCTCAAATTGTAGTGTTGCTACAATGTCTGACAATCACCCCCGAATTGTCCCTTTAACAACATCGGGCAATCAACAAAGTTATACTATCCCATCAAACCTTTATGCTCCTGACCGTGATGTGATCACACACTGGCTATATCAACAATTAAATACTGAACAACAAGAAATATTCAAGCAACAGCGAGCTCCTCAGCTACAAAAAGCGCAAAGAGCACTTCGTGAGTTAAGTGATGATGGCATAAGCAGTGATTTATTTTTTGGTAAATCAGCTTTAGATAAATACTTAGAAGATCCCGAAGAGGGATATTACATCAAGTCGCCAAAGTCATTTCTAGGTGCGAGTGGCCTTGCCCCTATGCAAATCCAGTTATTTGAAGATATTGTCGCCGCAATGATGAGTAATGTTAAGCAGCTGGCAGAAGCTGAGCTAGAGCGAGAAATAACACAAACTGTGATAGGGCGACCGATAAACTTTCAAGGGCTGAACGGCGATGAAAGTAATCGACAAGCTATCGATGTCTTAACTAACGCTGCTAAAAGAGTGGGCTTTAAAGATGTTGAATTTCAATATGAGCCTGTTGCTGCCGGATTTGAATTTGAGGCAAGTTTAAAGCAAGAAACGAGAGTTTTAGTGGTAGATATTGGCGGTGGTACCAGCGACTGCTCAATGCTACTAATGGGGCCACAGTTCATTAATAGCGATAACCGAAATCAGCAATTACTTTCTCACAGTGGTGTACGCGTAGCAGGCAATGATTTTGATATTCAACTTGCTTTACAAGGAATCATGCCTAATTTTGGCATGAATAGCTTGTTAAAAACTGGCAAGCCAATTCCTACCGCCAGCTTTTATCAAGCACTCGCTATTAATAACATCAATGAGCAAACCGCGTTTTATAGTACTAAAAATAGACGGGAATTAGTGCAGCTGTCACGTGATGCTAAAGATAAACATCTACTCGAACGCTTAATTACCGTTCACGATCACAAACTCAGTTACCAATTAGTGAATGCCGCAGAACAAGCAAAGATAGCATTGTCAGCACAAGATAAAGCAATTATTGCTCTTGATTATATTGATAGTGATTTAGCATCGATAGCGACTAAAAAGACACTATCACAAGCGAATCAAAGAATTTTAGCTAGCATAGGTGAACTAATGCAGTCTGCCGTAGCTCAAGCTCAGTGCCAACCTGATGTTATATTTGTTACTGGCGGGACTGCAAAATCTCCTGTGATAAGCGAATTTATCCAACACACAATGCCAGATATACCAATCACTATTGGTGATCATTTTGGTAGTGTTACTGCTGGATTAGCGCGCTGGGCTGAGAAAATATACAAATAGTTTTGTTAGGCGCTATAATGAAATTAACCCTATTATTTTAGCTATAAATTCAATGACATTTCATTTTCTGCGCCTAATATTGCTATTGGCTAGCGTTACCATAAATATGGCTAATGCTACTGATGTCATTCGGTTTATTGAATCTAAAGAGCACCCTGACCCTAAACAAAGCTATTTCATTGATCTATTAACATTAGCTCTAGAAACCAGCAAAAAGAAATATGGTGATTATCAACTACTGCCTGTCAACATAGAAATGTCTCAGGGCCGAACATCTATGATGTTAGAGCAAAATAAATATATTGATATAACTTGGCGAATGACCTCCAAAAACTTAGAGGATAAACTACACACTATTTATATCCCCTTATTAAAAGGATTAATGGGCTATAGAATATTTATTATTTGCAAAAGCAAACAAGCGCTATTTACACCAAAGACTAGTGTCGAGGATCTAAAAGCAATTCATTTGGGACAAGGAATTAGTTGGCCAGATACAGAAATATTACGCAGTAACGGTTTTGATGTTATTGAAGGCTATGATAATTATCTAATAAGCATGTTAAAAAAAGAGCGGTTTGAATATTTCCCCCGTGCATTACATGAGCCCTGGCTTGAGATTACTGATGAGCCATCTCTCAAGGTTGAAGAACACCTTCTGCTAAAATATCCAGCCCCGATATATTTTTTCGTGAACAAGAAAAATAATAGGCTACAACAAAGGTTAGAATTTGGTTTAACTCAATTAGTAAATTCAGGGGAGTTTGAACAGTTTTATTTAAATCACCCGATCACGTCAGATATATTAGCAAAAGCACAGGTTAGCAGCCGCACTGTATTCCAACTAGACAACCCTTTACTGTCGACACAAACCAAAGCATTACTTGCTGATAAGCGCCTTTGGATTAAAGTAAAATAAAGCCTTTATATAAAAATATAAAGGCTTTAGTAGGCTAGATATAAAAACTAGGATGTTGCTTTTACAACTACCCCTTTATTAGCTTATATAATTACAGCAGTAATCAACCAAAGTTATTGCTTTGATTTCAAACTCGCTATTGGCGGGTACGTAAAAAGACTCTCCACCTTTAATCGTTTGCCATTCACTGCTGCCCGGCAATAAAATTTCACACTCACCTGAGCTAATTTCCATCAACTCTTTTTCTGCAGTGCCAAACTTATATTCACCCGGCATCATAATGCCTAATGTTTTAAATGAACCGTCAGTAAAAGTTATCTTACGGCTAGTTACCTTGCCATCAAAATACACATTTGCTGCTTTTTCTATCGTTACGCCGCTAAAGCTAGACATAGTATTTTCTCCAAAAAAATCGGGAAGTCATTAGTGAATGAAGTCCCGATGAATGTATCAAATCGATAAAGCGTGACCAGAGCCACGCCTATAAATTAAGTAGCGCTAGCTATTCTTTTCATGTCAGTCATGTAGCCACGAAGTTCTTTACCAATAACTTCTACGCCATGACTACGAATAGCTTCATTAACTTCAATTAAACGCGCATTATCTACATTAGTAGATGTATCTTTTAAGCCTTCACCTAACTGCTCTAATGTTAAGTTAGCAGCGTATTCTTCAAGCATAGGTACAGCTGCGTGAGTGAATAAGTAGTTACCGTATTCAGCAGTATCTGAAATTACTACGTTCATTTCGTATAATTTGTTACGTGCAATACAGTTAGCAATTAATGGCGTTTCATGTAACGACTCATAGTAAGCAGACTCTTCAATGATGCCTGAATCAACCATTGCATCAAACGCAAGCTCAACACCGGCTTTAATCATAGCAACAACAAAAATGCCTTTGTCGTAGTATTCTTGCTCAGTAATTTCAGTATCACAATCAGCAGCTAACTCAAATGATGTTTCAGCTGTTTCAGCGCGCCATGTTAATAAGTTAACATCATCATTTTTCCAATCTTCCATCATAGTTGCTGAGAAGCGACCTTCAATGATGTCATCCATATGCTTTTGAAATAAAGGACGTAAAATATCTTTTAATTCAATAGACATATCAAAGGCTTTAATTTTCGCCGGATTTGATAAACGGTCCATCATGTTAGTGATACCACCGTGCTTTAAGCCTTCGGTCGTTGTTTCTAAACCGTATTGTAATAACTTACGAGCGTAAGCAGCATCCATACCTTGAGCCACTAATTGCTTATGACCTAATACAGCAGCCGTTTGCAACATACCACAAAGAATTGTTTGCTCACCCATTAAGTCAGACTTAACTTCAGCAATGAAAGATGACTCAAGTACACCCGCTCTGTCACCACCGGTTGCTGATGCATAAGCTTTAGCAATTGCTAAACCGTTACCTTGAGGATCATTTTCTGGATGAACTGCAATAAGGGTTGGTACACCAAAACCACGTTTATATTCTTCACGAACCTCAGTACCAGGACACTTAGGTGCAACCATAACAACCGTGATATCTTCACGAATTTGCATACCTTCTTCAACAATGTTGAAACCATGTGAATAAGCTAGAGTAGAACCCTGCTTCATGTGAGGCATAACTGCAGTAACTGCAGAGGTATGTTGTTTATCAGGTGTTAAGTTTAATACTAAATCAGCTTGTGGAATTAGTTCTTCGTATGTTCCAACAGTAAAACCATTCTCTGTAGCCCACTGCCAAGATTGACGCTTTGAAGAGATAGCCGCTTCACGAAGTGCATAAGAAATATTTAAACCTGAGTCACGCATGTTTAAACCTTGGTTCAAACCTTGGGCACCACAACCAACAATGACAATGTTCCAATCTTTGATGAAATTACAGCCATCGCTGAATTCTTCACGCTTCATAAAACGACACTTGCCTAATTGGCCAAGTTTTTCACGTAAACTTAAGGTATTGAAATAGTTGCTCATGAGTTTTCCTACTGTAAATTTAAGAAATATCTAAAAAGATAAAATGTCAGCTCTTCTGACGATGAAGCCATCTTATCCTAGCCAGCATGTTGCAAAAAGTGATATATTCGCACCACAGTGTTGCGTTATTTGCAATGCACTTTTGAATTTGGCGGCCTTATGGATCAGAAATCACTTAGTATGTTTGTACACCTCAGCCAAACGCTACACTTTGGCAAAACAGCTCACGCTTTCCACATGAGTCCATCGACGTTGAGCAGAGCAATTCAACGTATTGAGCAAAGTGTCGGTAATGAATTATTGTTACGTGATAATCGCAGTGTGGTGTTAACTGATGCAGGCAAGAAGTTTCAACATTTTGCCCAGCAACAACTAGAACAATGGCAGGTTTTCAAGCAATCACTAGATAATAATCAACAAATACTAACGGGTAAATTAAGTATTTATTGCTCGGTTACGGCGGCTTACAGCCACCTACCCCCCTTGTTGGAGCGCTTTCGTCAACAACATCCTTTGGTAGAAATTATGTTAACCACTGGTGATGCTAGTGATGCCTTAGAGCAAGTACAAAACAAATCTGTAGACTTTGCGATCGCTGCAAACCCAGAGAGTTTACCACGCAGCGTTTATTTTCAACACTTAGCAATCATTCCTTTAGCGGTAATTTCCCCCACTATGGCGTGCAAAGTTCAGCAACAGTTACAGGCTGAAGTATTGAGCTGGTCTGATATTCCCATTATTTTGCCAGAGCATGGCCCAGCCCGTAAACGCTTTGAACTTTGGTATCGAAAAAAACAACAAGGAAAAGCCAATATTTACGCCACGGTTTCAGGTCATGAAGCATTGGTGAGCATGGTAGCGTTAGGCTGTGGCGTCGGTATTGTTCCGCAAGTCGTGGTCGAAAACAGTCCAGTGAGAGATAAAGTTCATTATTTGAATGATGTCGGTGAGATTGAGCCTTTTGAATTAGGGGTGTGCTGCTTAAATCAAAGCAAGGCTCAGCCTTTGATCAAAGCCTTTTTAGCAGCCATCTCTTAATATTCGATACCCGCCAACCTGATTAATTAATCCCTTTGATATTACACCGCCACAGATTGCGTTAAATGACGAAGCAATCTATCCATGGCTCGATATGACAGAGCTTCAACCAAATGGTTATGATGAATATCTTCAATCGCTTCCATATCAGCTAACGTGCGTGCTATTTTTAATATTTTGTGATGAGCTCGTGTAGATAGCCCTAACTTTTCCACGGCTAATTCAAGAAAATCATTGTCATCAATGGATAAACGACAATGATTTTTCAATTCACTGGTACCCAAATGTGCATTGGCTTTACCTTGTCGCTTTAATTGTATTGCTCGACATTGCTGAACACGCAGCTGCACTTGCTCACTATTCTCATTTTTTTCAGTGTTAGATGCCCAAGTTCCACGAGGTAAACGTGCCACCTCAATTTGAATGTCGATTCGATCTAAAAACGGTCCTGATAACCGGTTTAAATATCTCAATACTTGCTCTGGTGTACTGCGATTATCATTGTAGAATCCAGTCGGGCTAGGATTCATCGCGGCAATCAACTGAAATCTTGCAGGAAAACTTTGTTTATGCAAAGCCCGTGAAATAGTTACTTCTCCTGACTCCATAGGCTCTCGAAGTACATCTAGAACCTTACGTTCGAACTCTGGTAATTCATCTAAAAACAGCACGCCGTTATGCGCCAAAGATATTTCTCCTGGCTGTGGCTGACTGCCACCTCCCACCAAAGCGGCAGAAGATGCCGTATGATGAGGCGCTCTAAAAGGTCGGGTTAACCATGAATGGGCATTGATATTTTGATTACTTATTGATTGGATCGCCGCAGTTTCTAAAGCTTCCTTTTCCGTCATTTTTGGTAAAATTCCTGCTAGCCGACTGGCTAACATTGTTTTTCCTGTACCGGGCGGGCCAATGAAAAGTAAATTATGATTGCCACTAGCGGCAATCTCCAAAGCCCGCTTTGCTAATGGCTGTCCGATAACATCGCTAATATCTAAACCATTACTGCTCACAAATTCCTGCCAAGTTTTCTCCGCGACTAGCGGTAACAATGTCTGTCTTGCAAAATGAGGGAAGAGTTGACTTAAATGGCCTATAGCATGAATTTTTGCACTTTTTACCCAGCTCGCTTGTTCACTATTTTGATTCGGTAAAATCAAAGTACGCCCACATTCACTGCAGGCCATTGCCATGGGTATTTCTCCAATTATACTTCGTAACTCTCCCGACAGGGCTAGTTCTCCGGCAAATTCATATTGTGCTAAATCTACTTGAGGTAATTGCTCTGACGCCGCTAATATCCCAACTGCAATCGGTAAATCAAAACGGCCGCCTTCTTTGGGTAAGTCGGCAGGAGCAAGATTGATAGTGATGCGTTTGGCTGGAAATTCATAACCACAATTGATAATGGCACTACGAACTCTGTCTTTAGATTCTTTTACTGAGGTTTCAGGTAAGCCAACAATATTAAAAGCAGGCAAGCCATTTGCCAAATGAACTTCAACAGTGACCAAGGGAGATGCTAAGCCAACACGAGCACGGCTATAAATACAAGCAAGCGACATAATAATTCCATTTATTTTCTTCCATTTTTCCAAGTGTAGGAAAGTATCTATTATTATTCGAGTTTTTCACTGAATTAGTCACGAGTTCTCGTTTGTTATAACTTTTACTTCTTTACCAGCAAAAAAATACTCTAAACAAAAAGCTTGCTCAATACATTAGAGCTATGGTACTAATTAAAAAAGGATAAGTACTGCGCATAAAAATTCAAAAAATAATAATAAACTGTCAGTCTTGATTCGAGTATATTTTTAACAAGTGAACCAAACAACAATGCAAAACTTTAATTCAATTATTATTAACATTCTCGTCGTGGTGGTTATTAAAACATCTCGAGGGTTTTCGTTGAGCTAAAGAAAAGCAAAACAGAAATACAAACCCTCGCTTCGAAAGAACCGAGGGTTTTGTTTTTTTTGGAAAAAAATTAAATACAAGTTACACAACAATTTTGGAATGACCATGACTGACAACAAGCCGTTAACTGGCGGCGGATTATTATTTAAAGTACTTGAACAACATGGTGTTAATCATGTTTTCGGATACCCTGGCGGCGCAATTATGCCCATCTATGACGCCCTTTATGACAGCAATGTTCAACATTTCCTTTGCCGACATGAACAAGGCGCAGCATTTTCAGCCGTTGGCTACGCACGTGCTGCAGGTAAAGTAGGTGTTTGCATGGCAACATCTGGTCCTGGTGCTACCAACTTAATCACTGGACTTGCCGATGCAATGGCCGATTCTATCCCGATTGTTGCGATTACTGGTCAAGTGCCTACAGCTGCCATGGGTAGTGATGCCTTCCAAGAAGTAGATATTTTCGGATTATCGTTAGCCTGTACTAAACATTCTTTTCAAGTTAGTCATGTCGATGAATTAGAAAAAGTATTGCATCAAGCTTTTGAGATTGCACTTGAGGGTCGTCAAGGCCCTGTGTTAGTTGATATTCCGAAAGATGTGCAAATAGCTGCTGTTGAACAAACTTTTAAAGCAGCGCCACCACTTAAAAACAAAGTGAAGTTACCACTTGCAGACATCAGTAAAGCATTAGATTTATTAACCCATGCCAAGCAGCCAATTTTATATGTTGGTGGTGGCGTTGGTATGGCAAATGCTATTGACGAAGTCAGAGCTTTTGCTAAAGAAACAGGAATGCCATCAGTATCCACATTAAAAGGGCTAGGCGCATTAAACGCTGAAGATGAGAACTATTTAGGCATGCTTGGAATGCATGGTACTAAAGCCGCCAATTTAGCAGTTCATGATTGTGATTTACTCATTGCTGTTGGTGCACGTTTTGATGACCGTGTCACAGGTAAATTAGATCAATTTGCGCCTGATGCTAAAGTAATCCATTTTGATATCGATACTGCTGAGATCAATAAACGACGTGAAGCTGATGCGCCAATATTAGGTGACTTAAAAGAGAATTTGCCACTGCTTTCTATGTCTCTAAATATCAGTGACTGGCAAGCAAAAGTTCAACAAATGAGTAGTGATTGGGCTTGGCGTTATGACCACCCAGGAGAAAGTATATATGCTCCTGCTGTGTTGAAAGAAATTAGCGACTTAATGCCTGATAACACTTGTGTTACTACCGATGTAGGTCAACACCAAATGTGGGCTGCTCAACATATGAGTTTTGACGACCCAAGTAACTTTTTAACCAGTGGCAGTATGGGAACCATGGGCTTTGGTTTGCCTGCAGCGATTGGCGCACAAATTAGTCGTCCACATGACACTGTTATCACCGTTTCTGGCGATGGCTCTATCATGATGAATGTACAAGAATTAGCAACGATAAAACGTTATCAAATTCCAGTAAAAGTACTACTAATAGACAATGCTAAGTTAGGCATGGTTCGTCAGTGGCAAGATTTATTCTTTGAAGGACGATTAAGTGAAACTGACTTGGCCGACAATCCAGATTTTTGCATGCTAGCCCAATCATTCGATATAAAAGCAAAGCAAATCACTAAAAAAGGTGAAGTTACCGCCGCGATTAACGAAATGTTAGATCACGATGGTCCATATTTCTTACAAGTGAAGATAGATGCCAAAGATAATGTTTGGCCATTAGTACCGCCTAATAGCGCCAATAATGAAATGATGGAGAGTGCTTAGCATGAACAATTACACATTAATCATCATGACTGATGACAAACAAGTTGTCTTGGAAAGAATTTTACAAGTAACTCGTTATCGTGGCTTTTTGATCAATGGCATCACCGCCAAAGTAAATACCGGTAATAATGTCGCAACGATAGAGTTATTTGTCAGTAGTGATCGCCCTATTACGCTTTTAATCGATCAAATTAACAAACTGGTCGACATCAAGAGTGTCAAAGTAGACAATAGCGCGTCACAGCAATCTAATGCTAACGAGTGTAGTGCTTAATTCAGCATCTACCCGAAACAAATTTAACTATTTCGCTTAAGATTATGTACTAAAATTAATCGATAAGCGGCAACATTTTAGGAAAAGACAATGGCAAAAGTAAATGCAGATTTAATTTGGTTCAACGGTGAACTCATGCCGTGGAAAAATGCCACCGTTCATGTAATGAGCCACGCTTTACATTATGGCTCTTCGGTATTTGAAGGTATTCGTGCCTACAATACCCATAAGGGTACGTGTATTTTTCGCTTAGAAGAACACATTAAGCGCTTATTTGATTCTGCGAAAATCTACCGTATGGATATCCCTTTTTCTCAAGAAGAGGTAATTCAGGCCTGTAAAGATGCAGTAAACGAGAATAATTTAAAGTCAGCTTACTTACGTCCATTAGCCTTTTTAGGTGATATTGGTATGGGTTTACGTCCACCTATCGATGCACAAGCTGACATCATGATTGCCGCTTTTAGTTGGGAAGCTTATTTAGGCGCAGACGCTATCGAAAATGGTGTTGAAGTGGGTGTATCAAGTTGGAATAGATTAGCACCAAACACTATGCCAACTGCGGCCAAAGCGGGGGGTAACTACCTTTCTTCACAACTTATTTCTACTGAAGCGGCACGCCATGGTTATGCCGAAGGTGTTGCACTAGATGTAAATAATATGGTCAGTGAAGGAGCGGGTCAAAACTTGTTCCTTATTCGCAATGGCATTCTTTATACACCGCCAAGCACAGCTTCTATTTTGCAAGGTTTAACCCGTGATACGGTATTTTTCCTTGCTGAGCAATTAGGTTATGAAGTACGTGAAGAGCCTATTTCTCGCGAGTCATTATATCTTGCTGATGAATTCTTTATGTGTGGAACAGCGACTGAAGTTGTGCCAGTAAAATCAGTGGATGGTTTACCGGTAGGTAATGGTTCAAGAGGCCCTATTACCAAAGCTCTTCAAGAAGCGTTTTTTGGTATTTTTGATGGGACCACAAACATACCAGACAACTGGTTAGATCCAGTAAAATAGATAGCCTTTTAACATTAGTGCAGCGTTGGAAGTACTCACTGACTAAAGTCAGCTCCGTGCTTCCGCCTTGCTCTAGTGTCAAAATTCTAACCTATTTAATAACAGCAACTGATATGAAACTATAATTCTATTTTAAAAGCGCCTTAATTAAGGTGTTTTCAAAATAATATTTACCACAGAATTTCAAACGGAACACTACTATGCCTAAATTAAGATCAGCAACTTCTACTCAAGGCCGTAACATGGCTGGCGCTCGCGCTTTATGGCGTGCAACGGGCATGACTGATGGCGACTTCGGTAAGCCAATTGTTGCCGTGGTTAATTCATTCACGCAATTTGTTCCCGGTCATGTTCATTTAAAAGACATGGGCCAATTAGTGGCGGGAGCTATTGAAGAAGCTGGTGGTGTAGCCAAAGAATTTAATACCATTGCGGTTGATGACGGTATTGCTATGGGTCATAGCGGTATGCTTTATAGCTTACCTTCTCGTGACTTAATCGCTGATTCTGTAGAGTACATGGTCAATGCCCATTGTGCTGATGCTATGGTGTGTATTTCAAACTGTGACAAAATTACTCCAGGTATGTTGATGGCGGCTATGCGCCTTAATATCCCTGTAATTTTTGTATCAGGTGGCCCAATGGAAGCGGGCAAGACTAAACTTTCTGAGCAAATTATCAAACTTGATTTGGTTGATGCCATGATACAAGGCGCTGATCCGAAAGTATCTGATGAACAAAGTGACCAAGTAGAGCGCTCAGCCTGTCCTACCTGTGGGTCATGTTCAGGTATGTTTACCGCTAATTCAATGAACTGTTTAGCTGAAGCGTTAGGGTTAGCTTTACCGGGTAACGGTTCAATGTTAGCCACTCATGCTGACCGTGAAGAGCTATTCTTAAAAGCAGGCCGTGAAATTGTAAATTTAACTAAGCGTTACTATCAAGACAACGATGAATCAGCATTGCCGCGCAATATTGCTAGCAAAGAAGCATTCGCCAATGCCATGTGTTTAGATATCGCTATGGGTGGCTCTACTAACACCATATTGCATTTACTCGCCACAGCACAAGAAGCTGAAATAGATTACACCATGACTGATATGGATAAGTTATCACGCATTGTGCCACAGCTATGTAAAGTGGCGCCATCAACGCCAGATTATCATATGGAAGATGTCCATCGCGCCGGTGGTGTTATCGCAATTTTAGGTGAATTAGCCCGCGCCAATCTATTAACCACGGATGTACCTAATGTTCTAGGCACCACCTTAGCCGATGTCATCGCAAAATATGACATCAAGGTAACAGATAATGAAGACGTTAAAAAATTCTACCGTGCTGGCCCTGCAGGCATTCGTACCACTAAAGCGTTCAGTCAAGATTGTCGTTGGGATACACTAGACGATGACAGAGAAAATGGCTGTATCCGTAATATTGACAATGCCTTTTCAACAGAAGGTGGTTTAGCCGTATTAACGGGTAATATTGCTGTTGACGGTTGTGTTGTTAAAACTGCCGGTGTTTCTGACGATAATTTAGTCTTTACCGGTCCTGCCCATATTTTTGAAAGCCAAGATGACGCGGTAGCCGGTATTTTAGACGGTAAAGTCGTTGCTGGTGAAGTAGTCGTTATTCGCTACGAGGGTCCTAAAGGCGGCCCTGGCATGCAAGAAATGCTTTATCCAACAACCTATTTAAAATCAATGGGCTTAGGTAAAGCCTGTGCGCTATTAACCGATGGCCGCTTCTCTGGTGGTACATCTGGGTTATCTATTGGTCATGTGTCTCCTGAGGCGGCAAGTGGTGGTGTTATTGCGCTTGTAGAGCAAGGGGATATTATTCACATTGATATTCCAACTCGTGAAATTACCTTACAAGTTAGTGAAGATGAATTAACAGCACGTAAAGCCGCAATGGATGCAAAAGGTAAAGATGGCTGGCAACCAAAAGATCGTGTTCGCCCAGTTAGTTATGCATTAAAAAATTATGCTATGTTAGCCACCAGTGCAGATAAAGGTGCAGTGCGTAACCGTGACTTACTTGATGGCATAACTGAGAAGTAAATTATTATATTGCAGGGCTTATGTTCATGTGATTTAACCGCACATTGCATAAGCTCACTTAGCAAGTATAAGTATCAATCCTCACCTAGCAAAATAGGTACCCCGTGACCGAAACACAATTACTAACACAACAAGCAGAGCAGCTAGAGTATTTAAGACGTATATTGCTCGCCCCTGTTTACGATATTGCCGTTGAAACAGAGCTCACGCCATTAACTAAATTATCAACACGTTTACAAAATCAAATTTATTTAAAACGTGAAGATCAACAGCCGGTACATTCTTTTAAGCTTCGTGGCGCGTACAATAAGTTAGCTAACTTAAGTGAAGAAGAGTGCATACACGGTGTAATAGCCGCATCTGCTGGCAACCATGCTCAAGGCTTAGCTTTAGCTGCCAATAAGCTTGGTATTCACGCCACGATAGTCATGCCTAAAACCACACCAGATATCAAAGTGGATAATGTTCGTCGCTTCGGTGGTGAAGTACGCTTAGTTGGTAATAGTTTTAATGAAGCTCAGGCAGCTTCCATCGAGTATGCTAACGCTGAAAGTAAAACCTTAATCCACCCTTTTGATGATGACGATGTTATTGTCGGTCAAGGTACTGTAGCTAAAGAACTACTGCAACAGCAACCAAATGCGGATGTGGTTTTTATTCCTGTTGGTGGTGGTGGCTTATTAGCGGGAATGGCAGTTTACTTAAAGCAGCTTAGTCCAAATACCAAAGTGATTGGCGTTGAAGCACAAGATTCTGCTTGTTTAAAAGCCGCTCTAGATGCTGGCAAACCGGTAGATTTATCCCAAGTAGGCTTATTTGCTGACGGTGTTGCAGTAAAACGTATTGGCGAACGCACTTTTAATTTAATACAACGCTATTGTGATGAAGTGATTACCGTATCTACGGATGAAATTTGCGCTTCAATCAAAGATATTTTTGAACAAACTCGTGTTATTGCTGAGCCTGCTGGCGCGTTATCTTTAGCAGGGCTGCAAAAGTATTGTGCAAACAATAACGTACAAGAACAATCACTGGTGGCCATACTCTCTGGCGCGAATATGAATTTTCACTCATTACGCTATGTCTCAGAACGTTGTGAGTTAGGTGAGAAAAAAGAAGCGGTATTAGCGGTAACCATCCCTGAAGAAAAAGGCAGTTTCAAACGCTTTTGCCAAACAATAGGCAATAGAGCAATCACTGAGTTTAACTATCGTTATGTAGGCAAGGAAACGGCTAACATCTTCGTCGGCGTACGATTAAGTGGCAGCATTGAAGAAAGAGAACAGTTACTTATCGAGTTAGCAAGTGCTAACTATCAGGTAAATGATTTTACTGATAATGAACTAGCTAAATTGCATGTCCGTTATATGATTGGCGGTAAGAATAATACTGAAAACAAGCAGGAAAGATTATTTAGTTTTGAGTTTCCTGAACATCCTGGTGCTTTAGAGAAATTTCTTGAAGCCATGGGTGAGCTATTCAATATCACTTTATTTCACTATCGAAACCACGGTGCTGCTTTCGGACAGGTATTAGCAGGATTTGAAATAAGCCCTGATAAAGAAGCTGAATTTTTTACTCACTTAGATGCCCTAGGTTATCAATTTGAAGAGGCAACCGATAACCTCGCTTACCAAGCGTTTTTAAATTAATTATTTCAGTAATTTATATGAATAACCAAAAGCCTTTGACATATTATGTCAAAGGCTTTATTTTTACTAAAGACAAAAAGATATCGCCAACACTTAGCAATATAAAAAAGGACTTTATCATGTGGCACGATCTCACTCGTATTCAAAAGATAGTTTTTACTTTACTGATGGCGGCGCTCGTCCCCTTTATGCCTGAATTAATATTGATGGCAGAAATAGGCGGAATGGAATTTATTTTTGCTTTTTTAGTACTTTACTACAAACCAACGCTCACTTGGCTTGCAAGTAAATGGTTTGTCATTAAAACAAAGTATCGATTAGCGATATACTCGTTTAACGCAAGTGCATTTACTCAACCTAAAGTGTATTTTACCCAAGTTATATTTTATAGTTTTGCAATACTAGTTACGGGCTCAATGGTGTATTCATCAATATTCTTCTTACCGGCATTCTTTATGAATGTATACCCCGTTTAAGGTCTTAAAATGCCACTGAAATTTATAGTTATTATCATATTTTTTATTAATATTTCTGCCTGCTCCTCATCACCCACTTCACAGGTATCTACCGATACCAGGGACTGTAACGCCATCAGCTACGGAGATAAGAATATTGACACTCAATCGATTGATAGCCTTTTCGATAAATGTATGGCGGATAGAAAAAACAAAAGAGATGAAGAGCATGACGATGAAGTAAAACGGCAATGGTTTGAGTTTTTCATTACTTTATTTGATGGTGATAACACTATTAACAATTAAAATTGCTTATTCTTAATTGAAATCTTGTACTTCATAAGCTGAGAATAAGTCAAAAACATAAGTTTAAAGCAGAAAACAACGCAAATATTACATTCTATGCCATAGTTACTAGTTGGAGGGCCAATTATAATGCCAAGTAGCCGCTATCATGAATAATAATATCCGCACAATTATCGAAGCGGTATCAAATAGTTATGGTGATGAATTTTTTAATGCCATCACTCTAGCCCTAGACGATGTAATTGCCGCTGATTATACCTTTATCGCAATACTTGATACTGATAAATTGCTGTCCAAAACTATTGCTCTTGTTTCAAAAGGTAGCATATCAGATAATTTTGAATACTCATTAGAAAATACACCTTGCGCGAATGTTGCCGATAATTCAGTTTGTTATTATCGAGATAATGTTTGTGCCCTATTCCCCAAAGATCAACTGCTCGTTGATATGAAAATAGAAGCTTATCTCGGTACTCCCTTGCTAGATTCAAAACAAAACATCATGGGAATTATTGTCGCCTTATATGAACAACCTTTAGAAGATGATGAAGAGGTAGTGACATTATTTCAAGTGTTTTCAGGGCGTATTGCTGCTGAACTAGAGCGAAGAAATTATGAAGCTTCCCTTGAAGAAAAAGTGTTATCTCGTACGTTAGAACTTTCAGCAACCGTTGAACAATTACAACAAGCACAACAACAATTGGTTGAATCAGAGAAAATGGCGGCTCTAGGAGGTTTAGTCGCTGGCATTTCTCATGAAGTAAATACCCCCTTAGGTATTGCCATTACAACGCACAGTATTATTACTGATGAACATAAGCAGTTAACAAATAAAATAGCTAGCCAGCAATTAAGCATGAAAGATATGGAGCATTATTGTCATGCGGTAGACGAAGCACTATCCATGCAAGGGAGTAATTTAACACGTGCTAAAAAATTAATTGAGGACTTTAAAAAAACTGCCGCCGATCAACACCACTTAGAAATAGAGACTATCAATATAAAAGAGTACTACCTGAGAATTGTATCGACACTGAACTCAGTATTGAAAACTAAAAAAGCTTCACTAGACATAGTCGCAGATGACAATATAAATTTCGCAACATACCCCGGTGTTCATGCACAAATCCTAACCAATTTAATTACTAACAGTGTACGCCATGGCTTTAATAATATTGATGATAATCATATTGTCATAAACATTTCTCAACAAAATGATTTAATTAAAGTAGCCTATCAAGATAATGGCATTGGCTTGTCACCAGAAGTGCAAAAACACATTTTTGACCCCTTTTACACTACGGCTAAAAAAAAGGGTGGTGTTGGTTTAGGGATGTCGATTGTGTGTAACTTAATTACTCAAAAGCTCAATGGTGAAATATCAATTGATACTGATCACGCAGGTGCAAAATTTAATTACCAATTTAAAATCTAGCATTTTAGCAACCATGCCAACTGATTTGATCGGTGACAGAATCAGTACCGATTAAATCATACTCATCAAATGATTTCCTTTGCCGTAAATACATTTGCAAAAATATAAAGTAAATAACACTATTAATTGCAAACTCTATAGAACAAAGTTGATCTTAATCAACTAACAAAAACCAACAAATACTATATATTGTGTCAACAACAAAAATAAACACAACATATAGACATGAAAATTTTCAATACTCTTCCGCCAACGATTGTTTTCCAAGAAGTTCCTAACGAGATCAGTTTGTGCTTTAGCATTACTGGCTGCAAACTCGGCTGCGTAGGCTGTCATAGCACAGAGCTGTGGAATGAAAAATACGGCACTCCTCTAACAAACAAATCCTTTATTGCTTGGCTTAAAAAGTACCACGGTCTTGTCAGCTGCATCTTGTTCTTTGGCGGTGAGTGGCATCAAAGTGAACTTATTGAAAAATTACTTATTGCCCAAAATTCTGGTCTAAAAACATGCTTATATTCTGGGGAAAAACATATAGACATAAACATAACTCAACACCTTAACTTTTTGAAAACAGGTGCATGGCAAGCCAACCTGGGTGGCTTAGAAAGCACAAATACAAACCAAGTATTTCGAAATGTTATTAGCGGTGAAAAACTCAACCACCTCTTTATAAAAAATCAAAACACCAACCCCCCTAAAGGAGTCAACAATGTTACGGCTTAGTGAACAACAAATAGATAATAAAAAGAATTTCATCCATGAATACTTCTTAGCACAAAATGCTGCTGACGGTTCAAAAATGGATGCTAACGCTAATGTTAGTCATAAAAATATAGCCACATTAGAAGCTGAGCTTCTTAAAGATTGTTTTGTTCAAATTAATCGAGGTTTGGTTCAAGATAAAATTCGTGACATTTTTAACAACGATTTAGCCGATGAGTACCTAAGACAAATTGAAGATCATGAAATCTATGTGCATGATGAGACTAGCTTAAAACCTTACTGTACTTCCATTAGTATGTATCCATTCTTACTCGATGGTTTAACCAAGCTGGGTGGCGAGTCTAAAGCACCAAAACATCTAGAGTCTTTTTGTGGCTCTTTTGTTAACCTCATTTTTGCTATTTCTGCACAATTTGCAGGCGCCGTTGCGACCGTAGAGTTTTTAACTTATTTCGATTACTTTGCTCGTCTTGAATATGGCGATGAATACTTAAACTCCCATAAGTTTGCAATAGAGAATCACTTACAGCATGTAGTCTATGCAATTAACCAACCTGCTGCAGCCCGTGGCTATCAAAGTGTCTTTTGGAATATTTCATTATTTGACCAGCACTATTTTGAATCTATGTTTGGTGAGTTTGTTTTCCCAGACTTTACTAAACCAAATTGGAAAACTGTCGAATCTTTACAACAATTTTTCTTAACATGGTTAAACCAAGAGCGTGAGAAATCAGTATTAACATTTCCTGTGGTTACCGCGGCCATGTTAACTGAAAATGGTCAATGTAAAGATCAAGATTTTGCCCTACAGTTAGCCGAGCAAAAATCGGCAGGTAATTCATTTTTCATCTATTTATCCGACAGCGCCGATTCACTCGCTTCATGTTGCCGATTGCGCAATGAGATTTCCGACAACACTTTCTCATACACGCTAGGAGCGGGTGGCGTGGCAACGGGTTCAATTAATGTTATTACCTTAAACATGAATCGCTTGGTGCAAGACGGGCGTGATTTGCAAACAGAGATAGAAAAAATTCAAAAATACCAAGTAGCCTATCGTGAATTAATGGAAGAATATAAACAGCAAGGGGCATTATCTGTTTACGATGCTGGTTTTATTTCCCTCGACAAACAATTTCTGACTATTGGCATTAATGGCATGGCAGAAGCCGCTGAATTCTCAAATATTACGGTTGGTAATAATCAAGCCTATAAAGATTTTGTTAGTAGTAAACTTAAGATAATATACCAAGCAAACCAAGCTGCCAAAAAACGATATGGCTACATGTTTAACACTGAGTTTGTACCTGCTGAAAACTTAGGGATTAAAAACGCCAAATGGGATCGAAAAGATGGCTATCAAGTTAATCGAGACTGTTATAACTCTTACTTTTACTTAGTTGAAGACAATGACACCAATCATTTAGATAAATTTGTATTGCATGGCCAAGAAATAACTCGCTACCTTGATGGTGGCTCAGCCTTACACTTAAACCTTGATGAGGCACTATCAAGCCAAGCCTATTTAAAGTTATTCAATGTCGCTGCAGCCACTGGCTGCAACTATTTTTGCACCAATATTAAAATTACTATTTGCAATGCTTGTGAAGCGATTGATAAACGCACACTTGAGCAGTGTGCACATTGTGGCAGTATTGATATTGATCATGGCACTCGCGTTATCGGTTATTTAAAGCGAGTCACAGCTTTCAGCCAAGGTCGGCAAAAGGAACATGCTTTGCGTCATTACCACAGATAATCAGGATAATGACGGCAGCTAAGTTCCATTCTTAGACTAGGGTCTGTAGATCTTAATTTACTTCACCATAAGTATGGTTACTTTGTTAGCCATACTTTCATCATCTAAGCGACCATAGCGCATAATAAAGTCTTCTTTACCGTCATGATTAATATCATGGTGTTCAAATAAAGCGCCATTTTTAGGTAGTGGAAGTTCATGTTTGCTGGCTTTTCGGTTAAACAGTCTAGCGCTATTTTGACCTAGAAATATGTCAATTTTTTCTTCATCTGCAGATAGGATCAAATCCTCTAATTCATCACCATTAACGTCTGTTAATAATACTATCGGCTGACCACTTTGCCCTGAGGTTAAGCTAAAGCTTAATTCGACTTCTTTGCTAATAAAGGCTTCATCTTCATAAATATCATCTTCATTCAACGAAAATAGCAGCACATTCTGATCAATTCCTCCTGATAATAACGCACCAATAATATTACTAACGCTTAACTCAAAAGAAGAAAGTAGTACTTCAAACTTATTGTCATTATTCACATCAATAATTTTTAACCCCGTTAAAGTACCGTCCGCCTCTATAGTTGTGTCGGCGATTTTCGGGAATTCAAGTTGACCATTTTTGTTGTGAAAACCTAAGTAGAACTCATAATTGTTTGTTCTGTCTAATACCCCTGAGCTTTGCGTGAACCGAACAATAACATCAACTAAACCATCTCCATTGATATCTTTTATTTGTTCCACAACTCTGTGTACTAAATTACTTTGGTCTAAACTTTGGCCATCCGCTTCTCTGATCTGCCACCAATTCAAACCATAAATCTCATTATTTAAGGTAAGTGTTTCTGGCTCTGAAGAGTATTCACCGTGTTTAAGCTGACTGAAAAAGTTAATTGTACCTTGAGATATCCAAGCAATATCTTGTTGGGAGTCGCTATTAAGATCGGCTAGAAATAGCTTTGTCGGTTTAAAGTTAACACTTTCACGACTAAGCTCAGCTTGGCTATTTACTGGAATAGATTGATAGCTAAATGTGGATTTATCCTGAGCCGCTAACCAAATATTAGTTTGCTGAAAGTCAGCTAGAATAATGTCATCTAGGCCATCTTTATTCACATCTTGAATAAAGTCTTTTTTGATAATAAAGCTAGATTCATCAAGTAAAAATATCGAGTTAACTTGTTGTTTATGCTGTATAACAAGGCCGGATTCAACTTCGGTACTTGTATTTAAATGATTGACATAATGAAGAGTAGCCACTTCATTTTTAGCCAGAAAATATAAGCCTTGTTCATTCTCGCTAACATCAAAGGCAAAATATTTTTCTTCTAGTTGCAATTTATCTAATAATAAAAAGCGATTCGTTTTTTCATGAAAAACATACACAGCTAACCAGGTTTGTTGTTGCTCATCTTCACCGATGATCACAAGTTCATCGGCGGGGTACTGCTCAGTTGTTACAACATCAACAATCATAACCGGTAGACTGACCTTAAAAGGCGCAGTAATTTGATAATTTTCAAACGCGACTTTAGTGCCAACTAATTGGCTACTTTTTGCCAAAATTGATGAGCTAAAGATGGTTACTAAACTTAATAGTAAACACCAAGATAATCGATAGAGCATAACATTCCTTTTTATATTTTTAATCTAGCTAACTTTACCTCGATTTCACCAATAACTAACTACTTGAAATTGTAAGTAGATATTTATTATACAAAACAGAAGTTATTCAATAATAGGCGTTACTTTATAAGCACAACGCCTTGCCCCTTCAATAATATGCTCTTCTCTTGTTACTAGCGCATCATCTTGAAGTAAGCTTTGAAATAGCTGTAGTTCACTTCGACAAAAATTTACGCATTTAGTTGCAGCCGCGCAAATAGGACAGTGATTTTCTAACAGCCAAAAATGTTCGCCCTCTTTAGCGACCGTCGCCATATAGCCCTCGCTAGTTCGAACTTTTGCTAACATATTTAGCTTTTCTTCGACACCAAATCTATCTGCTAGCGCTAATCTGTATATACGCATCGACGATTCTTCTCTATTGGCAATAAGCTTATCTAAGCCATCATCACCAAAAACGGCAATAACGGAATCAATTAACTGCACGCTTAACTCATCATGACGATCGGCAAAGTGGCTATTGGTTTTATCTGTGAGTGACCAATAACGAGTCGGTCTACCTCGAGGTGCTTTTTCATCTTTATATATCACTTCACCTGACTCCTCCAAAGCCAGCATATGTTGACGAACGCCCATGGTAGTCAAGCCTAGCTCACTGGCTAGTACTTTGGCCGTCAATGGGCCATGAGTTTTTAGCAACTCAATAATTTTGTCATGAGTTTTCATTACTAATCCTGTTTAGCAGGTATTTAATGCCTCTATTATCGCCCATAACAGCATTAAGTAAACTTTTTAATTTATTTTATATGCTGCTTACTATTGACAATATTAAGTAAAGAGATTACTTTACTTAATATTAAATAAATAAAAATATTTACATAAGGCGAATTTATGAAATTAGTTATTATCAGTGGTAGCCAGCGACAACAATCCCAGAGCGCTAAAGTCGCTCAATTCATTGCTGAAACAGCAAGAGATTATCAAAGCATTGTCCATTTCGAGCTTTGTCAATTTAATCTACCTTTATGGGATGGTGAGCAAGACAGTAAATTACCCGCATCTAGCGACTGGACAATTATCAATGAACATTTACACAGTGCCGACGCCTTAATTATTATCACACCTGAGTGGGGCGGAATGGCTACCCCAATAGTAAAAAACTTTTTACTTATGTGCGCTAGTCAAGATACGGCACATAAACCTGCGCTTCTCATTTCTGTCGTTAACGGTATTAGTGGTGCCTACCCCATCGCGGAATTACGCATGAATGCTTTCAAAAATAATAAATTAGTCGCTATACCCGATCACCTAATCATTAGAAATGTTGAAGATGTTTTAAACCCTTGTGTAGAAACGACTACTTCTCGAAATAAACGTGATGTTCAAATAAGACAGCGGATCAATTACAGCCTTCATACCTTACATAAGTACAGCAAGGCACTAAAAAAATTACGAACAGAATTGATTAACCAACCTTTTGAAAACGAAGAACAATATGCCTATGGCATGTAACCCAAATACTCAATTAAGGAGAGTAAAATGATTACTTTAGAACATGTAAATTTAGTAGTTAGTGATATAGAGAAAACGTTAACTTTTTATCAAGCGGCGTTCCCCCATTGGCAGGTAAGAGGGGGTGGTCAAGGAAAGTGGTATGGTAAACCTCGAAACTGGATACATTTTGGCGATGATTATCAATATTTAGCTTTTAATGATGATGGAGTAGGTGAAAACCGTGATTTAACCGGTCATCAAATTGGTTTAGCGCATTTTGCCTTTGTGACAGCTGATATTAACAGTGTGATAGAACGTTTATTAGCGGCAGGATTCCCAATAGATAAAGCCGGCGCTGAAGATAAGTATCGTTCAAATGTTTACTTTATTGACCCCAATGGTTACGAAGTTGAGTTTGTGCAATACCACAGTGATTTACCGGCCTTAAGAAATCGATATGAGTAAGATGAATAATCAATCCTACTCATATCAAGTTGATATGCTAATTTAGGGCTAACTTTTCCGTTTCTAATGGTGCAGAAACAAAATAGTAGCCCTTTTGCACTTCTGATTTTTTACATTCGTGACTACGCTTTTTAGAGCCTAAAACCTTTGCTTTGCGACAAACTAAGTTTTGCGCTTTAACACCGTATTTGTTGATATACGTATCACCTTCTAAACGAATATTTTCTAAATGCTCAGCAGGTAATTTTTCATCTAACATCTGTAACGGTTTTTTCCATTGGTTATTTTTTTGTTCATTTGCCACTTTCAGCCAAGCATAGCTTTTAGTAAGATCTTGCTCAGTTCCTTGGCCGTTTAAGTACATAGTGCCTACTATATATTGAGCTCTTTTTTCACCATGTTTTGCCATTGCCTCTAATGCAGGCAAAGCTAATTGATAATTTTCTGATTGATAGTGTACAAAAGCATCGCGCAATTGATCTTTATAGTCATTTACTTTTATTAATTGCTCACTCTCTACGGCAAAAGTGTTTAGCGATAATGTCAACATTGCAAAACCTAACAACCCTGTAAATTTTTTCATATGTTACTCTCAGTTATACTTAACCTGCTTTAATTAAGGTAATTGTAAGTAAAAAAGCTGTTTACAGGCTTTTCTAATTGTAAATAGGTATACAAATTGTAAGTAAACTGAAACAACTCCCATTAGATAACAATTAATACACACTACATTCAATAACTTAGTTTGTTTGTTGTTTTTAAAATTATCAGAAATAAATTTACAAACTTTACAGCGCTAATTAACCGCTTTAAAATTTAACAAGTTAACAGCCTACTACTCAGCTATATTGCTAATGGATTACTATGCGCAAAATTTACCTCGTGTTACTCATACTCTTATTTTCTGGTTGTGCCACTTTAGGTGTGATGGAGTATGACAAGCTGTATGGTAAATCAAGTGTTGAAAATCGTATGCAAGCACCTACGATTACCAAACAGCAAGCTATTCACTTTACTGAGCATGTACAGCCAATTATTGAAAACCGCTGTGTTGTTTGTCACGGCTGCTTCGATGCTCCTTGTCAGTTGAAATTAGAAAGTCGTGCCGGTTTAGAGCGAGGGGCGAGCAAAGAAAAAGTATACAATGGTGAGCGATTATTAACTGCGCGTGTAAATACCAGTTTAAGTACCCAGACCAAACTCGATAGCGATGCCTTAACTGAAATGAGACAACAAGGCTTTTTCAGTGTGCTAAACGAGCGCCAACAAGAGCCCTTGGCAAATAAAAATGCCGGCTTAATGCATCAAATGTTACAACTTAAAAAGCAACATCCATTACCTGAAACGCCTTTACTTGACGACAGTTTTGATCTCGCTTTGGACAGAAACCAACAATGCCCCACCATAGAAGAATTTGAAAAATACAAAGCCAACTACCCTCTAGCAGGCATGCCTTACGCACTTCCCGCGTTAAATAATGAACAACACCAAACACTCACAACTTGGATAGAAAATGGTGCATTATTGCCTGAAGCACCAGCAACGAGTCCTGATGATGTAGTGATTATTAACCAATGGGAGGCGTGGTTAAATAGTGCAACAAAGAAACAGCAATTAGTTTCTCGCTACCTTTATGAGCACTTATATCTCGCTAATTTATATTTTCAGCAACCTACCGATAATTATTTTAAATTAGTCAGATCCTCAACTCCACCCGGAGAGCCTATTACCATAATTAATAGCCGACGACCATTTGATGCACCTTATCCTAGAGCTAAAGCAACTAAAGGGTCACCTCGCGTATTTTATCGCTTAGTTAAAAACAACAATACTATTATCGCTAAACGGTATATGCCTTACCGCTTTGATCTAGCTAAGAAAACTTATTTGCATGAATTGTTTATTGAGCCTAATTATCAAGTAACTGAATTACCCGATTACCAATTGCAAACTTCAGCAAATCCATTTATTACTTTTAGCGCAATTCCAGCTAAGTTTCGTTACCGCTTTCTATTAGAGCAAGCACAGTTCTCGATCATGAATTTCATCAAGGGACCAGTATGTCGAGGACAGGTGGCGTTGAATGTTATTGAAGATCACTTCTGGGTACTTTTCACTGATCCTAGTTATATAGATAACTACCACAGTGAAGGCTTTATTGAAGATAACTCTGAATTATTACAATTACCCGCAAGCACCAGTGACAAGACATTATCTTTACTTTATTGGCGTTCATACGCTAGCAGACAGCAGGATTATCTTAAAAACAAGCTTCATTTTATGAAAGAAATAGGCTTTAACCAAAATGATATAGATCTTGATCTAATATGGCCTGGCAACGGTAATCCAAATGCCACCTTAACGGTATTTCGCCATTTTGATAGTGCCACAGTCGAGCAAGGATTTATTGGTCAAACGCCCAAAACCGCATGGCTGATTACTTATCCATTATTAGAGCGCATTCATTATTTACTAGTTGCCGGCTTTGATGTTTATGGCAATGTTGGTCATCAATTGAAAACGCGTTTATATATGGATTTTTTACGAATGGAAGCTGAAAGTAATTTCATTGCTTTTTTACCAAAAAATAAACGTCGTAGTATCCACGAATATTGGTATAGAGATACCAGTGACACAGTCAAAGATTATATTTTTTCAGACGATTATGAACAAATTCCTGAAACAAATATCCAGTATAAAACTGAGCAACCGCAACAAGAGTTACTCAATTTAATCGCTAATCATACCCAAAATGCAGGCATCAATAATTTCAACTTGAGCAATCAAGAAATGAGTATTAATGACTATAAATTACAACGGCTAAATAATATGAAAGGATTAGGCGTTGCTGTGTTACCACAAGTAAGTTATTTGATGGTAACAGGAGATAAAGGTGATGTTGTTTATAGTCTTATCAATAACAGCGCACACAGTAATGTTGCACACTTATTTTCAGAAGATAAGCGACGTATCCCCGAAGAAGACTACTTAACAGTTACTGCAGGAATAGTCGGCACTTACCCTAATGCTTTTTTCATGGTTTCAGAAGCTGAACTTGGTGAATTTGTTAGTGCCGTAGAGTTAACTAAAACAGAAGCAGACTATCGTCAATTAAAAGATAGGTTTGCTATTCGCCGTACCCACCAAGACTTTTGGGCTTTCGCTGATAGGTTACATAGCTGGTATAAAGTAAACCAAGCAGACGCAGCTGGCTTACTGGACTTTAATCGCCTAGAAAACCGCTAGCAAGATAGCATTACATTGATAAACACTGATCCCGATCAAATACCTGAGTTATTCGCTCGGGTATTATTATCTAACCTGAGCTAGGCCTAACACATGTTTCTCTAACAGCTAGAGATTATGGATAATATTTTGTCATTCAAATTGAACGACTTAATAACCTCTTAAACCGAGTTCAGGTTAATCAAATTAATTTTAGTTTATTGGAGATGATTATGGGTTGTTGTGGTGGATGTGGTGGTGAAAACCATCAAGAGAAAAAAGAACAAGAGCAATCAGAAGAGCAAAAAGTTGAAGACAAAGAAAGCTAGCGTCTCTTTGAAAAAGTGGCCTCATTAAATGTGAGACCACTTTTATATTATTGTCACTAATTAAGTAGTTTTTTATTCTTTTCCGTAAAGATAGTCCATTCAACTTCGTAGTCTTTATAATCATCCGGCCACTGTAAAACAGCAATTAAGCGTGTTTGTCTGCCTTTTAAATAGTCCGGTAAATGATTTTTAAACGCATACACTTCTTTTTTTAATCGTGACGATTTTACTTTATGCTCAAGCAGTAAGTTATGCACACTATCGATACGACGCATCGCCAGCTTTTGATTATATTCTTCACTGCCAACATCACTCGTATCACCAATTAAATACAAGCTTGTCTCAGGGTATTTATTTAAAAATGTTGCAATTTCAATCGTACGCTTTGTTTCACTCTCACTTAACGTGCTTTTATCAAAGCCAAAATATATGACACGATATTTTACTTTTGGTCTGCCGGTGAGTTCTGGGCAACCATCGTTATTGATCACTGCATCATTTGGTGTATCTGCACATAAGTCTCGCTCATTAATGACGCCATCTAAATCAATATCGTTTAAATCGCGTGTTTGCTCGGGCTGAGGGTCTTGCTCTGTATAAAGCTCAGGATTAGTAACACAAGCGCTTAAGGAAACGACTAACAACACACCAAAAAACAATTTTTTAAAGGATAAAGTCATGACTATTTCTCCTCTTCTTGCTGGTTATTTGTGTTAATTTTTAACTGCCAAGCTTCGGGGGTATCTACTCGCAACTCTTCAATCAGTTTGCCTGTAGCATTGATTAATCGATAACTGGCAGAGCTTTCTTCAAAAGAGGCATTTAAGAAGTTTTTTCTTGCCGCAAAAAGTTCTATTTTTGAGTCCAGAACATCTAATAAAGAGCGTCTACCTAATACATATTGCTGCATATATCCCTCTTGTGCTTGCGTAGCAAAATCAACATTTTGGCGATAGAATTTCTTTTGCTCGCCAACGAATTTATAAGCATTCCAAGCCAATGTTGTTCCTTCTACGACTTGTTGATACGTATTATCACGAATAGCTTTAGCTTCTTCTTTTCGCCATGCTGCCGCTTCTGTTTTCGCCACTGTTCGACCACCAGAGTACAAGTCGTAACTTACCGACAACATGATACGACCATCATCGTCAGGCCCTTCAAAACCATCGGTATTGTCATCACTGTTGACATCAAGCTGCAAATCTACTTTTGGCCAAAAACTTCCTTCTTCTCGGCTAATTTGTTTGTCTGCAGCGTTAACATCAAAAATCGCGGCTTTAATTTCAGGATGATTTTTCTTAGCCACTTCAATAGCTTGCTCAAGTGAACTTGGCATATAGGTTTTATCTGGTCTAGGCATATGTAACTCTTCAGGATAACTACCCACTAAGTCGTAATACTTTGCTTTTAAATCAAAGTAATTATTCTTTGCTGCCAGTAAACTTGAGTGAGATGTTGCGAGTCTAGATTGAACCTGAGCTACATCAGCAGCACTGCTTAAACCTTTATCCGTTCTATTTTTAATATCAACGAGAATTTTTTTATGATCATCAACATTTTGCTCAGATAACTCGATAATGCCCTTAGTTTTGTATAACTCAATATAAACTTGTGCTATTTCTAAACTTAAATTTTCAGCTTCTGAAGCCAGTGCTTGTTTATCCGCCTTAACTTCAAAATCTAGACGAGCTACGTCTTCTACCGTTTCAAATCCGGAGAACAATGATTGTGTTACCCTCAATCCTAATTCTCGTCGATTTAATTCTGAATCAAAATCACGGCCATTATTCTGCGTGATTTTTTCATAACCTGTTGCGGCGTAGAGTGAAACTTGTGGCAAATAATCACTAAAGACAGCGCGTTTGTCTTTATGCTTGGCCTCAAATCGAGCATATTTTTGCAATAACCTAGGGTTATTTATCATTGCCTGCGCGACTGATTGCTCTAAAGTTAATGCTTCAACTCCTGTGTTACAACCAATCAGTAGTGGAATAATGAGATAATTACGCATTTGTATTTTCCTTGTTACCTTTCTTTCATTGCGTTGGCTTTCGCTCTTAATAGCGGTTTCAGCCAGTAATGTAGTACGGTTTTCTTTCCTGTTAAAATATCAACATTGGCTTGCATACCCGGAATGATCGCTCGGTTAGCTAATGTGTTTTCTTTAGTTTTCACATGCACTTCATAATAGGTAGTACCATCTTCTAGCTGTTGAGCATCAGCACCAACGTAAACAACTTCCCCTATTAATCCACCATAAATGACAAAGTCATAAGCAGTAAATTTGACCATGGCCTTCATACCTTTATGAATAAAGCCTATATCTTGTGGCACCACTTGTGTTTCAACCAGTAACTTATCGTCGAGGGGAACAATTTCCATAATGGCTTGCCCTGGCTCAATCACTTCACCCACAGAGCGAGTGATAATATTTTTAACAGTTCCTGATACTGGCGATATTATTTGCGTTTTATTGACTCTATCTTTTAACGCTTTTGCACTTTCCATCATTTTGGCTTGATTATTTGTGACCTCATCAAGCTCTGCTCTTGCCCGCACTAAATACTCATAGGCGATGGCTTTGCGCTCTTCAAAAATTTGTTGTTTGGCAGAAAGCAATTGCAAGTTAAGGGCTTTAGCTTGCTCAATTTCTCCTTCAATGGTTACTTGCTCTTTTTGTAATTTCAGTAACTCCATTTCGGCAACAGCCCCTTGAGCGACTACTTCCTCGGTCAAGTTTACTTCTCTCGTCAACAGTGCATAGCGCCTAACTAAACTATTAATATGCGCTTTTTGCTCATTAATGGCTTGCTGTTGTTGCTCTTCTGCCTGCCTATTATGAACTAGCTGACCTTTTAACTGAGTTAAACGAGACTCATAGCTATAACCTACTTGCAGCTTTTCTAGCTCTGTTAAATCAGTTTGTTGAAAACTTTGCTGAATAACGATGACCGAGTCTGATTCAATTACTAGGCTTTTAAGCTCTGCTGCCAGCCGTAACTTTTTCAATCTCAGTGATAATTGCTCTTGTGTCGACTCATTTAACGCCGCTGAAAAACGAATATCTTCCAGTAAAATTAATTTCTGACCTTGAGAAACCTGTTCACCTTCAGTCACTAATACCGCTTGTAAAATACCACCGTCTATATTTTCTACACTCTGTACGGCTTGTGCAGGAACGACTTTTCCTTGACCAACAACAGCCTCTTCCAAGGTTGCAAATGTTGCCCAGACTATGGTGATCACTATGGTAAGAAATACCAACCACACCAGCTTTTTCGCTTTATCAGCTGCAGCGACTTGATTGACATATAATTCAGCCATTACTCTTCACCCTGTTTGCTAACAGCTATATTCTTTTCAATATCTTGAGGCTTAACCGTCACAGAGCGTAATTTCTTTCTGGGCATGCCAAATAGCGTTTGCGGAGTTTTTATAGCGACAATTTCTCCTTTTTCAATCACCAGAATTCGGTCACAAATAGCTAATACCGCAGGCTTGTGACTGGCAATCACCATGGTGCTGTTCGAGATGCTCTTTAAACTGTGGATAATCCTACGCTCATTTTTCTCATCCATAGCACTAGTGGGCTCGTCTAAAAACATCAAGCTAGCATTTTTAAGTAAGGCTCTGGCGATCACGACCGCTTGGCGTTGCCCTCCAGATAGGCAACGACCGAATTCCCCCACCTGACTATCCAGTCCAGACTCTAACCTATCAACAAAATCATTAATGCCACTGTGCTTTATCGCTTGTGATAGCGCTTTAGGTGCAATATGTTCACAGCCTTGAACGATATTTTCTAATACCGAGCCATAAGACAAGCTGGGTGTTTGTGCAACCCAAGCCGTATGTTTACGTATCGAGCTGATGGGCCACTGTTTAAGCTCAATATCATCATAAAAGACTTGCCCTTTAGTCGCAGAATACTGGCCCGCCAATATAGATAAAAGTGTCGATTTTCCTGAGCCTGCGCTGCCGTATAAGCCAATTTTTTCACCCGGAATTATTTCTAAATCAATGTTCTTTAATGTTTCTAGCGTCTGATCTGGGTAATTAAATGACAACTTGGCTAAGCGAATATTGCCAGTAACTTCAACAAATTCATCAATGGCCTTTTCATTAATTTCTTGTGGTAATGCTAAGATAGACTTAACCGACTCCATAGCTTGTTCGGTTTGCTTATATTTTAATATAAGTGATGCTATTTGACTGATGGCACTACTTGAGCGACCACTGATCATAACCATGGCAATCAAGGCACCCATGGAAATATTGCCCGCTTGAATTTGATAAACACCCGCGGCAATTAAGCCAATGGTGGTAAATTGCTGCATACTCATGACAATATGCGTTAATGAAGTTGCAATAGTACGTGAACGATTTTGCCAATCAGATAATTGACCTACGGTTTCTTCCCATACTCGCTGACTTTTTCCTTCACTATTACACTGCTTAATTTCTACCATTTGATTAATATACTCAATCAAATACGCTTGCTTTTGAGTGGATAACTTTGAGGCTTCTTCAACACAAACATTGAGTTTATTTTTTAGTAATGCGCCAGCCAATAGAATAACTACCATGGCGGTAATAGGGATCAACACCATAAAACCACCTAGCCAAGCAATTAAAGTTAAAAACAATAACGTGAAGGGTAAATCAATGGCAGAAACCAAGGTTGCAGAAGTTAAAAACTCCCTTACACTATCAAACTCTTGCACTTGTTTAGCATAAGCACCACTGGACTGCGGCCTATTCTCAAGCTTCATGCCGATTACTTTAGAAAACAGTTGAGTTGACACCATAACATCAATTTTTCTGCCAGCAACATCGGCTAGTTGTGTCCGCGCTTGTTTCAGTAAAAAATCAAAAACAACGGCAGCTAAAGCACCAATGGCTAACGCCCACAAAGTATCAATTGCGGCATTAGGTACCACTCGGTCATAAACATTCATAGTAAATAATGGGATTACTAACGCCAAAATATTTACTGCGAATGAGCCTAGTAATAACGCGCCATAATACGGCTTAACTTCTTTGATTAATGGTTTAAGCCAGTGCTGCGCCTTATCGGCAACAAAGTTACCACGAGCTTGCATGAGGTTTTTATTCGACAATAACCAACAGGCTTGTATATTTTTTGCCGCTAATTGCGATAACGTCAATTCAATTTCATTGTTATCTTGTGTTAGGCCTACCACCATAAAACAGTGTGAGTGGTTCTCTTGATTAGATTTTTGTTTTATAAATAGCAATTGCCCATCTTCATCTTGCACAAGTGCAGGTAAAAGTAATTGCGATAAATTGTTTTTTTGTCGGCTAGCATTAATACCTATATTTGCTAAGCCCTGCTCAAGATGTTGTGTGTTTAATTTCCCCTCAGGCAAACCGACACATAACTGTTGCTTCGACATAGGTAAATTATAGAACTTACTAATAACCTGACTTAATTGCACAAAGTTCTGTTGCTCAATAGTTACCATGACTCTGTACCTTGTGTGGCATTGCCCATCTCGGTAAGTATTTCAGCTAAAAATTCATCTTTGACATTACTTGCCCATACATCATCTTGACTTTGACTATCAGCAATTGGCTCATTTGGTTTTGGCTCAGCATTAATACCTGCAACAACATCAACAGTAATAATATGTGTTGCACCATCTTCAGAATCATTATCTAGCGTGGAAAATGGTGTTAGTGTTAAGTCAAAATTATCACCTTCACTAGCGCCAACTACCGATAGGCTAGTAACATCCGCTAAATCCACAATCCAATCACCACCTTGCTGACTACCGTGATTTAAGCTTAACCCCGCCTCTAAACCACTCACTCTTAAATAACCTTCTTCACCAGGCGCAGGGTTTTGTAAGGCGATTTCTAAATTCAATGCAATGTTATCTGACTCTGTTACTGACACATCAGCATAACTTATCCAGCTTGGAGCATCTGCTTCTGGCGATAGTTCGACATCAAAGGCAAATGACTCTAGTGCGCTAAGATCAGAGACAGTACTACCGTTAACTATTGCCGTATCAAGCGTAGCAACATCAACCGAGATATTCAGAGTGCCCCAGGCTAAGTCCCCTAAATGCAAGTCAAAAGAAGAAATATCATTACTGGCAATGGTTAACGTTGCTACATACCCGCCTGAGCCATCAGATAGGAAGCGAGCTTTTTCACCCATCACATCAATACTGGCACGATAAAACAGGTGTACCAAGGCTGAAGCGTCAGAGCTAGCATTAATATTCACCTTGATTTGAATTTGCTCATCACCAAGGGTATCTGTACTTATGGCGCCTAAATCTATGGTAACAATTTCATTTTCATGTCCTGCATAACTCACACTTGGCTCAACAAAAACATTGGCACCATCACCAATCGGGTTCACACCAACAATAAACTCAGCGCTTGTGGTTAAATATTCACCCGGTTCTTCATCTTTAGTAATGGCTTGTAAAGTGAGTGGTATATCACCATTAAAATCTAGAGGTGGAATTAACACTAAGCTAGCCAATTGTGCAGGGGTAACCGTCCAACTGAAGGTAGGTTGACCGGCAAAGCTTCCACCATCGACACCATTATTAGGTACAGGCACGGGTAGTGCACCGCCGTGACCATCCACATCGGTAGCAATAACAGCGCCAGTAGGAACGCCCTGTATGGTAAGAAATAAAGTCTCAGAGCCATCTTGATCGATTAATTGTGCTGATAACGAGGATAAGTCAATGCCAGTATCTTCATCCCCTTCTATAGTTGAGGTCGTTAAATTGGCAGGATCTGTTACCGCATCAACATCGATACTGATGACTTGTGAAAAAGTATCACTAACCGCTAATTCACCACTTAGCATGAGTGCGGTGTCTAAGATACTTCCTGACATTTGTATTCTAAAAACAGCATCACCCGCTAAGTGCTCAATGGGCTGTAAACTCATAAACTCTAATGCTGCCGACATTTGTGTTTGTGTTGTGCCGGTAAATTGCCAGGTATCTGTAGTGCCTGATTTTAAAACAAAGAAGCCGCTTGGATCTATCAGTGTGCCGCCATCTAGTAAAGTAATGGTCAGATTATTATTTACATCCGCATCAATTAAGATACTTTCTTGCCCACCACTTGCAGGTAACACATCTAAATCTAAAAAATTCACCGTTAAATCTAACGACTCAGGCACATCTTCTTGCATTGCGGTATCATTAACCAAAGATATTCCGTCAACAACCGGCGTAATGTCCAACTGTAACAACTGTGAATCATCAATATAGGTATCACCACTTTGGCTATCCGTTGCTATGATGCGGATCGGGATATCAAGTACCCCGGCATAATCTTCGCCAGCTGAACTTAAACTTAAGTTGGCAATAGATGCCTGAGTAAATAGATATTCAAAAACTCTTGTACCACTAGCGTCATGCACAATTTGAACATCACTACCGGTTAATGTTACACCGGTAGGTAAGTCGGCAGCGAGCACTCTAAAACTAATTATGTCATTACCATCACCAGCAATATCGTTATCTAGGTGTCCAGCAAAATTCACCACCTGATCTTCGACACCATCAATAGCGCTCAACTGTAATGTTTGCACTGCGCTGGCAGTTGAATCAGCTGCCCCGACATCAAACTGAACATCAAAATCGGCATAAATAGCATCTTGGTCGGTCTGATCAAGTACATGTCCGGCGACGGTAATTGTGACTGCTCCAGCAGTAGCATCATCACTAATAATAGTAACGCCTGCTAATACATCGACATTTGTTTCCTGCACTGAGTCCGAGGTGAGGTTATTGTCAATTGGAATTAACCAACGACCATCTCCGTCAGGTATAGCGCCGTTTGGATGAGTCACTAACCAACCATCACCATCAGGTAAAATAAGTACCACGTAATCGAGTACTTCAGAGCCATCAATATCCGCATCGGTAAAGCCTACTTGGCCGGTTAGATCAATGGCACTGCCATCAGCACTAACCAAAGGAGTTAGTGGCACAACAAAGCGAGTTAATAAATCCACTTCAGCGTCAATAGTGATATCTATGGTGGTAGAAAAAGTCTCTGGCGCTGAATCCCCTTCATCGGAAGTATCGACAATAGTGTAATCTATGCCTAATTGATAAAAGCCAGAAGCATCTTCGGGTGGAAGCATTGCTAAACGATCACTGTCTAGCAGTTGTGTTAGGGTTAAATTTAGTGAAGCCGCTAAGATGCTAAGGTCCAAACTGCCAAAATATTCTGAACCATCGAGAGTTAAAATAACGCCTGCGGGTATACCAGTAATAACTGCTGCGGTAATCAACTCACTACCATCATCATCGGCGCTAAGTAAGGTTTTAAAATTAATGACTTCTGGCTTATCTTCAAGGCCTTCAGAGCTGGTATTTAATGACGCAGCATTTTCATCAACAACTGGATTTAGTACAACTTCTAATTCGATTGGGAATTCACCGCTATCGCCGTCTGGCTCAGTAGTAATCGCAGTGATTTGTAAATTTATTTTACCGCTAAAATCGGTTTCTGGCTTAACAAATAGCGTTTGCAATTGTGCTGGTGTAACACTATAAACCGGTAAACCTGATTCGATGCCTACTACCTCTAAATTGGCATCATCACCAACACCATCAACTAAGCTAACTCCCTCTGGAAAGCCGGTAATGGTTAAGCTAATAATTTCTGAGTCATCATCATCTGAAGTAATAATTTCAAAGTTTAATGGCACATTATTATCTTCAAAATGAGTAGTTGTGTTAGTAATCGTTAGATTATTCGCGTCAAACGACCAATCAGCACTCGCTGCCATGGTTGGCGCATCAATGACCCCTTGTAAAATAACCGTTAAGGTTTTACTGTCGCTACGATTTTCACCACCTTGCACAGGCACGCCATCGGTAATACTATCAACAGCAACTGCTTGCACATCAATAGTAAAATTGCCGCTGATGGAGCTGATATCCGCTAATGGAATAATCTGTACATTATCGGCAATAATATCGCTAGATAATGCCGACCAAACGCCGCCACCAAGATCCGTAACCACTGCGCCATTTAAACCATTTAATGTCCAGCCTGTAGGCAAGGTTAATTCAAAACTCAAGGTTTCTGAGCCGTCAGTATCACTTAGCTGTCCTGAAATAATCTCATTGGCATTAATAGCAACATCTTCGTCGCTATGAATATTTTTCACAGTCAATTCAGGTTTATCGGCAACGGGTTGTACATTAATTGACACCAACTGCGCGCCATGTTCAATGGTATCGCCATTATCTTGCTCTGTGGCAATGGCAACTACTTCAAATGTCATTAAGCCGGCACTATTTTCAGCGCTAGTAGCCATTAATGTTTCTAATTGCGCTTGAGTGAGAATACTACCTTCCGCTACGGTTTTTGTACCACCATCGGTATAAGTTAAAGTGAGATCTGCATCGATATTTTCAATTCTAAAAGTAAGCAACTCCGAACCGTCACTATCAAATAAGTCTGCTTTTAGCGTTAATGCTACTGAGCCGCCATCTTCTACAATAGAGCCATTAAATGCTGGGTTGTAATCAAAAACCGAGATACCGTTATCCCAAACAGGCATGTCTGCTACCGAATTTATAGAGACATTAATAGTACTAACAACCAGCGGTTTTTGAGTGGTGTCAGCCTCTTCAATTTGTGTACTAATACCAATGGTTACTTGTTGTGAGGCAATAGCATCCGAGGTATTTAGTAATGGTGTAAAGACTAAGTTCCCATTAGGTGTCGCACTACCCTCCGCTAAAATACCCAAGCCATCAGCATGAATTAATAACGCACCAGAAAGAATGTAATCAGTGCCATCATCAGGGACAGGGTTACCATTTAAGGTTAGAGTGCCCCCTTTAAGTGAGGCAATATTGATGCGAATTTCAGTGACGGATTCACCTAAATCAATATCGCCAGGATTAGCCACTAATAATAAAGTGACTGAATCATCTTCATTCATTGTCGGGTCATAGGCAATAATGGTTCCGTCATTATCACGCACATCGATATTTAAAATGTTATTGACACTATCGTTATCTTTATCAACCACCAAATAAGTAAGCTGATCTAGGTAGTGCTCATCAGGATAATCAAATTCATTACTATCAATAACCGTGCTGCCATCGGCGTTAATCGTTATTTCAGCGTATTTTTCTGCGTCTTGGTCATCGATAAGATCGAAAGTAACGCCGTTTAACGCATCAACGATATAATCAACACCTAAATAGGTGACCTGGGTAATGACTGCGCCATCAGCACCCTCATTTTCTTGTGAAAGTAAATCAAGGTTAATGACATCACCTTCTGCGAATGCTGTATCAATAACGGTACCTGTAGGTACATCATCCTGAACGGCAACCGTGACGGTTTGGCTAGCTGATTTATCACCGTCAGCATCCACAGCTTGTACATCAAAATTTAGCCCTAATATATTTTCATCATCGCCATCTGGATGCATTAAGGCCTGTGATTGCTGATAATCATAGGTTCCATCAAGATTAAAACGAATTCTAAACACTTCACTGTTATCATTATCAGCGGTTGCTTTATACCAATTATTAACATCAGGTATGGCAGATAAACTGACATTATCTCCATTGCTAGTAAAGACGCCGCTAAAATTGAAATTATCAGTTAACGTTACGGCAGTGATCTCGTCACTACCCGTCGTTAAGTCATACATACCAATAAAGCCAGTGACACTGGTGTTGTTAACTAAATCCCCTTCATCAAGATAGGCACCAGCATCAGTGAAGTTTAATTCAGGATTTAAACCATCATCAATTTGAACATGCATTTGATCAACAATATGGCTGCCGTCTTGGTCAATTAAAGCGATAGGAATATTGACGATAAGGCTATCTGATTGTGAGGCCAGATGATCAACGGCGCCAAATAAGGTAAATGTGACATTGTTTGTTGCTGGAGGTTGAGCAAAAGTATTAGGTACTTCAACAGTGAAAACTATTGTGCCATCTGCGAGCTTAGCTTCTAACGTGCCGTTGCCAATATTTAGCCAACTAATTACTTGACCATTTTGAGTAAGAGCATCGCCATTACTATCAAGTACTGGTGCGCCATTGACGACATCATAATCAAGGTCAACAATGGTGTCAGTACCTGACTGACTAATAATATCCCCTAAATCAATATTGGTAGCATGACTAAAATCAACAGGGATTTCTGACACTAATAAATCTGGAGTCGCTAGACTAGCACTCTCATCATCAATAATGGTGATATCTAGTGTGGCTTTTGTACTGTCGCCATCGTAATCTTTTACAATAACTTGTAGCGGAATATCACTGCTGATGTTTTGATCTAACGTTTGATATAAAGTGAAACTATAGTTTTCATCAAAGGTGTCATTTTTAGGATTAAAGTTGGTGCCTATTTGCGCGACAAAAATGGGGTTATTAATATCAGAGGTATACCCTGTTAACATGCTGCCATCAGCACTTACTTGATATAGAATGACGTCACCATTGGTAGTCAACTCGGGCTGCTTACCGCTATTAGCGAAGATTACCTCAGTAATGTTGTCTGAGCCAACTAAGGTTGAAATTTCAGCGCTACCAAATTGCGGCCCCGCAACTAGCCGCTCTTCTTCTAAAGTAATATTGCCAATCGTTGCAAACTGCGGGTCATTTCCATCTTGAATGGTAAAGGTAATATCGCCAGAATTTATTACCGTGCCGTCAAGATCTTCACCTGTAACCGCTAAGGTTAAGATAATATTGTCGTCTAAAATATGATCTAGCGGGCGTACTTGTGAGAAATCAATGGTAGCCGTTAAGTCATCGCCATTGTTAACCGCTGAAAGCGCTAGTGAAAAGACATGCACTCCCTGAGATTGAGCATTAATTATTTTGCCATCTGAGCTGGTATACGTTAACTCAATACCATTACTGGTTAATCCCAAACTGGTTAATTGATCAATGACTTGAGTATCAAAAGCAATGGTTTCTGGCATTAACGTATCTGAGCCAGCAATAATATCAAAATCAAAACTCGCGACAGTTGACTCATCGGTATCATGTTCAGCCGTGGTAAAGTCAACATCGTCCATATTGCCGGCTTGGCCATCGTTTATGGTAAAGAAGGCTTTAGCTCGACCAGTACTACCGTCATGATCCAAAATATGATAAACCAAATCAAACGCTTGATGTAGGTTGTTATCTAAGTTATCTGTGGCGACGAATTGCCAGAAGCCATCAGAACTTACGGTTAATTCACCATAACTTAAATTGATTATGCTACTGCCGCCGTCTGGAATGGCATAGTCGTGCCCTTCAACAGTAATTGAGGTGACTTTAAGGGGCCCTTCCGCCGTAAAATCATTACTGGTTAAACTCCCGGTGGATGTTTCATCTTCAATAACGGTGTAATAATCTCTAAAGGCTAATGGCGGAGCATCATAAATATCAATGTAAGCCGGTAAAGTAACGGTTTCACTGGTTCCGTCATCATCAATTTGTGTCGCTTCGATTAAGGCACTAACTTCTAAAAGGTTACCATTATTGGGTTGGTCAACCGCTTCATACACTTTAACTTTCACTTGTGAAAGCAAAATTTCCACCGTCATCACAAGAGCACTATCACCATCACGAGTCACAGATAATGATTGACCATCTGCAGCGAGCGTTACCGTGACAGTTTGACCATCAGAGGTAAGGCTCGCTAAAACGCTTTGATCTGAGCTAAAAGCAACATCGGCATTATCTATGTCTAACGTTTTAGAATCAGTATGAGAGCCTAATAGTGCGACGATTACTTCATAGATAGTACTGGTGCGTAAAACATCAATACTTGGCATATCATCAATGGCGCTATTTCCCGCTAAATCTGTCACCGAGGCCGTTATTTGCCAGTTTTCATCATCTGCTAACCCTGCAATATCAACACCCGTTACTAGCCAGTGACCAGCAACATCAACAACGCCAACAATCTCTTTACTAGTAGTACCGTCTGAAATAGTTAGTATAACTTCTTGACCAACCTCAGCATCCGTTGTGCCTTCAAATTGACTGATATTGTTGGCACGTAATTCAGCGATATTGATACCATTTCCGCCAGTATCTATGTCAATAAACACTGTAGTATCTATGGTGGCAGTATCTGAATTGGTGGCGATATTGCCAGCAATATCAGTAACACTCACCTCTGCGGTAAGTAGACCATCTGCATAGCCACTCACATCGACCGTGGTTGAGTAGGTAAAGTCTGCTTGTACCTCGGCAGTTACTGTATCAGTATCACCATTGGCGTTACTCAGCGTTATTGAGATAATGCGCCCCACTTCAACATGACTTACGGTACCGGTAATTGACACAGGATTAATTTCTGCAGCCAATAAAAATTCATCATCACCTGAATCGATGACTACCGTAACAGCAGCTTGAGTATCTTTTTCTAAGCTGGTACTCGCGGTTGCTGGGTTGCCTGCAACATCGTCAGTACTGACATGATAGGTTATTGTGCCGTCTGCTAAAGAAGAGATATCAATATCCGTCAGACTCCAAGCACCTGCCACCACTTGCGTTGTCAATGTCAGCGTATCAACATCATCCGAAATCGTTAGCGTTACCGTTTGTCCATCTTCTATGTGAGTAACAATGCCTGAAGCATCCACCTGAAGTGACTCAAGATTATTTATAATGTTATCTGTGGTGTCTTGATTACTATCAACAACGATTGTAACTGTTGCTTGGGTATCTTTTTCTTTGACCGTGGTATCGGTGGCGACATTACCAGCAACATCGGTTACGGTAGCCGTAAATTGCAACGAGCCATCTTGTAAGCTAGTTAAATCTTGTTCGCCCACAGTCCAAGTAGAACCTACTACTACTGTTTCAAATACTAAAAGATTAACCCCGTCACTAGCCGAAACAGTTATAACTTGACCATCTTCAACATTACCCACCAAACCAGAGATTAAAACACTCTGCACTTCTAAAGCATTAATAATATCATCAACTTGATCAGCAAAAGTATTAACAAATATGCTTATATCAGCACTTGTATCAATAACTACCTCATCAATGTTCGCTGCGATATTGCCAGCCACATCGGCCACAGTTGCCTCAGCACTTAAAATACCATCTTGATAGCTACTCATATCAATTGTTGCTGACCAGGATAAGTCGTCTTCCACAACAGTGCTAATTGTATTAGTTTCGCCAATACTGTTTAATAAGACTACAGTGACAATTTGACCTGCTTCTACGTTAGATACTGTGCCAGAAATAATAACTGAGCCTAATTCCTCACTAGTGAGAAAGTCATCTACTCCAGAGCCAATATTAATGTCCAAGCTCGCTACAGTATCTTTAACTTTAACCACACTATCACTAGTCACATTTCCTGCTAGATCAGTTACCGTTGCAAAGTAAGTTAAAGGTCCATCATTTAGACTAGTTAAATCATTATCCGTAATACTCCAAATATAACCTTCAACAGATGTTGTAAATTCAAGTGTTGAAATACCGTCACTGACAGTGACTATGACGATTTGTCCATCTTCAACATTATTCGCAATACCTAAAATATCAACATGACTG